>NZ_CP040840.1:3322500-3335000 GCF_006874765.1 Leptospira weilii
ATTTTTCCGATTACGGGGATCAGTTTGCCGTTCGTGAGTTACGGAGGATCATCAATTCTCATCGTACTGATTTCTCTTGGAATTCTTGTCAATATTACGCGAAAGGAAAACCTGGGTTTATGAAATCGATCGTAATCGCGGCCGGCGGAACCGGGGGACATATTTCACCGGGAGTGGCTCTGGCGGAAGTATTAACCGACTTGAAAGAAAAAATCGGATACGAAAACCTATATCTATATTCCTTGATCCGCAACCGAAACAATCCGGATTTAGAACAAGCTCCTTGTCCGGTTCTGTGGCATAACCTTCCGCCGCTTTCGAGCAATATTTTTCTATTTCCTTTTCGTTATACGATTCAGATTTTAAAAACGTTTCTTTTATTCAGAAAATTGAATGTGGACGTAATAATCGGAATGGGAGGTTATTCCACCGTATCTTCCATACTCTACGGAATTCTTTTTAAAAAGAAAATCTATCTCTGCGAACAAAACACCGTACCCGGAAACGTGAACCGACTGTTCTTTCGATTTGCGAACAAAGTCGCCTTTAGTTTTCCGCCGAAAAATTCCGCGATCCCCTGTAATTATCAAGTTCTCGGAAATCCGCTCAGAAAAAAAACGCTTCCTAAGATGTCTTTGAAGTTTTCCGAAAAATACGACACCAAAAAGAAAACACAGTTTAACGTGCTCGTGATGGGCGGAAGTCAGGGAGCGAGACAGATCAATAATATCGTCATCGCATTGATGGGGCACGAGGAAATCAACACTCAGTTTCGATTTCGAGTATTAACCGGTTCCGCGTTATACGAAGAGGTTTCCCAAAAGACAAAGCAGGATGCCGAACTCATCTCTTATTCCGATAACATGAAAGAACACTACGAATGGGCAAACTTCGTGATCGCCCGTTCAGGTTCGGGTGTTCTTTCCGAATGTGCGGCGTTCGCGTTACCTATGATTTTGATTCCTTATCCGTACGCGAAAGACGATCACCAGATGGCGAACGCGAAATACTTCGAACTCAACGGGGCCGCGATCGTTATCGATCAAAAGGACGAGGACGAATCCCATCTTTTTAGAATATTGGATCGAATAATAAATAACGTGAATTTGTTAAACGACATGTCTATCAGTTCTCTTCAGTGCTCCCACGTGGACGCCTCCAAAGACACAGTGAAGTATTTCTTTTCTCTCGATTGACGATGAGTTCAAACAGATTGTCCTTTCAAAAACCGTTTTTTTTAGGAATCGGCGGTTCCGGTATGTCCTCTCTCGCGTTTTTACTTTTGAGTAAGGGACTTAAAGTCGGAGGTTACGACGGAAAACATTCGGCGATCGTGGAAAAACTGGTTTTAAACGGCGCAACCGTACTGCATAAATCCGATGTTTTAAAAGCGGAGAATTACGATCTTGCGGTTTATTCCTCCGCGATCCGATTGGATTCCCATCCTTTGGTAAAAAAATTCAAAGACAAGGGAATTCCTTTAGTGCATCGGTCGGAATTGCTTCATCAGGTCATGTCGGAGAAAAAACAAATTTCCGTCGCGGGTTCTCACGGTAAAACGACGACGAGCGCCATGACCGCATTCCTGCTGGAAAAATGCGGGATGTCGCCGTCTATAATGGTTGGAGGAGAAGTCGCGTTTTTGGATGGAAAAGGCGGTTCTTGGGGAGAGGGAGAATGGGGAATATTCGAATCGGACGAGTCGGACGGTACATTCAATAATCATAATGCGGAAATTCGAATTCTTACCAATGTGGACGAAGATCATTTGGACCATTACCAGACTCGGGAGAATCTACTGAACGCTTTTGCGCGTTATATGGAGCGCGCCTCTCGGAAATTGATCTTGAATTTGGACGACATCGGAATCCGCGATTCTCTTACGCTAGTCCAAGACCATTCTAAAATATTAGGCTTTTCTAAAACTTTTATTTCCGGCGGAATTGCAAAGGATCTTTCTCAGAATTCGGACGTAGAAACAACTATCACACGGGGCTCGAATGTTGCGCAAAACAGAGCAATTTCATCTAACGTAAATAGCGAAACGTTACGAATCGGGAAAAAAGATATTTCACAATATTCGAAAAAGAAAGTTTCGATAATCGAAACATCCAGCGTTCGAAACAACACGGGAAACGATGCCTTATCGGATATTGATTCTTCTAAAATCATATATTACACGATCGAGTCGGGCAGACTTAGTTTTCGATTTCAAGAAAAGGAATATTCATTTTCTCTTAAGTATCCGGGAGAACACTATTTAAAAAACGCTTTGGCCGCGATTCTGACCTGCTTTGAAGCGGGTGTGCCCATTGCGGAACTCGTTTCTAAAATCTCGGAATATTCCGGAGTTAGCAGAAGACTCGAGTATCTAGGCAGCAAAAACGGAATCGAAGTCTACGACGACTACGGACATCATCCCACAGAAATCAAGGCGGTGATTCAGTCCATGGAAAGTCTGAAAAAAAACGGAAGGGCGATCATTCTTTTTCAACCACATCGATATACTCGAACACAAAATCTTTATAAGGAATTTGCCGAAAGTCTGGACACCGGAGAATCGGTATATCTTTTACCGATCTACCCCGCAGGAGAAGATCCGATCGAGGGTGTGGGAGCCGAACTTATTTTGGATTCTATGAAAGTTCCCGCAAAAATTCTCCCCAAAGAAATTTCCGAAGGAATTTTCACATTGAAAAATTCTCTGAAGCCCGGAGATAAGCTTATCACTCTAGGGGCCGGCAATGTAAGAGATTGGGGCCTTGCTTTTCTAAGGGATTAATTATATAAAAGAATTTTTATATAATTAATTTTTTATTTAATGATAGCTGCAAAGCAGAGATTCTATACAGTCATTTGATATTACTACTGTTGTTTTTAGATTTCATAAAGGTTTCTTAACGTGAGCAGGGTCGTAAGAAAGTTTGGACGAATAAGAAACTAAAGTGCAACGACTCCCTGAACTCAGGCGCAGAGCTTTCCTAAACTCAATATTGCTACCTAATAAACTCAGTGAAACGGCTTTCTAAGGGCACCGTTTGAGGTCGGTCGCAACACAATGCTCCAATTTTTTCGGAATTTAACTCAATGTTTCTCCCTAAACTCAGCAAAACGGCTTCCTAAGGAGCGCCGTTAACTCAGCGAAGCCTCTCTATGGATCGGCATTCAGGTCGAAACGTAGAATCGCTTTTGCATTTTGTTACACCGAACTCACGTTAGTTAGTTCTATGAGCTTTCGAACGACCTTTTTCGCGATTCAATTCTTATTACTCATCTCTACTATAGAATGTCCAAAATTCTGCGTCTAACGCGGATTTGTATTCAAATTAACGATATTCTATTTTATAGAGATCAGTAGAAATTCTAACGTTTTAGGACTAACTCCACGTTAAATTAACGCGAGTTCGACGCAAGGAAAATTGAATATTAAAATATTCTAATTCAAAGAATCGATTCTGAATTGAAGGTCTCTTTTCTCTTCCGGGTCGCTTGTCAATTCCAGAACCTTTTTGTAATCAGCCTTTGCTTCTTCTTTTCGATTCAATTCTTCGTACGCGTTTGCTCGAAAGAAAAGGACCGAAGATAGATCCCCGTTCGGATATCTGGCAATATACGAATTGAAAGTGTCAATTGCAAACTTAAAGTTACCGACTTCTAAATAAGAAATTCCCAAATTAAATAATGCGTCGTGTTTTTTATCCGTATCCCTTGTATCGTCCGCGCCAATTGCTTTCTGAAAAAATTGAATGGCCTTTGTATATTTTTTCGCTTCGAAATAATAAACTCCCGCTTGAAAATTGGTCTTGATCCCGCTCGGATCTTTGGCTAATTTTTCGAGATATTCTTTCTCTAAATTTTTGCGAGCGTATGCGTTTTTCAAATATTTGAGAATCATCTTGGAATCCGGCATCCCGGTAATTTTATCGATGAGACTTCCATTCTGATCCAAGAAAAGAATCGAGGGATAACCTTTGATTCCGTATTTGCGTTTTAAATTCGGAAAGGTGTCACCGTCTAAAGAAAGCGTAACAAACTTAGAAAGTTCCAGCTGAACTTCTTTTTTGGGATAGATCTCATTCTTCAAAGTCTTGCAGTAACCACACCAATCCGCATAGACATCGATAAAAATCGGTTTTCCGTTAGTCTTTGCTTTTTCAAAAGCGGTCTTGACAGATTTTTCCCATTGAATCTCTGCCGAAATCGGCGAACAAAAAATTACACAAAACAAAACGGAAACCGGGAAAGATAAAAATCCAACACACTCAAGAGGGAACGTTATGTTACGTTTAAAAAGCCGCAACTTTAACTTTACCCATAAATTACTTGAATCCGAAGATAAATCCGTCGGAAATACGGCAACCCCCTGTGATAATTGAATCCCACCCTCATTCTGTGCGGAGGAGTGGCCGATGGTGGGAAGATTCGAGAGATTTTTCTTTATCATAAAATCATACATCTACAAGTAAAAGTTACTTTCTTGTGGGAACTCTCACGTTTGAGCGACTTCTCGGAGATGTTAAAGTCCTGGTAGATTTTTCACACTACTTATCTCTACATAATTAAGTGTCCAAAATTCCGCGTCTAAACGTGGAATTTGCGCCCAATTAACGGTATCCTATTTTCTAGAGATCAGTAATCATAAGATTCTTTCGCAAATTCCTTAGCCAGCGTTTTCTTTCGGAAGAACTCAAAAAATACGGTTGTCGGAGAATCGGAGTCCGGGAAAATGAGAGGCAGATTTTGTAAAGGAAACCTGGACTTATGGAATTTTTATTACAGCTGGAAAACATTCTGAAAAAAAGAAAACAGGACCTTCCCGATAAATCTTATACCGCGGATTTGTTCCGAGGCGGAGTGGATCGAATTCTCAAAAAAGTAGGAGAGGAAGCCGGAGAGGTAATCATCGCCGCAAAAAATTCCGATAAAAAGGAACTTACCCACGAAGCGGCTGATTTGCTTTTTCATCTACAAGTATTGCTCGTCGAACAAGAACTTTCTCTGCAGGACATCGTAGAAGAACTTCGCAAACGACACTCTTAAAACGATGGGTCTTCCGGAAGCCGTCCTTCCCAAAAAAATTTCCGGTAGAATCGCCCTTTTTTCCTTATTCCTTCTTTATACGCTCCTTTTTTATCATAGCGCCTGGTTGAGCGACGATTCGTTCATTACGTTTCGAGTCGTGGATAACTTTCTGAACGGATTCGGTCTTCGATGGAATCCTTGGGAAAGGGTTCAGGTCTATACTCATCCGCTTTGGCTTTTTTTGTTGATTCCGATCCAACGGATCGTTCAAGACATTTCAGCTTCGGCTTACATTCTATCTTATGCCTGCGGAATTCTTTTTTTATCCGTTTATTGTTTCACTCTCTTGAAATTTCGATTCGGTCTCGGATTGATTTTTATTTCTTTGTCGGCGCTTTTCTCTTCTAGAATATTCATAGATTATAATACTTCAGGCTTAGAGAACCCTCTTTCATTTCTGCTTTTACTTTTTTTCGAGATTAAGTTCTATTCATTGTATTTAAACGGAAAACCAAAAAACACAGCTGTCGATTCTCTCGAAATCGGATTTTTGGCCGGACTCTTGCTTTTGACCCGCTTAGATCTGATTTTGTTTTTGGCGGCGCCCCTGTGCGTTCTTTTGGGAAAAATTTTCAGAAATAGAAGAATTCAATTTTTGAAATATTCTTTTTTAGGAATATTTATCTGGTTACTTTACTTGGGGTTTTCTATCGTCTACTTCGGTTCCCCTCTCCCGAACACTTTCTATGCCAAAACAAATGTATTGTCGCCCTTTCCAGAACAAATTTTAGTCGGCTGGAACTACCTCAAAATCAGCTTAAAATGGGATCCGATCGCTCTTTTTATTTTCGGAATGCATGTCTTTTGGATAATTTCGGAGCCGGTTCTACAACGATTTACAAAAATAAGATGGGCGTTGTCCGAAAAAGAAAAAGGAATTCTGTTCCTCGGTTTCGGTTCGATAGTCTTCGTGTTTTTGTATCTTCTCCAGATCGGAGGAGACTTTATGGCCGGAAGATTTTTGGGCACCTGCTTGATCGTTTCGGTTTTTTCCCAATCACTTTTTTTAGCCCTTCATTTTGAAGATTCTAAATTAAACATTCAAAGATTCTTATTTACCTCAAGTGCGATCGTTTCGGTTTACTTTTTTGCGCATTCTGCCTCGCCTCTTCATTACATATTTCAGAGATCCCCGATTCGAGTGGAAAAAGGAATCGTAGACGAAAGAGCTTCGTATCAGGACAATACTTCTTTAAATCATTGGTTTGAGGGAACCACTCCCGACACTCATCCTTGGGCACAATACGCAAAAAAAATCGCGTTCAACAACCCGAAAACTGAGACGAACATTTCGGAATTCCGGCAAGTTCAGATTACGACTAATGTCGGATTATCAGGATTTTACGGCGGTCCCGGAATTCACTGGATCGATCTTCTGGGAATCACCGATCCGTTTTTGGCGAGACTACCCGGCAAAGGTTTTCCCGGTCACTACGTCCGCCTTTTGCCTCTAGGTTATAAGGAATATATCGAGGAGACCGTCGTTTCACTTTCAAATCCGGAGCTGGATCACTTTTACTACGAAATCCGATTGTTAAGCGAAGAAGAGATTTGGACGAAAGAACGCTGGAAAGTTATCGCCGATTTTACGTTTTTCGGCGCAGGAAATTTCAAAACCAGATTTCCAAAGGGATTTTTTTATCCGTTCGATTTAGACACATACCGCACTACTCTATACGGACTTCCTTTTAAGAATTGGAAAGACGAAAATTTGAAGTTGAAATTGTCTCAAGAATATTTTGAGGCCCAGTCTTCAAAAACAGAAATCTATTTTGACACTCCTTTCACGGATTTTTAATGAGATTGCGGCCCGGGGCTTGTCGGAGCCGTACTCGTTTCGCCGGAAAGAATTCGACTGGGAAGTTTACAGAATTGATTACATCGGTCCATACATTGCCGTTGTTTTGCGCTTCTATAGCCTATAATCGGCAAGAAAATAGAGGTGAAAGGATACCATTCCTCCATACAATTCCCCTGACACTTGGCAAGAAGTTGAGTACAAGCGTACTCGTAAGAAAATTTGGATTCTTGATTATGAACGAGTTCAAAGCCTTCCGGAGAAAGTCCGATCCGTTTTCTTTCCTTGATAAGCCGTGCCCGTTCTACTTGCGTAAGATTAGCGTCTTCCGCCGTGGGAAAGGCATCGGGAGACGGAACCTTTTTCACGTTTTTTTGATTCGGATTATCCCAATCAACTCGAACCAAACAATCCATGCTTAAAATCGAAGTGCAAAAAAAACATATTAGAAAAAAACGTAAAATGAGTTTTGAATTCATCGAAAAAGACACTACGATAAATGTTCACAAAAATCAGCCAAAAAGTTACTCGAATCCGAATAAAAAATACTTTTAGAACCCATTCAACTTGCAAAGGTTCTAGGAAATAAATTTCAAAAATCGAAAATTCAAAAGAAAAAGAATCGATTTGAATGTCTTACGAAAAAGAGTGAGGTTCGTATGAGAATTTTCCTTTTTCTGATCTGGGTCGGATGGATCCTTTCCTGCGCCTCTACCGGACGCGAGGAAGTAATATTAGGAAACTCCTCTCGTTTTTTAGCGCCAAAACAACTCAATAGAACTCCTTTCGAGGGTTTTCCGATCGCCCTGCCGGAAGATGTGGGTTTGGATTCAGCTCCCCTACTTCGTTTATCAAAATCCATTCGCGAAGAAGGACTCGAAGTCCGTTCTCTTCTGATCGTAAAGGACGGAAAATTGGTTATGGAACGTTATGCGGGAGGCACTACCCGCAATCACAATCACAGCGTTTATTCGGTGACAAAAACCGTCACATCCACTCTGCTCGGAATTTTAAATTTCGAAGGAATTTTAAAAACGGTGAACGAGCCGGTAATGAATTCTCTTCTTTCCCTTGGAAACCTACCTTTTCCTTTACTCGAAGGCAAAGAGTCTCTTCGGCTCAGAGACGTTCTTCATATGGCGTCCGGAATGCGCTGGTCCGAGTTTCCGGAACGAGAGGATATTAGAACCGCGGAAGATCCTCTCATAATCGCATTATTACCCGAAGTGAAAGACAAACCGGGAACAAAATTCGATTACAGCAACGGAGATTCTCAACTTGCCGCCGCGGTTTTGGAAAACAAAGCGGGTATGACACTGCTTCATTTCGCGGAAAATACTTTATTCTCTTGGCTTGATTTTAAAGGTTACGAATGGTACACATCTCCTTCGGGAAGACAGACCGCCGGTTTCGGTCTGAGACTGAGGCCGATTGATATGGTAAAATTCGGAATCCTGTACTTGAACAATGGAAGTTATCAACGTAAGAAAATTCTCAAGCTCGATTGGATCAAACAAGCAATCAAACCAGGAGCCTCACAAAACTACGGCTACCAATTGTGGACGCACCAATTCGAAGGGAAAAAAACGTTTATGGCAAACGGAAAAGGGAGCCAGTTCGTGTATGTAATCCCTCATAGAAGAATGGTGATCGTGACCACGGCCGCAATTTGGGACAAACCGATTCATTTTCTTTTGGACAAGATCCTTGCAAGCGTAAAGGAATCCTTGAATTCGAAGCAAAAGAAAAAAAATCCGGAAAAAGAAGCCGAGTTTCTAAAGGAAATTCACGAAGCGTCACTCACGGTCGGAAATCCGGCACTTTGGAAAGACCTAGACGAACCTCATCTAGTTCATCATAAAAGATGAATATTCGAAGATTCTGTTTCTTTACGGTGGAAGGCAGGTTCGTAGTTTCCTAAAACTACGAACCCGATTTCGATGCTTTTTTGTTGAATGCCAAAACTCGAATAGCCGCCGCCTTTCTACGATTTTGAGTGGTTTCCCGACTCAGTTTTACTTTCCCCACCAAATGAGAAGTAGCAGTCGTCGGATGCCCCGAAGTAAAAGGGGGAGTCGGATTGTATTCGATCATAAGTTGAATTTCTTCGGCGAGTTCAATCCCGAAAAGTTCAGCGGTTAAAAAAAGGGCAAAGTCGATTCCCGCGGTAACCCCGCCCCCGGTGATCCGATTACGATCCTTAACGAAACGTTCGCCAGAAATCTGAACCGGAAACAATTTTAAAACATCCAAGGAAAGCCAGTGAGTTGTCGCTTTATATCCGTCTAGAAGACCAGCCGCAGCAAGTACCAAAGAACCCGTACAAACCGAAGTGATAAATTTAGAATTTTCCGCTTTTGTTTTGAGAAAATTTAAGACTTCAAATTCTTCCATGAGAAGAGTAGTTCCGGCGCCTCCCGGTACGAGTAGAATGTCGAAATCGGGGCAATTCGAAAAATCATAGTCGGGGATCAATTTCATTCCCGATTCCGCCACAACCGGTTTCTTCGATTGAGCGAATAGGAATATCTTCGCGCTTGGAATTCTTGAAAAAACTTCATAAGGTCCTGTAAAATCAAGTTGTGTGACACCCGAAAAGATAAAAATCCCGATGGAAAGATTAGAACCTCGCATAAATTCCGAGCGTACGTATTTTAATGCGACTTTCAAGTCATTTTTGATTTTAGAATTCCTTGATGCAAAAACTTCGGGGGGGAAAAAAGTAAGCACGTGAATTATGATAAATATCTATTCTTGGATGTAGGAGATACGATTCTTCATCTGAAAAAATCCGCCGGTGAAACCTATCTCGAAATCCTCGTAGAAGCGGGGTTCAAAAAAGAAAAGAATTCACAAGAAATCTACAGAAAAGCATTCTCCGAATCATGGCATAAGATGCATGAGAATTCTCCGCCAGAACATAGGGATAAATATCAATTCCATCCGGGAGGAACTCAAGGCTGGTGGAAGGAATTACTCGCAGATTTTTTAGAAAGAATTCCGGACCGCGTTTCACTTGAAAAAGCGTTTCCGATCATCTATAACAAATTTGCGGACCCGGAACTTTGGAGCGTTGATCCGGGGTTTTGGAAACTTAAGGATCATTGTAAGAACGAAAATTGGGGACTCGGAGTGATTTCAAATTGGGATCACAGACTTAGGGCACTCTTGGAAGCAAAAGGAATATTAGAATATTTAAATCCTGTAATAGTCAGTGCCGAGTTCGGGTACGAAAAACCTTCTTCGAAGATTTTCGAAGAGGCGATGCGTTTGGTGGGGCTTTCCGGAGATCGTTTAGTTTATTGCGGAGACAAATACGAACTGGATATCGTAGTTCCGAAGTATTTAGGTTGGAGATCCTACTTAAAAAACGAAAAAGGGGATTTGAAATCCCTTTCGGAATTGATTCGGTTTTTATAGTAGCGGAATGGATTCTTTTCTATATTTTTAGAACTTGCTCTAAGAGCAGCCTATCGAACGACTTGAAACGCGATCCTTAGAGAGTGTTTCGCTGAGTTAACGCGATCCTTAGAGAGCCGTAACCAACCCACACAAATTAAGAAGGCTTTTGGGATAATAAGGATCAAAAACTGATATTTTTCAAGTGTTCCGACAAGAATGAGGCTTTTTACTTGCAAAAAGTATGATTTTCTGATAGAGAAAAATCTCCCGAACCTTTCCACCCCCACCCAAAAATAAGGGTGGGGCGTAAGTTTCAGAGAGGATTTGTCGGAATTCCGACAGATTTATCTTCGGATCCGAGTATTTGTGAGGTTGGTTTATGTTAGAGAGCAACACTTTAGTTTCTTATTCGCCCAAACTTTCAACCGCCGCACTCACGTTATCTATTACCGCAAAACGTTCTTTTGAAGTTCGGATTAAAACAAACTTCAAGTTGATCTGAAGATAAAATCGAATCTGCCTTTCCTCAAAAAACACAAAGACTCACGAGAAAAATAAGATTCAAAAATGAGAATTATACTTGAGAAAGAACGACAATCCCGTAGAAGAGTCGGAATTCTTTCGATTCAAGGAAAACTATGAACGAAATCTCATCCAATTTCAATCACCCAAGATTCAAAACGGACGATCTGACAGGACACTATGAAAGTTGGTTTGTCAGAGCCAATAATCCTAACGCGTGTCAGGCGATATGGATTCGTTATACGATTTTTTCACCGAAAAACCATCCCGAAAAGGCAATCGGAGAACTCTGGGCCATTTATTTTGACGGAGAAAAAAATACTCATTTTGTATCCAAGTCGGAATTCCCTATCCAAAAATGTGAGTTTCATTCCACACCATTCTCCGTTAGGATCGGAGATTCTGAACTTTCGGATTCGTATCTTTTAGGAAAAGCCGGAAACAGCAAAGGCTCTGAAAAAATTTTTTGGGATCTAAAAATTTCAGGCGGCAGTCCTGCACTTTTTCTTTTCCCCGAAAATTTGTATGAAGGAAATTTTCCGAAAGCGAAAGTGTTGGTTGGAAATCCTAGAGTGAAAGTTTCCGGAAGTTTGAAATTCGGTTCCCAAGAAATTCAAGTTCGAGATTGGATCGGAAGTCACAATCATAACTGGGGATCCAAACATACCGATCAATACGCTTGGGGACAAGTTGTCGGTTTTGAGG
This sequence comes from Leptospira weilii, assembly GCF_006874765.1. Classification (NCBI taxonomy): domain Bacteria; kingdom Pseudomonadati; phylum Spirochaetota; class Leptospiria; order Leptospirales; family Leptospiraceae; genus Leptospira; species Leptospira weilii. The sequence goes on from NZ_CP040840.1 coordinate 3,334,010, forward strand.
AAGAAGCGGATTCTTTCTTGGAACTTGCCACCGCAAAGTTAAAGATCGGTCCCTTATGGACTCCGGCAATCACCCCGATCGTATTTCGGTTTAAAGGCAAGGATTATAAACTCAATCATCCGTTCTTAAGTTTCGGTAGGGCGAAATATCGCTACTTCGATTGGAATTTTGCGGCGAACTCAAGCGAGATTCAAATTAGAGGAAGAATCTATGCGGAACCTCGAGACTTTGCCTGCCTTCAGTACTGGAATCCGCCCGGCGGCTGGAAATATTGTCTGAACAGTAAGATCGCCAGCGCGGAACTTTTTGTGAAACGAAAGGAAGATCTTGTTTATGCGAAACTGACTTCGAATCGTAAAACGGCTTTTGAAATTCTCACCGACGATTTTTCCCATGGAATGAAACCGGAAGTTTAAAAATGAAACCCGAAACTTTTAGATTTTATAGGTTCCCTCAAAATTCAAATTTTCTAATTCACCGATCTTATTTGGTTCTTGATAGGAAATTTTCCAAAGCTTTAGTTCTAAAAGAATGAAAATCACCGGCGCTTTCGAATTTACAAAACTGAAGAACCTTTTCGGGAATCTCGCCGTATTTAGCCTCTTCATTGTTGATCTTAATCATCATATCCGCAAGATAGATCGGATAAATATAAGGAATATATTCCTCTTCGACGGTCAGAGGCCTGTGATGGAATTCCATCGCTTTTGCGTATAAATCCGGAAAATTCCATTTCTCAGCGATCAACGCACCGACTTTCGTATGAGTAATTCCTAATGCAGCTTCTTCTATCGATACGGCAGATGCGATTTCTTTGGACGCGGAAATTTTACCGATATTCTGCATCGTTCTTTCCTCCAAGGAAATAAGAATAATTTCTCCGATATCGTGCAACAACGCGGCGGACATAAGATTACTGACAGCATCCTTTGGAAGCTCTGTCTTCGATGCGATCAGCTTACAGTAGAAAGCACATTGATTGGATTTTTCC
>NZ_CP040840.1:3337500-3340000 GCF_006874765.1 Leptospira weilii
GTAAAGACGGAAAAGCCATCAAGGAGAATCCGGACTTCTGTAGAATCGTAAACGATCGCAACTTCAATAGAGTTTCCGGCTATATACACGAAGCCGTAGAAAAAGGCGCTAAGATCGAAATGGGAGGCGAAACGGACGCTTCTCAAAATTACATCGAGCCTACTCTTCTCAGTAATGTACCAGAAAATTCGAATATTATGGAAGATGAAATCTTCGGACCGGTTCTTCCTATGATCCCTTATGCGAACCTGGACGAGGCGATTGAAAAAATCAACTCCAAGCCGAAACCGCTGGCTCTTTATATTTTCGGCAAAAAGGAACGCAGGATCAAAAAGATTCTGAAGGAGACTTCTTCCGGAGGAGTCGCGGTCAACGACGTGATTCTTCACCTCGTAAATCCGTATCTTCCTTTTGGAGGAGTCAATCATTCCGGCCACGGAAGTTACCACGGTTATTTCGGATTCAAGGCGTTCTCTCACGAACGTTCCGTTCTCCGTCAAGCCGCCTTGAGTTCAATCGGGCTGATGTATCCGCCTTATACGAATTTTGTGAAACGACTCGTTGCCATAACGAAGAAGTTCCTCGTTTGACATCGCAAAACGTATTAGATGTCAGTGGATAGTGTTTTAGGAATCAGGGTTTTGAATGTTCGCGGATAACATTAGCCCTTTTTACTCCTCATTTTGCTCGTAGAGCAATTTGATTTCTGTAAACCTAACGCTAAAACGCGGGAACTTTTAGGTTTTATTACAAACTTAGCGAATGATTGTAACTGATTTCTTTTAAGTTTTTACTAATCTCTACATAATAAAGTGTCCAAAATTCTACGTCTAAACGCTGGATTTATACTCAAACTAATGGTATTCTATTTTATAGAGATCAGTAGGACAGACTCTGAAGTCCTTTTATGATAAAGAATCGTAATTCTTTTTTCAGATACAAAGACCAACTCCATAAAGTATGGTCTTTTCGTAACCCCTTATTAATACGAACGAGCGCACCTTTAAAAGGAACACCCGTTCGTATTAAAAAACCGGGCCTTAAAATTTCAGGTGTTCTCGACGATCAGCAAACTACGAAGCATCCAGGCGGTTTTTTCATGAACCTCCAAACGTTGAGTGAGAAGATCCAGAGTCACTTCGTCCCCTCCTTCGTCTGCGGCAGGAAGAAGGGAGCGTGCCGTTCTAATTACGGTCTCGTGCCCGCTTACCAGATGGCGAATCATATCTTCCGCGTGAGGAACCCCTCCTTCCTCATGAATCGAAGTCAATTTGCCCAATTGATGGGACGAACTCGGAGCATAAAAACCCAAAGAACGGATTCTTTCAGCGATTAGATCGATGGAAAGCCAAAGTTCGTTGTATTGAGTTTGAAACATCAGATGCAGAGTATTAAATTGCGGACCGGTTACGTTCCAGTGATAACTATGCGTTTTAAAGTATAAAATGTAAGTATCGGCCAGAAGTTTCTGCAGTCCCACATTGATAGCTTCTCTATTTTTTTCGGATATTCCGATATCTATGTCTTTCATATTTAACCCCCGTTTTATAATAGACCGAAAACATAAAAGAACAAGAAAAAACTTACAGCTTATTCCAAAACCTCGCATCCATTTCGAAAAGGATTTACTCCGAATCGTTGCGCTATTAAAAATTCGAGTCCATCCGGAATAAAAAAATAGGTGAGCTAATTATATAATAGTAATAGAATTAATGCAAGAACTCCTACATTTAAGATGCCAGTATAATCGGCGATTATTTTGACCTTATCTGTCGGAGGTTGACGTTTTGTTAACCTTAACGTGAGTTCGGGCTAATTAGAGATTAAAAGTTGTAAATTGTCTTTTGATCTCTAATTCAAAGAAGGTTTTTTTGGAAAAAAAGAAAATGCAACTAAACCGCTTAATAAATTAACAGCCCACTCCTATGTCGAGTATGTTGAATCTGACAGATATTTTTGAGCTCATCATTTACGGACTCAATGTTGCTGCCTACGGGTCGAAACATATAATCGCTTTCGCATTTTGTTATACCGAACTCACGTTAATTTATTTTTCATATTCTTTTTAAGTTTTGTAATAAGCTGAATTCCTTTTTCATAAAGACTTTCAAACAAAGATTGACTGATATAACCTCTATCTCCAAAAAGTTTATCGTGAAAAAAACGTCGGCGGATATTTTCCGATACACAAGAAAATTACTTTGAAGCCGTCCGACCACCAGGTTCTCAGCTTCAACCCATTCGAATTTACCGATTATTGATCATCAATAACTTACTCGCGCGGGGATTTTTCCGAAAAAATAGAACCGATCTGTGTTTTCAAATGGTCATCTATAAAAGTTGAAGGACACCTAAGAACTTGTCCCAAAACCCCAAAATATAGAAACTTCTACGAAAATGGAACGCTCTTAGAACCACTTGAAACTGGCCAGATGCGGCGTAATTTGTAAGAACTCTTACAATGAATTCAAAATTTCTAAAGAACGATCCGACAAATTTT
>NZ_CP040840.1:3350000-3365000 GCF_006874765.1 Leptospira weilii
ATTTCTCATGTGATTTTCTAAATGCAGAATCGAAACTCAGCTTGAATCCGTTTTCGCACTTCCGCGTTTTACACAAACTCAAGGAGAAAGAAAGATGACATCTCAGATTTATCCTCTACAGGATCCTAAACTGGATTTGGTTCTCGAAAGAATCATAGACGTTCCGCGCGAGCTAGTTTGGGCCGCCTGGACTACTCCAGAGCATATCAAACAGTGGTTTACTCCATCTCCATGGAAGACAGTTGATTGTGAAATCGATCTACGGCCGGGAGGAATCTTTCGCACCATTATGCAGTCTCCCGAGGGACAGGATTTTCCAAATATGGGTTGTTATCTCGAAGTAATCCCAAATGAAAAACTTTCTTGGACGGACGCGCTTCAGCCTGGTTTTCGTCCCTCTCCAGATCCCACTCATCCATTCGGATTCTTTACCGCAGTGATTACTCTGGAACCCCACGGCACCGGCACTAAATACAGAGCCACTGCAATTCATGGAAACGAAATAAACCGTAAAAAACACGAGGAAATGGGTTTTCACAAAGGTTGGGGAATCGCTCTGGATCAGCTTGTAGCGCTCATCAAAAAAATGCAACACTGAAGACTTCGTTTTGTTTGGGTCATGTTCCTAGAATCAATTTTTACTTCTTGGAACAAAAATGCGAACGTTCTCTCTACCGCGAAAAATACTCAAAAGCCGGTAAACTGAAATCTTTATTTTCCACGTATGATGAATTCAGGGAAATGAGATGAAGGTTGATTGAGAAACTTAAAACTACTGAGTCGTAGAACCTCCGCTTGGAATCACATTGGGCGCGTTGCAAGAGATTTTTCCGGTAATCGTAACCGCCGAACCCGAAGCCGATGCCGTGGAAACACAGGAATGATTGTCCTGAGTAAAACATTGCTGAGTCGTCGTGACCGAAGTACAATTAACGTTGTCCGAAGTATAGCACTGGTTGAGAATTCCCGTACTTGTGGAGCTATCGAGTATTTTTCCGGAAAGGGAAAGATCGATTTCCATGTACTGTAAGGTTTGCTGTTGAGCAGCGCCATTTCCTGTCGGATATACCGGAATTCCGGAAGATCCCCATTCCACTTTACCGACATTACCAGTAACAGTCCTACCGAAAGCTCCCCCCGAATAGCTGAAACCTTGTTGTGGATCCACCGCTCCTTGATACTGAGTTGAATCGAATTGGAATCGAAGAACCATCGCTTCGGCCGTATTCTTCATAATCAACTGACTTGTGATCGTATAACGAGTACTTGAACCGGAAGACCCCGAAGTTGTGGTTCCGGTATTTCCTCCCGTAGTACCCGCCGCCGTTCCAGAGGAGGCGGCAGTCGTCCCGGGAACGGCAACCCCACAAGAGGAAATCTTATCGGAGTCCACTTCTCCGTTTATGAGGATTACGTTTCCGGTTGCTGCAACAAGAACCTTCAAATCCACCTTATTTTGATCTCGATGTTCGCAATTGAAAAAAGTCGCCGAAAAAGCAATCAATAGAAAAAATCCGATATAAAAACGTTTCATAAATACCTTTAGAGTTATATTGATCGAAAAGCAAATCTGGGTCAAGAATGAAAATGAACCTATCACTTTCGATTTCGACCCTGTATCTAAAAGATCGTTTCCCTATACCTGAATTCTGAAATAAAATTCGGAAGAATAATTCAACATAACGCAAAAATAGGATACGCTCCGGACAATAGAGGGATTCTCCAGGAAAAGGATTCAGCAGTGCCAGATTACCAATCCCTATTCGGATCTTTCCGAAAGAATTTGTGTGTGGAAAAAACCCTTTCACGAAAAATTCTTCAAGCAAAAACGCAAAAGAACCCGGGCTTTGAACGGGATGATAAAAAATAGGCGGTGGAATTTCTTCACGGATTGTAGGAAAATCATGGAGTCTATAACTCGAATATCGATTTATGAAAAACGACCAGATCCTATCCCTGTAAATTAGAATAAGCTTGATCAAGTATAAACTAAACTTTTAAATAATGGTTTGCAATCCATCAATTACCAAAGGAAGATTGAAATCGGCCTGGAAGAAAAGGATGCCCGGATCGTTTACTTTATTGATTCCGAGTATTTAGGGTTCTGCAAAAGAATGAAAATTTTCTTCCCTTTTTTCTCCATAAAAAGAAATGGAGGAAATCGATCCAGAATTGATATCTGCAAAAAAGATCAAAAAAATATAGGCGTGAGTTTGAGAGTGTTCCCGGAAAAACGAAGTTCAGCGTGCAATTGAAATTTGCACGGTTTGGACAGAAACGGAGAGGATCTTTTGAAAGATACAGTAAAAAATAATGCGATTCTTTGTGTGGATGATGAACCGATCATTTTGATCGCGTTAAAACAAGAACTAAAGAAACAATTCGGAAACGAATTCCAATACGAAACCGCAGTCAACGCAACTGAAGCGTTGGAAGTCGTGGATGATCTGGCGGAGAATGGAATCAACGTAATCTTGATTCTTTCCGATTGGCGTATGCCTGGGATGAAAGGCGATGAATTCTTAATTCATATCCATCAAAAATACCCGGATATCCGTTCTATATTGATCACGGGTTATATAGACGATGCCGCGGTGGAAAGAGTGAAAAAAGAAGCGGGGACTTATGCTGTTCTACCGAAACCATGGGATCCCAAACAGCTAGCGGACGCGGTGAAAGTTTGCTGTAATCGAAATTAATTCGACATTCCATCCTTGATGGTTGAGTCTTCCCAAAACCTTAAAAGAAATTTTCATACCAATTTATAGTGTTCTATTTTTTAAAACGTATAATTTTCAGTAACGCTAACGACATTCCCCTATCATTTCACTTAACGTGTTCTTGCGTATTAACCGTTTTCCGGAACCTCGTCGAGATAACTTTTTAATTCGTCCTTGAGTCCAGGCGGCAATTGAAGTCCGGAGCTTTCGATTCTTTCGTTGTATTTGCTGAACGAAAATCTATGTCTGGAGGTCCTTAGATAATCTTCCAATGCCTCGGAACCCCAATCGAGTATATCCCGGATGAATTCTTCGTTCTCTTCGAGTTTCTCGCAGTAAGGAATGAACAAAGGACGGTTGACCGGTCTTCCGATCGTTCTATAAAACATCAGTCGTTTGAGAAGATCGCTGTCTTTTAGATTCTCCTTTTGCTCCATCGCCTTTTCCACCATTCTCAGATTGATACAATCTAAAAATTCGACTTTTAAATTTTCGTCGTTTAGACGCTTACGCAGAGAAGTTTTGATTTCTTCGGTTTCGTATAGAAAGTTAGGGCAATATTCGGGACATTCGACTTCCTTATGAAGATCACAAAAATGAAGAAGAATACAATCTATATCGGACGCGGTTTCCACGATTCCGAAATTGATCGAACCCAAGATTTCAACTCCGGTATGAAAACCTTTTTCTCCCAGATCTTTCAGAACGATTCGGAAAGCCTGCATTCTTTTTAGAGCTTCCTTCGTATCGTAATTTCGATATTTGTTCTTTAAAGCGATGTATTTCTCTATGAGTTTCGTCATCCGGTAATGTTCCTGAGATACAGGCTCATTCCCCTAAGTACGATTTCCGGAATTTCGTGTCCACCCTGAAAAGCGATCATCTCTCCTTTCCATCCGGCTTCGATTAACAGCTGTTCCAATTGTTTTGCGGCGGGATATCCGAGAACCGGATCCATTCTTCCATGACTCTGAAAGAATTTGTATTCCTTCTTTTTTTCGGCGAGCCTCTTCCAATCCGTTTCGCTGATGAGAGTTCCGGATAAAATCATAAGTCCCGCGGGAGCGACTTCGGAATGAAGAGTGATATCGGTCGCAAGCATCGCACCTTGACTAAAACCTCCTAAGATGATTTTATTCATAGGAATTCCGAGACTACGGATCATCTCCATTGCTTTCTCTCGAGCGCTTTCCAATCCCGCCGGATAACGATCGGAAAAATCACGATAACCTCCGGTCATCATCGCTTTTTGTAAAGCTTCCATATCGATCGGAAACCAAGCCCTTCCGTTATAACCGGGCATCACGGGAACCTCCAAAACTCCATTTGGAAACAACCAATTTGTTCCATCCGGAAGATCCAAATACGCGCTGAGAGGCGAAAGATCGTATGCGTTTGCTCCGTAACCGTGAAAAAGAACTACCATGTACGCTTCGGGATTTCCGGGTAAATGGACGGCTTCGATGGAACCAACCATTTCTAAGGGACGATTGTAAGAAGACTGCATGTTTTCATTCTCCAAAAACGAAATGAAAGAATATTCATTGAAACGAATCTATATTCTCAATTCTAAAAGGCAAAGGAAATTCAAAAGAAAGTTTTTACTTGGCAATTCTATTTCTCTTACGGAAATGGAAAGCCAATTAGAAACTCGACGCGAGGGAAATCATGTCTAAACAGTTCGAAGGAAAAGTAGCACTCGTCACCGGAGCCGCGTCTCCGCGCGGTCTCGGAAGAGCGATCGCCAATACAATCGCAAAAGAAGGAAGCGACATAGTAGTAGTCGACTTAAACAAAGAACATATCGAACAAGCCGCCGTCGACATCGCCAAAGAATTCGGGGTGAAAACTTTAGGACTTTCGTGTAACGTAACCAAGCCGGACGATTGCGACTCCGTCATTTCGGGTGTTAAGGAAAAATTCGGCAAACTTGATTTCCTCGTAAACAACGCGGGAGTTCTTAAGGATAACCTTTTTATGAGAATGTCCGAACAAGAATTCGATTTCGTTTTAGACGTTAACTTGAAAGGAGTTTTTCTAATGACTAAGTACGCTTCCAAACTTCTTCTCAAGGCGGAGTCCGGAAGGATCGTTAACATCTCTTCCGTTTCCGGGCTTACCGGACAACCGGGACAAGCGAACTATTCCTCTTCCAAAGCGGGAGTGATCGCTCTTACAAAAGTTGCTGCGAGAGAATTCGCAGGAAGAAACGTCCTCGTAAACGCCGTTTGCCCCGGTTACGTTCAAACCGATATGACGGCCTCTTTGCCCGAAGAAGTTCAAAAGAAGTTGACCGATCCCATGTTCATTCCTCTTCGAAGACCGGGCACACAACAAGAGATTGCAAACGCTGTGAAATTCTTTTTAAGCGACCAATCCGATTATATTACAGGAACATATTTGAGAGTGGACGGAGGCGCCGCAATCGGAATGTGATTTGGAAAATCCTTGCGGAGACGATATCTCCGCGAGTCGAAAATTTATTTCGATTCAACTTTCATTAAAAACCTCAAGCATTCCTGCGACTGATTTTTTTCCTTTTACTGACTCTATAGAGCGTGTCCCAAAACCATTCGATCTTATCAGAATCGCCGCAATTGTTCCTACGTTTTGAGACAGACTCAAAATAGAATACCGTTAATTTGAGCGCAAATCCAGTGTTAGACGCAGAATTTTGGACGCTTTGATTGCCACTATGAAAATAGTACCAAAAATTAACGGACGGTTTTTGCAAAGATATAGAAATGCTCACAAAATTGCGCCGAATCCAAAATTGTTGGCTTTTTTAGAGAAGATCTAACATTCTAAATTTTGAATATTTCAATTTTTTTTCCCTTTTCAGAAATCAAAACAGATTTCAAGAAAAAATCTCTGTTCTTATTGAATCACTTTTTTATAAAAGAACTTTCACAATTAAAAATAACAAACAGTGTCCGTTTTCATTGTATAACAGATCTTAAAGATAAAAAACGAGTTGAGTCCTTTTTTTATATGAGAAAAATTTGATCTTATGAAAGCCAAAGATTTAGCGAAAACGCTCGGAGTAGCACTTAAGGGCAACGGAGAAATGGATGTCAACGGAATCGGAGACATTGAAAATCATTCGAACGTTTTACCGGATCGAATTTATTACTTCGAAGCAAAAAAATATCTCAGTTCTAATCCGAAAGCGAAGCAGGTTCAATTGGCGCTTACCATTCCTTCGTTGGCCGATGAGTTTACCTCATCACTGATCGCGCCGGAACATGAGGCAAGACTCAAATTTATCGAGTTGCTTTCTCTCTTTGAAAAGAAACCGAAACTCCCTACTCCCTTTATCTCAAACAAAGCGAGCATTCATGAAAGCGCTCAATTAGGAAAAAACGTTACGATCATGGACTTTGCCGTAATCCAAGAAAATGTGAAAATCGGAGACAATTGCCAAATTTATCCGAACGTCATTGTGGAAAGTGGAGCGAAGATCGGAGAAAACACAGTATTGAAATCGGGGGTTGTAGTCGGTTATAATTGTATTCTTGGAAAACACAATCTCATTCATTCGAATACGGTAATCGGAGCGGACGGTTTCGGTTTTTATGATAAAGGAGGAGTGCGCTACAAAATTCCTCAGATCGGAAATACTGTAATCGGAGACTATGTGGAAATGGGCGCTTGTTGTACTGTGGATCGTGCGACGATCGAAACCACAACAATCGGAAATCATACGAAATTCGACGATCATGTTCATATCGCTCATAATTGTAGAGTCGGAAACTATGTTTATATTGCCGGCGGAACGGTTCTTGCCGGTTCCGTTACTTTGGAAGACGGAGTTATCATGGGCGGCCATGCGGCGGTCGCAGAAGGAATCACGATGAGAAAAGGATCGATTCTGATGGGAATGTCCGGTCTTGGTGAAGATAGTGTCGAGAAAGTCGCGTATTTCGGTATTCCCGCAAAACCCGCCTTGGAAATGCATAGAATCCATTCTTCCATGTCTAAACTTCCCGAACTTGTGAGAGAACATAGAAATCGCTCTAAGAATTAAGCGTTCATTCGAGTAAAGATTGAATCTGTTTTTTAATTCCTGAAATTGGCAAAAGAGACTCAATTTCTTTTATGCTATCGAGCGCCAGTGCCAAATTTTACGTCCTTCTTGTAATCGCCATGATTTCCTGGGGTTTTGCCTGGCCTTCTGCAAAGCTCATCGTGAAAACTCAGCATCCGAATGTGATCATCTTCTGGAGATTTTTAGCGACCGCACTCTCTCTTCTTCCAGTAGTCTTCTGGAAAAAAGGATTTTTCCGTTTACCGAATTATAAAGTTTTATTTCAGATCACGATTGGCGGAGTTCTTTATACCATCTATAATCAATTCTTTCTTCTAGGTCTGAAGAATGGACTCGCAGGAGCAGGCGGAGTTCTCGTAACCACAATGAACCCGATTTTTACGTACGTGTTCGTACATTCCTTTCAAAAAAAGTTGCCTTCCGCTCGGGAAGGAATCGGACTTTTATTAGGTCTGTTCGGAGGTTGTATTCTACTTAGGCTTTGGGAACTCGATTTGGATTCCTTATTCCGATCCGGGAATATTTTTTTTCTTCTTTGTGCGTTTAGTTGGGCTCTCTTAAGCATCAATAGTCACAGGACAGGACAGACAATTTCTCCCCTTGTATATAGCTTTTACGTTTTTGCAATCGGAACGATCCTTGATTTATTTCTCGCCTTCCCCTACGGAGTGGAAAATGCTTTGAGTTCCGGGTCTTATTTTTGGTTTCATATTTTTTATCTCTCCGTGATCGCTACGACTTTCGGGACCACGGTTTACTTTTTTGCCTCCACCCAATTGGGCTCGAAAGTAGCGAGTTCGTTTATTTTTTTGGTTCCGGTCACAGCTCTTTTGGGAAGTTGGATTTTTCTAGATGAATCTCCGAATATTACGACGATGATCGGAGGCACTTCCGCCGTACTTGCGGTTTTTCTTTTGAATCGAAATCAAAATGATGAGAGTAAAAAGGACGGAATTTGAAATTCCAATCAGAGTTTAGGATCTTTATAAAAAATCAGTTTTCAAAAATAGACTTTCTCCATTCGAGTAAATTGTAGCCGTAAAAATAAAAAATGATTATCGAAATTCCAATTCAAATAAATTCCCGAAAAAATGTTAATGTAGATAATGTCCTAATCCTTTCACAACTAGAATGTGGGAACTCCTATATTTCAAGAGGTCAAGACAACATCACAATTGCATATCCATTCTAACTTTAATCGTTCGAAGCGCTGGATAAAATTGTCATAAGTCCAATGGTTTTAAATAACTTTTCGCAACGAAGTTCCCATGGATTCCCATATCGACTGGAGACAGTCGAGTAGTCATAGAGGCAACCTGACAATCGATAGAACAATAGTGTGGAATCGTATTATTCTTGAAAATGACTTCCGTACACTTCGGGATTTATAAATCGTTCAAAAGGGAATAACGAAAGCTACTCGCTTACTTTTAACCCCAGCGGCTTTTGTAGTAATGAATTCCGGACGGAGCAATTCCAAAACCTTCCGGATATTCGACCACAAACCTGGAATCTTTCAAATCCTCCAGATGGGGTCTGAGTTGGTGCGCAGGTTTGGCAGTATTGATCTCCAAAGCCTCCATAGTCGTCATTCTTCCCGATTGAGAAGCGTGATAGATATCTTGAAAGATTTGAATTGAAAGAGGATTCATGATGAGCCAACTCTCTTTATCTTTTAAGAAGTATCTCTTTTGTGTCAAAAAGATTTTAAAATTTGTAGATGTAAGAACTCCCGAATCTTTGTATGTAAAATTTCCGGTCCAAAGCTGGTTTATAAAGCGCTTTCCTTTTCGTTCTGTAGAACTAGATTGTAGGCCTCTTTTACTACTCGGACGCATAAAAATGGTACCAAAAATTAACAGACGGTTTTTGCAAAGAAATAGAAGCGCTCGCAAAATTGCGCCGAATCCAGAATTGCTCGCTTTTTTTGAAGAAGATCTAACATTCTAAATTTTGAAACAAACTGATTATAGTATTTTTTTCATGCGTCCGAGTAATATATTTCACTTCGGGCTTTGGCAATATCACGAAGATCGCTTTTTGCTTACTCTCCGCAAGAAAACAAGAAATTTACAGATCATCGCTTTCGAAGTCTTTTACTCTAATCATTCCATCCGCTACAAACTTAAAAAGAAGCCTTTTGATTCGCTAAGTTTTGGGATAGATTGTAAATTCCGTTCAAAAATTAAAAAAAGAAAACAAACCGGTGTCTTTTTTGTTCTCGGTTTTTTATTATCTTCATTAAAGTTAAAGCTCTCGGGAAAATTTCAGAGCCAGATTTTATTTTTACGTTAGTGTTCACGCTAAAGCTTTACAAAAGTATTTGGTTTTGATTTATTTCATTTCTTTCCAAAGAAAAAGAATGGAAAATGATTTTGCTTTATAAGATAATCATACTTATGATTCCCAAAAATCAAATACCTGAAACAAGAAATCCGATTGAATTGATGGAATTTCTCTCAAAAGAAATAGAAAACCCCTCTTTTGACGAATGGCTTTCCGAACTCGCAAACAAGGCAATCGAAAACGATAAATTCGTGTGGAGTTTTTTATACCAAGTGATGCGTGACGCGGATTCAGGTAGACTTTCTTGGGGCTATCATAAAAAACTTCTTTCAGGCGTATTTCAAATTCTTTCCAGAGTCGGTGACAGCCGCGCATATCGAGTCATCATCAATTACGTCAAATCTTTAGATCGCCAGATTCCGATCGGAGCCTTGGAATTGATTGCGGACTTATTACCTTCCTTTGCCGAAGTGGATTTAGATGAGATTTTGAAAATTGCCACCAATCAAGATTCTCTCAAATCGGCTTTTGGAATTTTAGCTCTTTTCCAACTGATCGTTCAAGGAAAGATTCCTCTCGAAAAAACGGAAACGACAAAAGAATTTCTCAAAAATTATAAAAACTATGTCTATTATTTGGATTCGGTGGTCGAACAATCTTTGGATTACCTCAAAGCCCAAGAAGAACCGAATCTCCTTACCTTCTTCAACGAAATTGCCGTATAATGTTACAGAGGCGTCTCTTTTTTCCGATCTTTCAAAACTAAGAATCGGAAATAATTTTTTCACAATTTATGATTCTTACTTCCCAAGTTGGGATTTTCGAAAAGAATTCGGATTTTAAACTAACCGAATCGGAACTTCCAAAAAGATTTCATAATATTCTAAATTTAGAATAAATCCTTCTCCGAAAAAATCAATTATCGGGCGCCAATAGAAACGAGATTGAGTCACCAGCTTGATTTTTCTGACAAAGTAGAAAACTCAATGCGTCGCTCTTTGAGGATCGCTCGACAAACTCAGTGTCTCACTTCCATTGGCGCTCGACAGGTTTGAGGCGCTCTGTAAATATAATAGTACATTATAAACTATTTAAATAAAGCTCCCAATTTACTCAATCCCCCAATAGTGTGACCCCCTGCCAGTTTTCAGGGACCCCAAACCTACAATTGTGCACAGACTTTTCCAAGTACACCCTTGCCGCTTGATCAGCACGATTTTTTTCCAAGATTCGATTAAAAACGACACAAGCCTCCTCGAAATGTTTCTCTCTAAACAAAAGGATTCCGCGCTCGAATTCCTCCCTTGTATTCATGTAAGAATCAATTAAATTTTCTGGAAGTCCGTTAAACACTTCCAAAACCGTATAAACACTTCTCTGATCTCGAATCTGAATCCGGTCCACAACCCGATAGAAATACTCGGACGAATTTGTTAAGCGAAATAGAGTAGAATCAGTAATCAACAGGGAAGACTCGTACGTTCTCGAAAGTTGCCCTATTTTTGAAGCAACGTTCACTGAAGATGAAATGACGGTGCTTTCCATCCTTTCCGCTTCTCCGATGGTTCCCAGTAAAATTGGTCCGGTATGAATCCCACTTCCGGAACGAATCGGATCTTTCCCATTGGCGATCCTTTCTCGATTAAATTCCCTTAAAATTCGTTGAATTTCGACCGCACTTTCCAAAGCCCTTTCGGGTTCGGGAGGGAATAATGCTAAAAAGGCTTCTCCGAAATATTTATCGATAAATCCGTCTCTTTCGCGAATCACCGGACCGACTTTACCTAAAAAAGAATTGATGAATTTGAAATTTTCCTTTCTTGTCATCTTTTCAGAAGTATCGGAAAAAGTTCGGACTTCGCTATAGAGAAGACTCATTTCCTCTTCCGCAATATCCCCGAGTTTAATGTCTAGAACATCATGTTTATTTAATATTCTTAACAACTCCTTCGGAACAAAAAGTCTGTAAGAAGAATTCACCTTTTTTAAACTTTCAGACACATCCTCCATAGCATTGAAAGCCAGAGAATATCTTTTAGCCAGAAGGTAAGCTTCAGAAAAGATGAGAGCGATCAATCCGAACGGAGCGAGAATAAACGTAGGTATAATTCTTTTATTATAAAAAATATCCTGACTATACGCAAGAAAGACCGCTAAAATTCCGATCAGGATTGCGATCGCACCGGTTTTTTTTCGAACCAACGCGAGCGCCAACACGTAAAATCCGACCGCAAAACATAAAAACGTAAACACGTAATAATATTCGATAGTCCCAGTAAATAGAACAGGATCCTGAGAAACGACGATCAGGGAGAAAATCGCAGCGATAAAAACGACAATATAATGGATCTCTTTTTTTAACTCTTCCGGAAATAAAGCTCTTAAAAACGCCGACGTGATCGGAGGAATCAGATAGAAACTTAGGTAAACGATTTTCATATGAATAAGATACGAAACACCAGGAAAAATCACTTGGATGAGATTTTGTTCGGTGCTGATTTCTCTGAAACAAAACACAAAACAAAGAACCCCAAAATATAAAAGAGCCGCGTCTTTCTTTCTTAAAAAATAAAGAGTGAAATGATACAAGGCCATCGCGATTAAAAACCCGAGAAGAAAAACGTCTACAGTCATCCTTTTTTCTCTGAGTCGAATGATCTGATCCTCGTTTCCAAGTATCAAACGCGCAGTCAACCCGCCTCTGGCGTGATAAAAATTGGAAATGGGAATTCGAATTTGAAATTCCTTTTTTTGAACTTGAAAAGGTAAAATTTTTACGTTCCATTCGGGTGTGGATGTGTCCGAAGTTTTTCCGGGAATACCTTGAGTTCCGATTTTAACCTTATCGATCCAAACCTCGTATGCGGTTTCGGAAGTTTCCGCTAAAATCGCAAGATTTGTCGAACTTAGATCCTTAGGGAGAATCACTTTCAAAAAGTATGTTGCAATTCCAGTTCCGGGATAATTTTCTCCATGCGGCTCTTGGATCCGAGTCCAAGCTTTGGGGACGGGCATGAGTCTATTTTTTTCCGAGTTTACTTCCGGATCTTCAATAAATTCTTTCCAACGAAAAATCCAATCGCCCTGCAACGCAACTGGACCGTATTTTTCAAAATCCCAGGAAGAAAGATCGATGACTCCCGAAACGGCGGAGACTTGAGGACGTTCCAATTCTAACGCACATTGATTTAAAACAAAAAAGAGTCCGAAAAAAAGTAAAACTTGTCTTTGGAAAAAACTGAATCGTATCATGGAACTTTTCTTAATTTTCTCTTCCAACTCTGAAGTCGGTCAATTTGAATACTCTACTTCTACGCATCTGAAGTGTGTTTCCATTCAATTACTTGAAGAAACGACTCTACAGTAATGAATCGATCCTTGAGATGCTACCACAGTTTATTATTTTCCGCAACTCCCTTAAAGGCGACACAAAGTTTACTTGAAATTTCTCTATCCAGAATTGGAAATTTCATTCTCATATTCTTTTCCATATCACGGATAAAAGTTCGAATATTCATTACAAACAATTAAACAGGTTATATCTTTTGACTGAATCCGATCCAAAGCCTCACAACTCATTCTTTTTCTCAATAGAAACTAACTCGTCACAAAATCCAGAAAATCCGAGTGATCCAGATAATCCGCCCAATCGCCCAACTCGATAAAAGTACCGTATCCGAAAGATACAAAAAATATTACGTAGTCTAAATACAACTCCTCAGAAACCTTCAAAACAAGCCCATCGACAAAATCCCTACAATGGCCAACGAGTAAATATAACTTATTCTCGGGTATGTAAAAATACGCTTTTGAAAATTAGAATGTTGGAATATTCCTCTAAAAAGTCTGGAATTCCCGGTTTGACTTAGAGTTTGAGAACCATTGTACTTTTGCAAAACCGGTTGCTTATTTTTGAGTATCATTTTCATGCGTCCGAATAGCAAAAATCTGCCAAATTCACATAAGAGACATCGGAGTTTTTTCAATTTGCTGTTAATTTACTAAGCGGTTTAGTTGCATTTTCAAGTTCAAAAAACCTTCTTTGAATTTGAAATCCAAAGGTAATTTCCAACTTTTAATATCTCATGAGACCAAACTCACGTTAAACTTAATATCCAAGACTGTTACAAACCGAACTTATTTTTGTAGAGACAGTTCTTTAGAATGCGTTTTTTCTTTGAGAAGCATTTTAAATATCCTTCTTACTCATCTCTACATAATAGAGTGTCCAAAAGCGGGATTTGTGCTCAAATTAACGGTATTCTATTCAATAAGGATCAGTATTACCGAGATTGCTCAGGTTCCTTGACAATTTCTCCATAGAATGGAGTTTCCTTAATCTTTAAATTGTATCCTTTGACGAATAACTTTTCAAGATTAACCGTGTCTTCCCGGTTATACTCTTCTAAAATTTTGAGAGCGTCCATGTCGTCATAATCCACATATTGCTTCCAAAGATTTACAGCTTCAACACCTGTGATTGAAGCCGCTTCTGACCGATGGATACCTAATACTTTTTCGCATCCCTTGAGACCACCTTTGATCCCGAGAGATCTTAAGAAAAACATAATGTCGATGTGGTTATTTCTAAAACGCACATTAAATTCCCTTTCTAAAAAGGGAATGTCGAAAGCTATCCCGTTGTAGGAAACAAAAATCTGATCCTGACTGAGATTATCTAAAAAGAAATCAAGATTAAAACCTCGAATATAGGAATGGTATTCGAATCCATCGAAAGTACCGATGACTGTTGTTCTGTCTTCGTTTTCTAAACCCGTGGTTTCAATATCCATATAAAGAAGTTTTTTTCGAATCGTAGGAAAAAGTCTCCAATGATGTTTGGCTGAAAGAACGTGAAAAAAGTAGAAAAAATTTTCTCTTTCCAATTCTTTTTTAGAAAATTCTAATGCTCCTAAAGTCAGATTTCGAGTCGGAGCAGGTTCAATTTTCAAATATTCCTCAAGATCTTTCCAATCATAAATTCCATTTTCCCAAAGATTTTTTTCTTCCGTCGTATTGATTCCGGGAAGATGACAAAAAGTGTGTTTCAACATCGGGTTTTTCTTAGGACTTCCCAATACAAAAGTAAATCAGACTTCTTTTATACAATTTATTTTTCCTTTTTTTTTCTTTCTTCGGCTTTATTACTCGTGTCTATACGATCCGCATCGTCCTTACCGAAATATTTTTCACGCATGTGTTTTGTTTTGTTATTTCGGTCGGACAAACTCATTCTTTCCAATTCATCCTCTTTCAAAAACATTTCATTTTCATAGGTGTTATATTTGGACTCTCTTTTCTTTACGGTATTATAATATTGGCCGTAGACATTTTTTCTGAACTCCTCGTATCTTTGCATTCTTTGTTCGCCATTTAAAGACTCCGTATCGATTAAAAAACCTCCCAAAGAATTCCGGTAAGTTTCTTCCGCTTCTTCCAACCCGAAGATAAGTTGGGCGTCGTTATCGGAGAAAAATTCCCTTCTTTTCTTTTTAATGAGTTCGTATTTTTCAGCGTCACTAAGCTTATCAGAAAATTCAAATTCCCTCATGGTTATTTCGTATTTCAAATAACTCGAAAAAAGATTCATTAGATATTCGACTTCTTTTCCGGAATAATGGTCCGCAATGAAAGCTCGAATAACTTCATTACACTGTTCGTAGGTTAAATCTTCGGGACACTCCCTTCTTAGGGCCCAAAGTTCGGAAACCAAATTGACTTCTCCGGTGGAAGCGTACCGTAACAACTCGTCAAAGGAGAGCCAATTTCCATTCTCGTCAAAGATTCTGCGTGAAGTATCTACGATCGCTTGATTTAAGGTCCACTCGTCGGATTGCGTGTGTTGGAGTTCAAATTCCGCCGCATTCAAGCTTCCCGAAGAGTCTTCGGAAACGCTACTTCCACTGAAAAACGCAAACCAGACCAATACGATTAAAATCACAGAGA
>NZ_CP040840.1:3385000-3387500 GCF_006874765.1 Leptospira weilii
CGGATTCAGATCGTTTTATCTCTACGATTATTCTGAATCCACAGATAGCTCAATGATAATATCGGCAGTAAAAAAATTCCAATCCAGACCCAATTTACGACGACCTTCCAAGATGAATTAGTATCCGTCCAGGACGGCAGATAAGAAAGAATTTTCTCCGGAAAAAAGCCGGGTCTTTTTTGAGGGTCAGTCTCCATTACGTGGTATAAAGAACTCGTATAATCAAACCAATATTTTCCGATCCAAATTTGATAAGCGACACAAAGGATGAAAATTGCCCAAGCTATTCTTCTTGAAATAGAACTTAGCATTTTCCAACCTGCGAGAAAAGGAAGAAAAAATAAAACCGCAGAACTCCACTGGAATCTACCCGGAAGAGAAAGACATCCGTAGGAACAAGGGTGTCCCGCATTCAACCCAAGTTGTAAAATCAATACGAACAGGAAAAGAATTCCGATTCGCTTTAAATCCTTATCTCGAATAAGGAAAAAAATTCCTAAGATTCCAGGAATCCAGACCATAGGATTTTGAAAAAAGAGTCCCTGATTCCGGTCCATAAAAAGACCCGAAAAGACCGTAACCCAATGGAAAAAATTTAGATCGAACGTGGGCGGAGAATTTTTTTCGCCATAAGGACCGATAATCGACCCAAACCATAAAAAGTTACAAACCAAACAAGAGAATACGAACACAAGAGTAGTTCCGAGGAAAATTTCTTTGGATTTCAGGTCCGCTTCCTTTTTGCAAAGAACCCAAAAAAGGACGAGCGTTGCAACCGGCAGATTTTTTGCATGAAACCAAGCCAAACATCCGCACCCCGCTCCGCATGCAAAATACAGAATATTCCTATTTTTGAATGTTTTTTTCGTTTCCAACATAAATAGAATCGTGAATACGAAAGTCAGTAGAATTCCAGTAGGTAGATCCGGAAATATTTGCCCCGCGGCCATGGGAAACGGAAGACTAACGGAATAAAAAACCGCGGTTATGGCAGCCTCTTCCGGCGAAAGACGAAAGATTTTACCCAATTGATAGAATAAAAAAGGAATAAGCCCCGCCAAAAGAGCGAGACTAATACGAGCTCCGGTAATTCCGAAAATCGAATATCCGATCAACGCGACGCACGACGTTCCGATCGAATGAATGCTGTATAATTTTCCGTCTTTTGCAATCGTATGATTTTCCACATCGACCGGACCAATGATTTTTTTAGTATTCCGATCCTCCTCGTAGTTATTTTTGAGATTGAAATCCCCGTCTTTTCGAATACTTTCCGAGATCATTAGATAATGAGGCTCGTCTCCGGTAATCGGAATTCTCTTTTTTTTCTCCCAACTCAGGACGATTCCGACGTAATACAAAACCGGCAAGCAGAGTAGAAAGAATAATATTAGCTTTCGCATCTCCGAAAGAATTTCTTCTTGTTTCAAATTGTCAATCAGGATGCTTCTCGAACTTCCTTCAGAGTTTTACCCCAATCCAATCCGAACGTTCCATGACACAAGTTTCCTGAAATATTGAAACAATAAAAAAGACTCAAATTGCGAACTTAAACCCGATATTTCCATTCTTAACTCTAAAACATAAAACGATAACTTGAAGCGGACTTTATGGTAAATAAGAAATACCACACATTTCCGGTTTACAGAATGTGCGGAGTTTTTACTTTTGAGATTCATGAATCCAAGCACGGTTCGACTGAATTTCAAATTGAATCTAATTCGCCACCTTCGAGACGGTAAGAGAATGACTCTCGAAGAGCTCGCCAGCGTAACCGGAATTAATAATCGAAAAGATTTAAAAGAACAGTTGGGAGAACTTTTCTTTCTCGGAGCGACTCCTCACATTGCCGACTTGATTCAAGTCGATTACGACTCAGAAACAGACACTTTCGGTTTGATTCTACCGTTTCGTTTTGACTCCAGTTTGCGTCTGAGTATTCGAGAATGGTTGGCTCTCAGAAAAATTTTAGAGGAAGTTACGGAAACAAGCTCCGATCCGCAGACAAATTCAACCGCTCGAAAAATACTAAAGAAAATCGTTTCGATTGTTCCGGTTGCCGGGCAGGAAGCGCTTTCAAGTTACAAAACCGATATTCAAGAAGCGATTCGAAACGAAAAGTCTCTGAACCTTGAATACCAATCCAGAACAGGAGAGAAACCCACTCGAAGAAAAGTGGACCCCTGGTTTCTATTTCATTCTTTAGAAGATTATTTATTAGGATATTGTCATAAACGAAACGCCCCCCGGAATTTTCGTCTGGACAACATTCTTTCTTTAAAAATCAGTTCGGATCCGATCTCGCAACCGGCCGGTCAAAAAAAATCGGAATACATCCGTGAGTTCGAAGAGTTTCGAAAAAATCGAGAGAATTCGTCCGGAATCGCAGAAATCTGGCATACTAAGGAAGTGTATTATAACCTAAACCGTAAGCTCGATTTAGAAAGAACCGACGAAACAAAAAAGCTGAATCATGTCGTTTATTATTTATCCAAGGCAA
>NZ_CP040840.1:3392500-3422500 GCF_006874765.1 Leptospira weilii
ACCGGTAAAATTCAGAACGACCGTCGCTCCTTTAGACAAAGACCTGATCGCTTCTTTAAGAAAAGCTAACGTATCCTTCGACGCGCGCTCTGCGGAAGAAGGGAAATTCTGGAGTGTGATCGGAAGTAATATTTTACTCATCGTGATTTTGATCGGCCTTTTCTGGTTTATTATGATGAGGCAGATTCAATCTACCGGGAACAAAGCGTTCTCCTTCGGTAAATCCAAAGCGAAGATGACAATGGATCCCAAGGTAAAAATCACCTTTGAAGATGTTGCGGGTTGCGAGGAAGCAAAGGAAGAATTGGTCGAGATTATAGAATTTCTCAAAGATCCTAAAAAGTTTCACGCAATCGGAGCGAGAATTCCCACCGGTGTTCTGTTAGTCGGTCCTCCCGGTACTGGTAAAACCTTGCTCGCGAGAGCCGTTGCGGGAGAAGCGGGAGTTCCGTTCTTTTCGATTTCCGGTTCGGACTTCGTGGAAATGTTCGTGGGTGTCGGAGCTTCCAGAGTGAGAGATCTTTTCGATCAAGGTAAGAAGAATTCTCCCTGTATTATTTTTATCGACGAGATCGACGCGGTCGGTCGTTTGAGAGGAGCCGGACTCGGAGGCGGTCACGACGAAAGAGAACAGACACTCAATCAGATGCTCGTAGAGATGGACGGCTTTGAAAAGAACGAAGGTGTGATCGTGATGGCGGCTACGAACCGCGCGGATGTTTTGGATCCTGCGCTTCTTCGTCCGGGTCGTTTTGACCGTCAAGTAATGGTGGATCTTCCGGACATCAAAGGAAGAGAAGAAATTCTCAAAGTGCATTCTCGCAAAGTTCCTATGACCAGCGATATTTCCCTTCACTCGATCGCAAGGGGAACTCCGGGTTTTACAGGAGCGGACCTCGCAAACCTCATCAACGAAGGCGCGTTACTCGCCGCTCGTAAGAATAAGAAAAGAGTCACTCAAGAAGAATTGGAAGAAGCCCGCGATAAAGTGATGATGGGCCCCGAAAGAAAATCGTTCTTCATTTCCGAAAAGGAAAAAGAAGTCATCGCCTATCACGAAGCGGGTCATGCGATCCTCGGGACTCTTCTTCCTTACACAGAACCCGTTCATAAGGTTACGATCATTCCGAGAGGACGCGCTCTCGGATTGACTCAATCTCTTCCAAAAGAAGACAAACACATTCTGCCTAAGACCTATTGGCTCGATCAGATCGTAGTGGCGATGGGAGGATTTATCGCGGAAGAATTTAAGTTCGGTGTTACTTCCACGGGTTCGAGCAACGACATTCAACAAGCTTCGAACATCGCGCGTAAGATGGTCTGCGAATGGGGAATGTCCGAAAAACTCGGAACCGTAAATTACAGCGGCGATCAGGCTAACGTGTTTATCGGAAGAGACATGGGCCACAGCAGTAAATATTATTCGGAAGAATTTGCGGCGATGATCGACAAGGAAGTTCGTGAGATCATTCTTACCTGCTTGAACAAGGGACGCGATCTCGTTCGTAAAAACGCTTCTAAATTCGAAGGACTTGCAAAGGCTCTTCTGGCTAAAGAAACCATTTCTCACGAGGAGCTTATGACGATTGTTCATCCGGCCAATGAGGAAGGTGCAAAAAAAAAGCCGGAAAAAACCGTTAAGTCCAAAAAACAAAACGGAATTAAAACGAATCCAGCTTATAACGCCGGAATGGAATGAATCACTGGCTGTTTAAGACGGAACCCGACGTCTTTTCCATAGACGACCTACACAAGGCTCCTTCCCACATCGCACCCTGGGAAGGGGTTAGAAATTATCAGGCTCGCAATTTCTTGCGTGACCGCATTCAAAAAGGGGATTTAGTTCTCTTTTACCATAGCAGGGCAAACCCCCTCTCCATCGTCGGAATTGCAGAAGTAGTAAAACCCGGTTATCCGGATCATTTCGCTTTCGACCCCTCCCATAAGTATTTCGATCCGAAGAGTAAACCCGAAAATCCGACTTGGTATATGGTGGATATCAAATTCAAAAAAAAATTCCCGAAACCTGTCACGGTGGAAGAAATGAAAACACAGAAGGCGCTGAAAAACATGGTGCTTTTACAGAAAGGTTCTCGCCTTTCGATTCAACCGGTTTCTCCCGCGGAGTTTCAGCTTGTTCTGGGACTTGCGGGCGTGAAACTTTGACTCAAAGCTTAAGCTTTTCATCGTAATAAAATTTAAAGCTATATATAATTCAAATTTTGTTCGAAGTATTACACAGATCTTATACTCAACGTAGGCCACAGGTCAGCATGACCGAAGAGAATCACTGTTATGAAAGCTCTGCTCTGTCGCGAAAAGAATCAATAAAGCTCTTAAATTGGAATTTCGAATTCGGGTTACAAAATACTTTTGATTATTTTCAGGAAGCTCAAACCGCTCTGCTCTTAATCAAACCAAACCGTTTTTCTTTACAACAATGTTCGGCTTCATCAGCATTTAGTTTTTTTAACTCCTCATCTTGTCCATCAAGCGGCCTAATTTACATTATTTATACATCAACGTTATTTCAAAAAACTTTATCTTCTTTAAGATATCTTTGCGATAAATTCCAATCAAAAACTTATTTTTTGAGTCTTTTCAGATAAATGATCAACTCCGAAGAAATCTGAATCGGTCTTTTACGATATGTTTTCTTATATTCTTTCTTAAACTCCTTATGACAGGATTTACAGGATTGTTCATAGTCTTTTGTCTTCAAAGCTTCCTGAGATATTTCAGTCCATTTTGCTTTTTGTTCGTCGAGTGCGAAGTTTGGAATTTCCGT
This sequence comes from Leptospira weilii, assembly GCF_006874765.1. Classification (NCBI taxonomy): domain Bacteria; kingdom Pseudomonadati; phylum Spirochaetota; class Leptospiria; order Leptospirales; family Leptospiraceae; genus Leptospira; species Leptospira weilii. The sequence continues at coordinate 3,395,289 of NZ_CP040840.1, forward strand.
TAGGATTTTTTCGATATATTCCGGTTTTCCTTTTTTCGCCGCTTTAACGGCAGGTTTCGTATACTCTTCCATAAAGTCGTGAACCGTAGTTTCTACTTTTCTTTCGGGCTGCGCCGAGAGGGCAAAAGTAATCAGAACGAATAATGCAACGATAGAAATCGTAAAAATCCCAAAATTGGGGCAGAACCCAGAACGCGCCCTATGGGAAACGTTCTGTTGAGTTGCCGCAGCTTGATCTTTCTGATAAAGCAGAAAACTCAATGCGCCGCTCTCTAAGAATCGCTTCCGCAGGTTTTGGGACGCGCTGTAAATCGTTTTTTTCATTCAAATCCTCGTATGATTCACGCAAGAGCCCTCCGAACTTTTCCGTTTGGCGGAATCGGAAAAATCGAATTGTAAACTCTTTCGTAGTATGTTCTTTGAAGAATTGCAGTTTCCTTTTTTTTGAGAATTTTGTCAATCTCAGTAGAACTGATTTCAAAACTTCGAAAGATCAACGATGAATTTAAACTGGGTGCTTCCACAAATTGCGCGCTTTTTCCGGAGAATTTCTAAAGAGTTTTCTACCCGATTTTCTGTATGGGATTTCTATACCTACCGTTTTGAATCTTTTTTGGAAAGATTATAGAGGCTATTTCAAATATACTTTATCTTTACTTAAAACACCAATTCCAACTATTCTAAGATATTTTCGGGATAGTTTTTGGAATCTTTAAAAAGAGTGAAACCAACCGGATTCGAGTATTCAAAGAATAAATAATACAATTCAAATATTCAATTTTAATTGTATTCATTTTTATAAGAATAAAACCGAGAACGATCGAATGAATCGGAGTAGGATAATTGAAAATAACATGAGTTCGATCTAAGAAAACTCATTTCATTAAAGTTAATTTTTCCGGAAAAGAATAGAATTCAATGTGGAAACTTCCATACTACTGATCCCTATAAAATAGGTACCGTTAGCTTGAATATAAATCCCGTGTTTAGGATGCAGAATTTTAGACACTCTATTATGTAGAGATGAGTATTTTAACGTGAGTTCGTGGAGAAAATGAGAAAAAATTTTCTCAAAGTAGGAGTTCCTACTTTGAGAATTTGTTCGCAAAATCGCGATTTGTTGTAGTTCCCACATTTTAAAAATAAATTTACAAAGTTCAAATTCCACTTCCTACAGAAAATAAATCACACCGAACTCACGTTATTTTAGATCTATTGCGAATTTAAAAAAATGTAGGGACTATTACTTTTAGAATTTTTTTTAATTCTCTTCTATCGAACTCACGTTAAAAATAGACAAAAGGAATAAATGCAAAATGTCGACAATCGGATGCTTTCTAATGTTACGGAGTCTACTTTAGAGAATTTGATCCAGAATCCGGAAGAAACGTTGGAAGAATTATTGTACGGAGAGAAAGAGGATCCTCATTTGGACGTAGACAAAACCTGGCAGATCATTCATTTTCTTTTGACCGGAAGTCCTTACGAAGGCAAACCTCCCGAAAGCAACGTCATATTTGGAAAAAACGTTCTTTCCGACGAGGTGGATGTAGGATACGGTCCCGCAACGTTTTTGACCGTGGCGGAAGTGAAAGAAGTTCATCTTTTTTTGAAAGGGCTTTCCGCCGAAGAACTTTGGAGTCGATTTGATCGGGAAGCTCTTCGGAAAGTGGATGTGTATGGGGATTGGACTGGAGATGAAGAAGATCGGGAATATGTAACGGATTACTATCTTGATCTTGTCGATTTTTATGCGCGTGCTGCCGAAAATAATTTGTGTGTGATCCAATACATCAGTTGAGTTTAATATAAGAAAATTAGATTTTTCTGATCTATTTTGAGTTTTGAATCAATATTTTAGTAAATCGTTTTCTTTGTGATCGATTTCAAGGCCTGAGTTTGCTGGACGAAAGTTGCGCTGTATGAATTGAAATTGAACGCGTCAGGTTCAAATTTTTATGCCGATTGTTTGGTTTTGTTGTAGTTCCCACAAAAGTTTTGGGTTCAAACAAGATTTTGTTTTAAAACCTGAAAATGTAGGAACTCCTGCATGGATTTTCAAAAGTCGATAAACTCCCAAGAATAGTGTTGCTGTAGGAATTCCCGTATTTTTATTAGAGTTAGCGGGAAATGACTATCAAATGGCAGAAAAAATTCAAATTCCTTTAGACGAAGTAAAACGAGTTTTTAAATTTTTAGAAAACGTTCATGATTTGATGCATCAGCCTTTGTCTTATCGAAATTCAAAACTTGTTGATAACTTTGTTAATGAGAATTATCCGGAAGTAAAAGAACTCTATTATCGTGTCGTTTGGAATTGGCTACCGAAAGAAATACAGAACGAAATCGAAGAAAGTTAGATTCTTCCGATCTGTCTTGGGTTTTAATTAGTGTGTGATATGATTTTTAGAAGAGAAACGACCTTCTGAACTAGCGGATGTGGAAACTCTTACGTTTTTCAAACAAGAACTTTGTCAGCAATAAAATCAGTTTTTGAAAAGTAGGTTTCCTATTTTTAAATTGGGAAATCTGATAATTTTCAAAGGAATATAAAGTCTCAATTGTAGGAACTCCGACATTCTACCAGTTTTGGAAACAATTGTATACGTTTGATTCGTTAGGATCCTATTCTTCATTTTTTAGAAATTTAGAAAAATCGGACTTTAAAACGCGAAAGGTATAACTCAGCAGAACGCTCTCTATGAATCGCGAAAGGTATAACTCAGCAGAACGCTCTCTATGAATCGCGAAAGGTATAACTCAACAGAACGCTCTCTATGAATCGCGAAAGGTATAACTCAGCAGAACGCTCTCTATGAATCGCGAAAGGTATAACTCAGCAGAACGCTCTCTATGAATCGCGAAAGGTATAACTCAGCAGAACGCTCTCTATGAATCGCGAAAGGTATAACTCAGCAGAACGCTCTCTATGAATCGCGAAAGGTATAACTCAGCAGAACGCTCTCTATGAATCGCGTTCTGGGATCAAGAGAATAATATTATAAAAATAGAATATAATTCCATTATATTTCGACCTGAGACGCCGTTTCATTGAGTTAGCTGAGAAAACGTCTGTCCGATTCGGCGGATCATGATTTAAAGTTAATCTCGCAAGATCAACCGCCCCAAACCGCTTTCTTTTTCAATCCAAAATTCGATTCCATTCCCGATCATAGTACCGAACGAGTGCTTGGTTATTCAGCCGATTGATATCCACCGGAATTCGGGACATGTCCTGCGGAAAAATCTGGATTGATTCGAGTTCTTGTTCGTTGAGAAATCTGAGATGTTCCGGAAATTCTTTTTGGAATCGAACCGGTTTTTGACCCGCGAGAACAAAACCCCATTCTCCGAAAGAGGGAACGTAAACGTGTAGAGGAAGCGTATGAAAACCCAAAGAAGCGATCGTTCTTTCGATGCACCAATACGAAGAACGGGCAAAAAGAGGCGATGTGGATTGTATTTCAAGAACGGATGTTTCGTTCATCCTTCTTTTTAACGTTTGAAAAAACGCCGTGGTATAAAGTTTTCCCAAGGAAAAATTGCTGGGGTCCGGAAAATCAATGATGACCACATCAAAGATTTGCTCGGATTCCTCGAGCCAAAGGAATGCGTCCGTATTGATCACTTTCACTTTAGGATTTCTTAAACTTTCGTCGTTGAGCTCCTTTAAAAACTCATGCTCTGCAAACAAGTCCGTAACCGCCGGGTCCAAGTCGACTAACGTAACCGATTCTACATTTTTGTGCTTCAGAATCTCGCGTACGGCAAGCCCGTCCCCTCCTCCCAAGACCAATACTTTTTTAGGAACCGGGTGTGCAAGTAACGCGGGATGAACCAGCGTTTCGTGATAACGATATTCGTCCCTGGATGAAAATTGAAGGTGTCCGTTTAAAAAAAGTCGAATTTCGTTTTTCCAACGCGTCACTATGATCCTCTGAAACTGAGATTGTTTCGAAAGTATGATCTCGTCCGTGTATAAGGATTCCTCGCTGTAATGCGTGATCAAATCGGAAAAAGAAAACCCTAAAATCAAAAGCGTTAATACGACAGCGGATTGTGCTCGAAGCAAAATCATTCCGGAATGTTTGAGGGGAAGCGCCCAAGTTCCCCAGACCGCCACTCCTGCATTTAAAATTCCGAATAGAAATCCGGTCCTTATCAAACCTAACTTAGGCGCAAAGAAGATCGGAAACAAAATCGATGCGAGTAACGCACCTACGTAATCCAAACTCAAAACCCTCGATACGAGTTCCTTGAATTGAAGCTCTTTTTTCAGGATTCTTAACAAAATCGGTATTTCAAGTCCCACCAAAACTCCGATCAAAATCACAAGCAAGAACAACGGAACCTGAAAATACCGAATTTGCCCGAAACTCAAATAAAGAATCGCCGAGCCGAAACCACCCACAAGCCCAATCGCAAGTTCGATTTCCAAAAATTTAGGAATCAGATCCTTTTCCATATACTTGGATAACCAGGAACCGACTCCCATCGAAAACAAATACGTTCCTATGATGAGAGAGAATTGTGTGACTGTTTCCCCGAGTAGATAAGATGCGATCGTCCCAGCTAACAGCTCGTAAACGAGACCGCAAGAAGATATGATAAGAACCGAAATATAAAGCGCTGTTTGCAAACTGTTCCTATTTTCCTCCGGAATATCTCATAAAATTAGTATAATGGGAACGATACACTCCCGGATTCTCCCGCACAGTCTTAGGAACATTTTCCACCTCATCCACGTCTTTGGAACCTCCTCCATAAAAGTTCGTATACGTGAGATAACCGGAAATCCCAAGTACGTAAGCGGGATATAAAAGCCGTTTTATTAAATTCATGAAATTACCCTTTTGATTTTGTTGTAGATAATGGGAAAGATACGGTTTCGGTATATTCAAAATATTTTAAGAAAGTGGAAAGTTTTTTTAGAACTATTGTAAAACCAGAAAAGAAATCAGCTACAATCGTTCCGTAAATTCGTAACAAAATGTAGGAGTTCCCACAAATTGGATAGTTTATGGACTTTCTAACAGACTTCATTGTTGTTAAACTTTTCCTAGTAGTTCCTACATTTGAGGTTTTGGGACGACAATCATCTTTCGGTAAATCTTATCAAAGTGCAGTAATTCCCAAATTCTAAGTTTTTGGAATGACAAGTTCTTAGTTTGTATACTTTTTTTAGTCATCATCATAATCGGAATCACTTTCGAAATTACTCGGCGCAAAATCGCTGTTTTCGTTCCTCGAAGCCTCGAACGCAAAGCTTCTAAAAAGAGAATAAGGAACAGGCAACCAAACAGCGAGTAGAAAAAGGAAATAATACACCGATTGATCCACGTCTCTTGCGATACTCAGAGACACATTCGCTCCACTCCCTTTCGGAAAATCGGATTCGGATTCCAGTCTGAGATAATATTCTCCCGCGGGAACTTCTCCGATAATGATACTCGCCGATCGATCACCTTCCGACCAACTCTCCCCGTCTTCGTAACCTTCGTAATAACTGATTTCGAGACCAGTATCATAGGCGATATCCGTCTTCGTATTGATCAGCGCTAAAGAATAGTAGATGTAGTGATTGGAAAGATCGGGAACGGTCATTTTGATTTGAACATTCTGTCTATCATTGCCTTCCAATTGAAAGGTTTCGGTTACGAAAGAAGTATCAGTTGTTCCGCCCGCAGCAGGATCTCGAACATAAACAAGGTCCTTTTTGAAAACTTCCTTATCCTGCGCATTCCAACAGAAACCGATTTGAACAACAAGCATGATTACGGAAAGCCAAGAGGCGATTTTTACGTTTCGTCTTCGGATCTTGGTAAACGGATTCGGCTGAGCCGCACCGATTCCTTCCGGAACAGGAAGTTCTACTTCTCCTTGGATCGATTTTTTGAGTTCGTCCACGGGAACATACTCGCCGACCGACCAGAATAGTTCGTTTGGGGTTTTCTCCGAAGAAAGCATTTTCGGAGGCGCAATAAAATCCGCGAGTTCCGCACGATCTCCCGAGCGGATTTTGTAATAGAATTCTCCGAAAGCGAAATCGATTCCGGCAGTCGAAGAATTGAACAATTTATATTCCTCTTTTTGAAAGTGTTTTTTCGGAGGATAAGAGTCGCCTACCGTCCTCGGAACAAAAGGAACCGGCTCGAAAACGGTCCAATGCCCGTTAGTCTCGTTTAACCAATAATAACCGCCGGTATAATGAAGCAGATATTCGGTCCAAGGAAAAGTTTGTCCCTCTGCATGAACTGATTTTTTGACAACTCCTAAAACTTCGCATTCCTTACCTTTGAGAGTAAGTTTAATTCCGAGCGGGAGAAAAATCCTATCTTTGATAATTTCTTGAAATTTGGAAAGAATCGTCAGCTCTTCCTTACTTGTATCCATTACGGTTCCGCAATATTCGCAAGCGACCGCTTTCGAAAAGTCCGGACTTCTCTGACTCAAGGAGGCGCCACATCCCAAACACTGAATCGCTTTCGCTTCCTGAAGCTTTTGAAAACCGGTAAACGCCTTTGGATCCCTGAGATTGACAAATTGAATCTGATCGAAACCGTAAAGCATCCCTTTAAAATACAAAGGAGGTGCATGAGAATAATCTAATGTAGCAAACCATCCCTGGTCGGTGGCAAGATCCAAAAGGACTGAAGTGGAACCAGTTTGAAAACCGACGGGTAGTTCCCCCTCTCCTCCGATACAAGTTGCGAGACCGATTTCACGGATCATCCAAAGTTCGTTGTCGAGTCGAAGAGTGTCTCCGGCTCTTAGAAGTTGTTTGGAAGTATGAGAAGAGATAAAATAAACGTCCGGCGGAGAATCCAAATTTTGAATCGGGTCGTGTTCCGGAAAAACATCGGTCTGAGAAGTGGGTCGAAGTTGTGTGATCATAAACTGACCCTGCGCTTCCGCAAGCCACATGGACTTGCCATCGGCAGAGATCGCGTGCCATTCATTCCAAGTTCCCAAACTGTATCTCTGCTGAATTCTTCCGACAATCTGAAAAGAAATTCCGTCCATTGTTTTGCCCGAGGTTCCAATTTGAATCGGAGAAAGATCGGGCACAAGATCCCCGGCTTTGCCGAGATTTTCGAGAGATTGGTTTTTTTGAAGAGTTAAAGTCTTGCAGTTTGGGCAAACTCCATAAATCGAAGCTTTACTTTGGAATGGTACGGGCGCTCCACAGTTGGGACAACTCAGTTCTAACACAAGAATCTTTTGTATCTAGGTAAGAAATCCTTGTCATCTGAATTTCTAAAAAGGAAATCGGAAAAATTCGGAAATGCGGGCCAGAACCTAGAAACCGAAAGCGCAGATCTAAAAAATCCCAAGTTTTGTTTTAATATTTCGCTTTAGTTACCCAGAAAAACCGAAGACAAGGACAACAAGAATCTAAACCGTGCAATGTTTCTCGAACTCAAACGCGTTATTTCCTATTTCGATCAGCGTTTCGCGTTTTTTCTAGCTCTCGAATACGCCGGATCGATATCGCTCAAAGGCTTTTCCAATTCTTCCAAAGCCGGGTCCTGCCAATAGATGTCGTAAAGATTTTCACCGGAATACGTATGAAAGTGGTTGTCAAAGTGAATCTTTGCAAACTCGTCTTTGCGGGAAAACATAGCTCTATTGATTTCGTTCAGAATCCCCAAAAAATCTTCCGTTTCAAGATCGGAAGGAAAATCGGAAAGATATTCCATAGAAAGAAGAACCACATACTTTCTGGATTGTTTGAGTAACTTTAAGGATTCGTAAAGCAATTCCAATTTGATTGCCTGCAAGTACGGTCTTGTATTGTCCGCGATGGTTTTCTTTTGTTCCGCCGCGGCTAATTCTCTATAACCCAATTCGAGATGTTTTTTCGGTTTGGCTTCGGTTCCTCGAACCGCTTGTTGTCCGAGAGAATTCAATTCACCTCGGATCGTCTTGTTACTCGCTTCGATCAAATTGGAATAAAGTATAACGAGTAGATCCTGAGTGCGTTTGAGTTCGGAATATGATTTTTCCAGATCGAATTGAAAGTACAGCTGGCTGGTTTCCACGTGATGTTGAACGATCCGTTTATACAGAGCCCTGTCCGATTCCGAACCCAAATTTGAGATAGAACTGTTCAATGCCCGGATCAGGAACTCATTCGTTTTGAGTCCTCTTTCCACTCGAACGAGATGAGCGGCGGAGTTGCTCGCATAGTCAGCAAAAACAGAACACGGAATTGACAGAGCAAGACAGATCGTAATTACCAACACCGTTCTCATACATCTATTTTCGGGAAACTTAAGTAAGGAATTCAAGCGAATTACGAATAATAGGGATTTTACTTTTTGGAAAATTATGTCAGCAAGTCATCTTACAAATTGAAACAAGTATGCTGGGACAACGTCCTATTAAGTCTCCAATAACTTCCGAAATCAGAACAAGAAACACCTTTGAAAGAATTCTACATTTGCCCTCCGTTTAATAAAGGAATTTTTAAATATTCATAAAATAAAATATTCTAAAATAAGCGGATCTCTTCTATTTTTATATTTTAAAGAAAGGACACAAAAAGACAAACGCAAAGGATTTCCGGGAAGTTTTTTCGCAAAAAAGATTCCGTGCACAATAATGAACTCAAATGCCAAGGACCTCTTGACCGATCCTATAAAATAGAGTACCGTTAAACGGACGATCGGAGCAGCTTTGTTAAGCTTCGCTATTGAATTTTTCAACAACTCTATCATATTTGCCACTGTCTATTTCCTCTTGAACGTGTCGCTGTAACGTTTGATCTTTGTCATTTTACCCACCTTTCTCTGACAACTTTTTTAGGACACCGCACGGGCCTAAAATGCGAATAATGTGTTCAAAAGGCAGGTTTTAAATTACCTAAGCAACGGAATTTGTTCTTTATTTGAAGATTTGAAAAGACTTTAGTGTGGAAATTTTAAGAAAAGAGTTTTAAAAAAAATAAACTCGCATCTAGTAATGATCATACATTCAAAAAGAAAGCTCATTGTTTCGTTCCGCTTTAAAACCTCAATGAGTCTATGGATTAAGAAAAACAAAACCAATAAAATTCGGAGAAACTATATATGCTGGTACATATGAACTCGAATCAATTTTTTTACAAAGATAAGGATCGAGAGGAAAGTTTGCAAACTTTAGGGATGATGTTGGAACTGATTGAAAAATGTTACGTGTTTGGAAAATACTTTTTTATCGACTCTTTTAATTCCGAAGAACATCCGTTTCTTTTGAAAAAGGGATTTGACCTAATGGGAATCGGAATGGACCCGGAAAATGTCTCCAATATTTTGGAAAGATATATCATTTCGGGAAACTACGAAGGAAAAGAACTTTTAGAAAGGATCATCATACTTGAAGGAATAGAAACGATTCAGAAGGAACTTTTTGTTTCTATTTTTTTAGAAAAAGTAGCGTCTTATTTCGGCGAATCCTATCAAAAGAATTTTTGGGATTTTGCAAATCGGAAAAGAAAAGAGATCGATGGAATTCTTTTGAACGATTTCTACTCGGAGTTTTGTAGCTCCAAACCTCAGATTGATTCCGATGTTCTTTTGAGCAGGGCGTTTCGTTCTTTTTCGTATGACGAACTGAGGGATCTATTGAAACAAGTAAGTCTTTCGGATCTGGCAGAAGCTTTGAAGAACGTACGGGAAAAGCTTGTGATTCAAGTAATGGATTTTCTTGATAGAGAATCCTCCCGTTGGTTGATGAAAGAATTGATGAGATCGGACGATTCCGATAGTGGTTTTGAAAAAGTGAAGGAGGCTCAGTTAAAGATTCTCGGCATTTTTGCCTCTAAAAAAGAAATAGGCCACTATTTTTGAGCGAATTGAAAAAGAACGGGAGAACATTGTCCGATTCCACAGAGAACCTCCCCCGAATGCCGATTCACAAAAGAGGTATTCGCTGAGTTTCCTGGGTCGTTCGACAAGTCGTGAGCAATTTTATTTATGAAATTCGCAAGCTGTTGCGACGACCCGCAGAGCAACCTATCTCGCGCCATCACCTTATCCACAAGTATTTGGATCCGAAGATAAATCTGTCGGAATTACGACAAATCCTCTCTGAAACTTAGTTCCCACAACGCGCCCCTTAGGAAGCCGTTGTGCCTGAGTTTCCCCTTATTTTTGGAGGTGGAAAGGTTCGGGAGATTTTTCTCTATCAGAAAATCATACTTTTGCAAGTAAAAAGCCTCATTCTTGTCGGAACACTTGAAAAATATCAGTTTTTGATTCTTATGATCCCAAAAGCCTTCTTAATTTGTGGGGTTGGTTATGATCTCGCGACCCTCGGGAGCGAGATTTGAGTTTAGGAAAGCTCTGCGCCTGAGTTCAGGGGAGTCGTAACACTTTAGTTTCTTATTCGCTACAAACTTTCTTACGCAGAACTCACGTTATTTTAGGCTAAAAACTCCCTTTCGTTGATTCTTAAGATTGCGCGTAAAACGTCGCTTCTCGTAACGATTCCGATCACTTGAAACGAATCGTTTACCACGGGGAGACATCCGATTCTTTCTTCGAAAAGGACTTTCACAATTTCCCCGATTCCCGCTTGAATGCGTACGGAAAGAACTCTGGTTTTCATAATTTCACCGATCGTTTTGCCGAGTGATATATGTTCCAATTTCCGACGCATCCAATCCCGATCCGATATAATGCCGCATAACGTATTTTTTTCATCGAACACGGGAACGTGACGAAAGCGTTTTTGAACGAAAATATCTTGCGCTCTTGAAATCGGATCTGATTCCAAAAATCCCACCACGGGAGAAGTCATCAAATCCTTTGCCGTCAAAGAGGAAATAGATTCTCCACGATTGAATCGGATCTTTCCTAAGGAAGAGGAGGCTTTGTATTCGGCGCTGATTTCTTCCCCCACTTTTTTTGTTCTGTTTCTTCGTTCGGTATCTTGTTCCGATTCCGGCTTTTTAACGGTGGGAGAAGGCGCAATCGAATGCAATCGACGGATGATCTCGGGTTGAACCGGAGGGATATAAACTTCGGAAGCCCCTCTCGTCACCCAAAAAAACAAACTAACTCATCCTCATGATCAGAAAATTATACGAAGCGATGATTCTTTGAGTCATTTCAAGTCCATCTTTGTTGATATCGGGGTGATACTTCTTGATCAATTCTTTAAATCGTTTTTTCAATTCTTCTAATGTACAAGGCGTATCGAATCCGAGAACGTCCAGATGTCTCTGAGTTTCCGGATCCATCTCTTGAAATACGGAAACGTTTTTTTTCTTTTTCGGTTTTTTGCGAAAGCTTCCAAACAGGTCGTAATACGCTCTGTCTCTGTATTCTTTCGTAATCTCGCGAAGATGAAAAACTTTTGTATTTAAAATAGAAAAAATATGATTTTTTAAAAAGACGTCCGCCCCGTAATCATTTTGAATCGATTTCAGTTCGATAAAATCCGAGATTTCGTTTTCTACGATCCTCTCGAAATTGAATTTGTCGTCGAAGTAAGAATCGAAGGCATCGTCGAAATCCAAAGTCGCGGACGATAAAAGCAGAAGTAGTTCCCGATCCAGTTCGTGTTTTTCCAAACGGGTCTGGATCGTTTCCTTCAGACTGACTTGAAGTTCCGCGAGATAATTGTCGTCGAAATATATTCCGTTTTTTGCAAATTCTTCCCCGATTCCCTCTATCTTCAGGATTTTTGAGAGAAGTTGAATGAGAGAATCTGCGTGAGTTTCGTTAAAACCCGCAGCGGCCCTGGAAGAGAAATGGATGTCATTTCTGAGACTGTAAAAAATTCTATAATAATCTTCTTTGCGAATATTTAAGGCTGAGATGATCTTTTCCGCGGAGATGTACCATTCGCAATTTGTACATTCGGATTGAATCTCGAAAATAATATCCTCTAAAGAGGAACGGATCTGATCAAAACTTTGAGTTTGCATACTCTACTTCCAAATTTTCCACCCTTGTAAATCCGTTCATCAATTCTTTTTTCAATTAGACTTGGGGAAATGGAAATCTTTTTGAACACTAAAAAAAGATTTGCTTGGAACGTTTCCTAAACTCATCCATCCTTATTATGCTTCCTTTAATAGTCGTTCTTGTTTGTTTTCTTGTTTATTTTCTCGGGTATAAATTTTATTCGGGCTATATTTCCAAATCCGTTTTCGATTTGAAAGACAATCAGGAAGATACCCCGGCCCACAAGCTGAATGACGGAGTGGATTACCTTCCTACAAAACCAATCGTATTATTCGGTCATCATTATGCGTCCATTGCCGGACTTGCTCCCGTGCTCGGACCTGCGGTAGCGGTCATTTGGGGCTGGCTTCCCGCGATGATTTGGGTGGTATTCGGAAGCATTTTCGTGGGTTGTGTGCACGATTTCGGAGCTATTGTGGTTTCGGTTCGCAATCAGGGAAAAAGTATCGGTCAAGTTGCGGAGGATCTTTTAGGTCATCGTGCGAGAAGTTTGTTTCACGCAATCATCTTTTTTCTTGTCGCTTTAGCGATGGGAGTTTTCGTTCTTGTTCTCGCGGAAATGTTTTCTGCGGATCCGAAAGCTCATTTGAAGTCCGTATCCGCTGACACGGTAAGTGCGCCCGTAGAAGAAAAGAAAATTTCCGCAACGGCTGTTAAAGTTACGAAGAAAGTCGATTCTACGGAGGCGACTCAAACTTCCGATTCCAAAACTCTCAACGAAAAGGTTCATGATCATCCCGGAGAAATCAGAACGGAGGAGAAACCTTCCATCCGATTGAGAAGCCATTTCCCGGAGGCGGTGATCCCTTCCGCCGCGATCATGGTTTTTGCGGTGATCATGGGGTATCTACATTACAAAAAAGGAATTAACTTAACTCCTCTGACTGTCTTTAGCGTTCTTGCTACTTTGGGCTCCATGGTTTTGGGAATGCAGGATTCGGTTCTGACTTGGGTAGGACTCAACCACGTGGAGACTTCTCCCTCTGCGGGAGTTTGGAAATACATTCTTTTATTCTACGCCTTCTTGGCTTCGGTGACTCCCGTCTGGTTGTTGTTGCAAAGCAGAGATTATATCAATTCTTTCCTATTGTATTTGGGAATCGTTTTGATTTATCTGGGTTTTTTCGCGGGAGGAATTCTTCAGAACTTTCCTTCCTTTAATACGGAAGTAATTCGAATCGAATCCATAGGACTAGATTTGATTCCGTTCGTATTCATTACGATTGCCTGCGGAGCGGTTTCGGGGTTTCATGCGTTAGTCAGTTCGGGAACGACCGCCAAACAATTGGATAAAGAAGTAGACGCGAGACCGATCGGTTATGGTGGAATGATCGGAGAATCTTTGCTTGGTTTATCCGCAGTCATCGCTTGCACAATCGGCTTCGCTTCTTCGGAAGAATGGTCCGGTTTTTACCGTTCTTGGTCGGGTATCCAAGGCCTAGCCCCGCAAGTCGGGGCTTACATTTACGGAACCGGAAGATTTTTATCTCAGATCGGAATTCCGGAAACCTTCGGACAAGGATTCATCGCGCTCATTGTGATTAGTTTCGCATTGACTTCGTTGGATTCGGCGACGAGACTTCTTCGGTACAATATCGAGGAAATTGCGGAATCGACTCGGATTTTTTGGATTCAAACACTAGTAGGCAACAGGTACGTTTCTAGCCTTATCGCCTGTGTCGCAATCGGAATCTTTGCGTTTATGGAAATAGAACAAGACGGAAAAAAGAAACCGGCCGGACTCGCTCTCTGGAAGCTTTTCGGAACCACGAACCAACTTTTGGCGGGATTGGCGCTTTTGGTTGTAACCGTTTTTCTTTTTAAATCGAAGAAAAACGTCAAAGTATCTTTTATACCGATGTTGTTCGTATTGTTCGTAACACTCTGGGCGATGATTCGAAATTTCTTAGATTTTTTAACCGGACCTTCCCCAAATCTTCTTCTTGCGGCAATAGGAGGAACGTTGATCGTTTTGACGCTCTGGCTTTTGATAGAGGCGATTTTAACTTGGAATCGCATTAGAAAAGTATGAAATACTGTAGTTCTTGCGGATCGTCCGTCGTTTATAAAATACCGGAGGGGGACAATCGGTCTAGATACGTCTGCGACAATTGCGGAACGATTCATTATCAAAATCCGAAAATTGTGGTCGGGAGTATTCCGGTTTGGGAAAATCGGATTTTGCTCTGTAAACGGGCGATCCAGCCCAGAAAAGGATACTGGACCTTACCCGCCGGATTTTTGGAAAACAGGGAAACCGTGGAAGAAGGCGCCATTCGGGAAACTCAGGAAGAGGCGAACGCAGAAATCAGAATCGTAGGACTTCAAAGCATTTATAGTATTCCTCATATCAGTCAGATTTATATGTTTTTCTTAGCGGATTTAGTGGATGGACGGTTCTCCGTAAGCCTCGAATCCGAGGAAGTGAAACTTTTTTCCATAAATGAAATCCCTTGGGAAGAATTGGCCTTTAGTTCGGTTTATTTCGCTCTTAGAGAATATGTGGATTCTCCCGTTAAGAACTCGCTTCACTTAGGAAATACGAGGAACCGTAAGAATTTTCCGAAAGAACCCTGAGAAAACGGATTCTTCCGTTCTTAAAAAAATATAGGAAAAAAAACGCAGCGAATTAGAATGTACTCATGCGGAACGGAATTCGTTTCATAATATTTTCATTTTTTCTTTTTAACTTCTCTCTTCATGCAAATGCCTTTCTAAAGACTAACGCGGATGTTTTCTCGCCTAATTGGGATGGAAGGAACGACGTACTCGAATTCAAAATTTCAAAGTCGGCTCTTCCTATACTTTCCGATTGGGAACTTGTGATTCAAAATTCCAGAGACGATGTCGTAAAAACTTTTAAAGCGGATCATAGAAGAAAAAGGGGATTTTCCTTTTTCCCTTTTTTGCAGGACGATACGAAATTATCTCCTCTCGAAATTACGATTCCCGAATCGATCTTTTGGTTCGGAGAGGATTCCAAAGGATTTTTACTCCCCGATGGGGAATACAAATATAGGCTTAGGTTAATCACAGAAAATAAGGAAAATCTTCTATCCGAAGAAAAAACGGTATTTTTAGATTCCCGCCCCCCTAGTTCCGAAATCGGCGCCAAAACGAGAGTCCTGTTTTTTACTGGAGATAGGAATTCCTCTCGTATCACTATCACTCAAAAAGTTTCGGGAGAATTTACCGACGTTTTCACCGGAGAATTTGCGGATTCGGAAGGGAAAGTAGTGAAGTCTTATTCTTGGAAATTCAAGGAAGTTCCGTCCGTTCTCAATTGGGACGGAACAGATTTTTCTAATAAACAATTATCGAATGGAGTTTACACGTATCGATTGATCGGAAGCGACAAAGGAAAAAACGAATCGGTCTCCGTTCTTTCCGATCTTACGATTCGAAACGAATCGATCGGAGCGGATATGTTTTGCGATTCCAAACTCTATTCTTATCTTCCGGGCAGTTTGAAAAATTTCGTACAATTCTCGATTTACGTTTCACCTAAACTTAAGGCCGATTCTTACGAAATCGAAATCTTTCAAAAGAAAAAAAACGAGGAAAAAAGCGTCTATCGTTTTCGGGAAACGGGAGAACCGGGAACGGAATGGAAATGGGATCTGAGAAATCAAACGGGGAATTTGGTTTCGGAAGGAACGTATTTTTATAGACTTACAATTTACAGCCGTTACGAACGCTATCAATCCATTCCTTCTTTGTTCGAAGTTTCCAAAGAATCCTTCGATTTGAATTTATCGGTTTCAACGAAAGAGTTTTCGCCGGACAATGACGGAAAGAACGATCTGTTGAAAATCTCTCTTTCGCATCGGGGTATCCCACTTCAATCCTGGGAAGTCACGTTATATGAAATCCCTCCTTACACTTCTATCAAACGTAAGATCAAAACTTGGAGCGGCGAAGGCCAGCCCGGTTCCGAGATTTTCTGGGAGGGATTGGACGAATCCGGCGTTAGAATCGGTTCCTTAAGTGATTTCTATTTCGAATGGAAATATGCGGACGTATTAGGAAGGAAATCGAGTGGAAGAGGAGCCGAATTCAAAACGGAAATTTTGGTAGTGGAGGAAGATCACTCCTTACGAATTTCAATCCCGGAATCCCAAGTGAAAACAAGATGGTGGAGATTGCCGGGAAAGATCCGTTCCATCTTAAGCGAATATCCCGGATACAACATAGAATTGCAGTCGCATTCTTCCCACCAGGGAGACGAAGAAGTCAATCAGGTACAAACGGAAGAAAGAGCAAGAGATGCGTTCGAGTATTTCTTTTCCAAAACGATTCCGTTTGGTAGAATTCGTTTCCGAGGTTATGGAGAGACCTTGCCTTTGATACCGGGTTCTGGAGAATACGAAGCGGATAAAAACCAAAGAATTGATTTTTATCTTTCGCCTTAAAATATGTGCACCGCGGTCATTTACAGAAATTTCGATCGAAAAATTTTCGGCATAGGATTTAACAGAGACGAATCCGTAAAGAGAAAACCTTCTTTGGGCCCTACGAGGTTAGGAAACGGCCCGACTTTTGCGATCGCTCCTTTGGATGGGGATTACGGCGGGACCTGGATTGGCGTCAATTCATCGAAGGAAATTTTTTGCCTTTTGAATTTTTACGAGGTAACCCTAAAACTTTTAAGAAATCCCACAAGCAGAGGTTTGCTTGTTCGTTCTTGTTTGTTAAGCGAAGTCAAACCCGAATCACTCAAACCAGAGGATCTCGAAAATTTTTACCCGTTCAAGCTTTTGAAAATCACCTTGGAAAAAACGGAAGTTTTCACATGGAATGGGGAAAATTTTACGACAACTTCATATACCGATACGTTTCAAATCCTCGGAAGTTCCTTCACACAAGGAGCAAAGGCTCAGATTTCCAGGGAAGTTGTGTTCCAGGAGAGTTATGCTTTAGAGTTTCTTCCCGACGCGGATGAATTTTTGAAATTATCGGGAAATTTTCTCACCTCTCATCTACCTGAAAAGGGAGCGCTTTCGCCTTGTATGCACAGAAGGGATGCTCATACGGTTTCCAAAACAGAAATCGTACTTCAAGAAAATGAGTGTACGATTGCGTATCAGGAAGGTCAACCTTGCGAATCGCCTAAACCGAGAGTTTTTAATTTAACTTTGACGAATTTTTCGTTATACGAATGAGTATAATATATGGCCGATGCGAATTCGTTATTCAGGGATTCCTTTGAATATAGGGATCCATCACTTCAAAAAAGAAAAAATGCGCGTATAAAAATTGCTTTAGGTGCGGAAATCTCGATCCAAGGAAGACAAGAAAAACATCCGGTCACCATTTTGGATATAGGAACCGGCGGAGTGGCTTTGGATTCCAGAACAACCATGTTCGAAGGGGACCACGTTCATCTCCATACGAAAATCAACGGTAAAGATCTAATTCTTGAAACGAAAATCATTCGCTCTTCCGGAAAAAAAGTGAACGGTGTCTTTGTGGGAATCGAAGACAAACATAGAGTCGAAATTCAGGAATTTATCCATAAAAAGTTCTTCGGAAAGGAAAAGAAATCGAATTAGGATCATCTATCAAAAAATCATTGCACCACTGTCGGATATTCTCTTCTGATTAAATAATCGTCCCTGAAAAAGTGAGGTTATAAATTTACTATTTGTGCAAAAATGAAATTTGATAAAGGTGCGCGGGAAAAAATGTAAATCGATCCAGAAACAAAAAGAAAGCTCGAAATAGCTTTCTGAAATTACAACCGGCAGCGGCTAAAACAGCATTGATACGGTTTCCTTCTTTGCCTTTGAGAAAATTCCGGATCATATTGTGATCGTGTTTGAGATGAGACAATGGCGGATCTTCTATTCATCCACATCCTTTGCCAACGAGTCATCTTCTTTCTACTTTTCGCTCTATGTCCCGTTTTACGCTGCCCAAATACGTTTTTAAGCGTTTCGTTTCCTTGCCATCTCATTCGAAAATAAATTTACTAAAAATAGGAGAAACAGGACGCAGAAAAAGGTCAACGTCTCCTAGGCAAGGTCACCCTATCCACTGACTCCTAAAACCCTGACATCTAACATCTATCCACCGAAACGTGGGATTTATTTGTGCTCAGATTAGGTATTCTATTTTAACGTGAGTTCGGCTTAAGAAAGCTTGGGCGAATAAGAAACTAAAGTGCGACGACTCCTCTGAACTCAGGCGCAGAGCTTTCCTAAACTCAAATCTCGCTCCCGAAGGGTCGCGAGATTAGGTCGCTCTGCGGGTCGTCGTCGCAGCTCGCGAATTTCATAGATAAAATGGCTCGGCGACCTGTCGAACGATCCGGATGCCGATCCATAAAGAGGCATCCGCTGAGTTAGGGAATGAGATGCTGAGTTACTCCACCGGCCTTCTTGACTCCGTCGAATCAAGAATATCACATTCGGAACTGTCTTACGTCCAAGAATCATACTAATTTAAGGATCGCGTTAACTCAGCGAAACATAGAATCGCTTTCGAATTTTATTATACCGAACTCACGTTAGTTACAAATTTTTTAATCTGAGCATCGTTATGTTTTATCTGTTGTTCTTTCACCATTTCCTTTGGGTTTGCTCGTTAAATACGCGATTCTGATCGTTTCTTTGTGATGCCGAACGCAATAGCAGTCTGAGATAGCGGAGCGTTATCGAAGACCCTCGACTTTGTCGAGATGAGCTTCATTTTGTTTAAGCTGCATTCTTTTCACTTAAGTTACTTCCGTTGGTTTTCTTGTTTTGTAGTAAATGCAAATTTGCATCTAACCCATGGTTTCCAAGCCCAGAGAAGGGGCGTCAGTTTGTCTTAATAGGACGGCATGTAACAACGACTCTTATAGGAGTAATCACTTCCTATTCTTTTTTTTTACTACTTAGACGTATAAAAATGATACTCAAAAATAATCGGCCAATTTGCAAAAGTGCGGCGGTTCTCAAAAATTAAGTTGAATCTGGAATTCCGACTTTTTAGAGGAAGATCCCAACATTCTAATTTTCGAAATAAGTTCATCATAGTATTCTATTCATGTGTCCGAGTAGTAAGTAGGGTAAAACACCCTACTCTTCCCAGAACTTCTCTTTAAAAAAATCTGGATCTTTCTTAGTCGAAGAATAGAAAGTATACTGAGTGCTGAGGAGAATTATGATACATCTTTTGATTCTTTTTTTTATATTCTTATTTCAAGCTTGTTCGCCTACGTCCGATGCGAAAACGAACAACTCCTTTCTGATTCCTTTAACTCAAGGGAATAACATCGGTTCTGTCGCTGTTCATGGAAATTTAGATTCCTTAGATGCCGAAGAAGTACCGTTGCGGGAAAACTCCGTCAGTCTTGAATGGGCTTCTTTATATGGCGAAGGTCCTAATAAAATCGCCAGAGACTCCAAACTCGCAGTAGATGAAAAGGGTTTTGTTTACGTCGCAGCCGATATAGACAGCGATCCTTCTTATAACCAATTGATCAACGAATGGGTTGTTGGAGGCAAAAATCTAATTATTGCGAAATATGATTCCCAGAAAAATGAAATCTGGAGGAGATCAATATCCGGGGTCCCGGGCGCAAAACTAAACGTTACGGGAATTGCGGTAGATCCCAAAGGAAACGCATATGTAACCGGTTCTATAATCGGTTCTTTTGAATACAGACGCGGTTTAGAAAAACAGGATATGTTCGTAATTAAGTTCCGCTCAAATGGAATCATAGAGTGGATCAAACAAACAGGAACTGAGGATGAAAGATACGAAGTTTCCCCCAGAAAAATCACAGTAGATACATTCGGAAATTCTTATATTGTGGGAACCTCAAACGGACCGTTCGGAGGAAACGGTATAAAAAGAGGAAACGGATTTATCGTCAAATTTGATACCAACGGAAACCAGGTTTGGATCGAACAACTTTCCATTCCAGAAGCGGATATCATTCCAACCGGAGTTGCCTTTGACAAAGTTACGGGTAATATTTACATGAGCGGTTACGGACGCAACGCAAACTTTGCGACCAATACAACTCCCGGTATCGGACAAGACGACCTTTTCATTCTTAAATACGATAGTAACGGAAACCGACAATTCTTCGCTCAACTCGGCGTACCTTTGAAATCAGTTTTTGGCAACGCCATCACTGTGGATCGATTCGGAAACGTTCTTGTAGGAGGATATAGCGATGCAGATTTCGGCTTAAGGCCAGACAAAACGAGTCATCTTGGGATCATCGTAAAGTATGATTCATCCGGCGTTCAACAATGGATCAGACAATTCGGTCCTCCCACAGATCAAAAGTCGACTATGATAAACGAAATAACAACCGACAGGGCAGGAAACGTTTTCACAACGGGCCAAACCAATGGATTTATCAAGTTTAATGACGGTCCTTCAGTAGGAAACGAAGACGTCTTTGTAACCAAACACAGTTCTTCTGGAGAAGTCCAACGGTTATGGCAGTGGGGAATGGTCCGAGAGACTATGATCGGCTCGGGAATCGGAACCGACTTTGACGGGAATCTTTATACAACCGGATGGGTAACCCACAACATATTCGATAACATTTTTGGAAACGAGGTAACGGGAGCTATGGATATATTTCTGATAAAGTTCAGATGATTCCTTATTATGTAGTTAAGCGTTAATCGATACATTTCAATCGTTCTCGCTTTTGAAATTGATTCGAAGTTTGGAATTTTTTTGTTTCAAACTTTGCGTCGGTTTTCCTTTGATTCCATTCGACATCGAACTTCCACCGGCCTTGATCCACTCAAGAGCCGGTAAATTCTGTAAAAATTCAGAAAGACTGGTAACTTTATTTTTACGCAACTTGAAGGAATGCTCTCGATTCTTTCATGTCCGATCGTTCATATGTATAGACCGAGTAGGTTTATAAAAGTATAATCTAACAAAAAGTCATCAACGGCTTTCATTAAACGCTCTTGTACTTAAGCTGATTTAAATCGCAGTCGTTTTCGTCCGCATCGTTTCGAATTCCCAGATAAGTCGGTTGATACAAAGAACCGCCTCTGTATGCGTATAAATAACGTACTTCTATAATATCTTTTTCTTGCGGCATATCAAAATTAACCGGTATGGTTACGTTTCCAACACTAATCCAAGACTTTCCGTCGTAAAGACGCATGCTTACACTGCGTTTTAGATTTACCGTTTCTACGCTTACAGTTGCCGTCTCGTAAAATTTGAACTTAATCTGAGACCCTTTGCTTGCAGGTCTCCCCGCTTTGTAAGGAGCATTCAGATCTTTGAATACGATACCTTCCTTTTGTTTTTCTCGTAATTTATCGAGAAGTCCTTTTTTGCCTTTTGTGGAGACCACCAATTCGACAAGACGAAAGGTTTTGCCCCCATCCTTCAAGACGGATTGAAGTATCGCATAACGCTCTTGGTAGGGTAGATGTTGAATATCTTTTCCGTCTTTCGAAAAAATGTCGAAAGGGTGGAATACATCTCCGATCGACTCTCCGTCCAGAATAAAATCCTCCTGAAAACCGAGAGCACATTCGTGTATGATTTGCGAAGTCGCAATAATTAGACCCTTTCGATTGATTCCCTCCACCCTGTCTCCGGTCTTTCGGATCATCATACGATTGCCGTCCAACTTTTCTTGGGCTCCATATTGATCGTTTTCAATATACGCGGAAAGTTCCTCTTCCTCGATAGGATTGAGAAGTTGACAATGAACACCGCTTATTCGTTCTTCTTTGCTTGTATGAAGATAAGGAGTTCCGGATTCTCCTTCCGTATATCCTTTTGCCATTTTGGAGTTTACGAGTTGGTTCATAATTTTTTGAGCGGATTCGTAAGAAACCGGTTTTGAGGTTTTGGTTCCGGTTTGAAGTGTGCTCCCACGTCTGCCAAAAGCGAAGAGCACCACGTATCCGTCCCCTTCCGGATCTATATTTACATGATAAACTTTGTCACTACCGTCGCCTTGATAATAGAGACTGATCTTATTTAACTCTTTAGAACTTTCTGATGGAGGAGTTTCTAAATCCTGCTTTGCGGTTCTTTGAGATGACCGCTTGGCTTTATTTTTCGGTTGTTCTTCGGTTTTTTGCGAATCAGATTTCGATTGTTTTTCAATTCTCGGAGTTACGGCTTTATCCGCTTCCTTTCGATTCTCTTTGTCCGATTTAGGTTTCTTATCATCAGAAACCAACTTTTCGATTATATCATTTTTTTCTATATAACCTTTTTTTAATTTTTCAGAGAGGATCTTACGCGCTTCTTTTAAGCAGGCTTCTTCGGCTCCAAAAGCTTTAGTTTGAGATGTTCCGGCGACGCCTATTCTGCCATAGACAACGGTAAAGGAATTTCCCGAAACTTCTATGCTCCAAAATTTGTCCGATGTATCGTCTTTATAGGTTAGGTAGTGTTTCATAAAATTTGTTTGAATGATATTTTAATTTATTATTATATTTAAATTTACTAAATATTTGTCGGCTCGGTATTTCTTCTGTTTTGAGGAGGTATTTTTCCCTTTAGCCGTATTTCTTGTGTGACCTTAAAGAAGCTTTTTCCGATAAAGAGACGACTAACGCAGTTATCCGACTCCGCGTGCAGTTGCGGGCCTACTTCCCATTCCTGGATATTGCCAAGCCGCTTTTAGTTAAAGCCCTTCGAAGTCAAGGACTTCCCGTTTTTGTGATCCTTATTTTGTTATAAATGTAAGCCTTGTGCCTAACCCACGCTTTTTAATCGCCGGAAGACGCTCTATTTTATCTGATATGGCGCCCCAATCGGATCAGTAAATAATTTTTCGCACATTTCTCATTAAATCATTTAACTCATTGGAGAAAAAGCATTCGCAGCGATTGATCAGACTGATATTTTCGCGGATTCTATAGCAGGATAACCTATAATACGTCGGGAACTGTTCTTAGTCAGAGAACTATATAACAAAATGCTGAAATTCAGTGTCTAAACGCGGGATTTGTCTCAAAATTCATAAAACCTCCTTAAAAATACTTTATCTTCATTTAAAACGCCATTTCGATCATTCTCGGATATTTTTGGATAGCTTCAGTATCCTATTATGTAGGATCAATAGTATAAAACAACTCAGCAGAACGATTCCTACTCATCTCTATATAATAGAGTGTCTAAAATTCTGCGTCTAAACGTGGGATTTGCGCTCGAATTAACGGTACCTATTTTATAGGGATCAGTAAGGGCGCATTCCAAGACAAAATCAGCAAAGCAGAAGAGATCGATTGAAATCAGATTCTTTTTAAAGAACGTCATTTGCACTGGTACCTCTATCCGAAGGCCGTCGTCTATTCGGCAAAGAACAAATATCCGATCCGGTCGCATAAAAGCGATATGCAAAAATTTCCAATTTTATAATATAAAAAAATATTATATTATTCGCTTATTTGTTTACGCAAAATCAGAGTGTGAATCATAAAGAGGAATCTGTTCGTGCGACTTTTGATCGCCGCGATTTTAAACCGTGATCCGAATAAATTCAATCGATACAGAATCAACCAAGAAGACGATAAAAGTTTTATTCTATTTTTAGCGATACGGACATATTCAACCTACGATAAGCATTGTCCTATTTACAAAAAAACATTCCGAAACACAATTTCTTACGGAGGCTTTTTACAAAATCTCCTAACTTATTATCTTTGAACGGCTCCGAAAATCAATACCCGACTATCCCGTCTTTGTTTCGAAAAAAGCCATCGCTTTAATTTCCTAGGATTGTTCGATGGAATCCAACACCGCATTTTCTAAGGAACTTACAACAAGTTTTAAATCCAAATTAATTAGAAACTTCATCGTAGGACCGCCTAACACAACTATATCGTTAGGCGTTATTCTGTTTCGAACTTTAATTTCGATTGTTTCGTATTTATAGCCGATGTTAAATTTTTGAAATAAAAATATACCGCTACAAGCTTGACAATTTATCGATTTAATTTTAGAATCCCAGATTCTCGAAATAAGGAAAACTCAAATGAAACAAATTTTCAGTATTTTTTTCATAATATTACTGTTAGCCGAATGCGCAGGAGAAAGCAATGATTCTTCCCAATTACTTTTGGGAATCGTAAACAACCAACCACGGAACCTTACTCCTCCCGAACGGAATGCTTCGGGACTGGCGATTATTGACATACCTACGCATTACGTGGATTCTATTTCCGGAAACGATTCCAGTGCGGGCACTAAGTCCGCACCCTATCGCACGATCACAAAAGCACTTTTAGCCTCCAAAGCGGACGGCACAAAGGTGATTTATGTTGCGCCCGGAACCTACAACACATCCATCGGAGAAACATTTCCCATGTATATTCCGGATGGAGTCAACCTATACGGAGACTATGACGGAAAAGGTTTGATCGGAGACTCTTCTTCCCTTTACGCGGGGCCGCCGGGAACCACGCCTAAAACAGGACCTACTTGGATCAACGGAGGAGGATTCGATGTAAATCATACTAGTTGGAATGCCACAATCATTCCAAAAAATAACTCTCAAATTGCAGGATTTAAAATCACCAACCCGAACCCGCTGAGCCCGGGAGGTTATCTTACAAGAGGGGTTTCCGTACAGAATTTCGTATCCATACTTATTAGGAATAACACGATCACCGGGATGTCCCCCTCGGGAGTTGGTATCTATTACGAATATTTTACCGTAACGGCCGTAGGCAGCAATACAATCTCCGGAAATCAAATCATTTCCAACTATTGGGGAATCTACGATGGCAGCATTCGAGCTTCCGATGACAAAGTGGAGAACAATGTAATTACTCAAAATTCCATTGGTATCCTCACTACGCAGGGACTCGATTTAGGACAGGGATCGACCGGAAGCGCGGGAAACAATACTTTTTCCTGCAACACATACGAGGATATACAGATAGGAGGAAACGATAGCATTCCACAAACTCAATACGCAATGAATAACTATTGGGATCACTTTGCGCCTACGATGTCTTTGACGCATACCGACGGCTTGGATATAAGAAAACTTAGTAATTCTACTCTCGTCTATTACGCGGGCGGAGGTTTTGCTTCAAATCCTTGTAACTAAAAAATGATCCTTCCCTTTTTTTCGATATCAAAGAGGGAAGGATCGTCACCGGATCTTCAATAGAGTAATTGAAAATTAAGGTA
The DNA here is from genome assembly GCF_006874765.1 of Leptospira weilii. Taxonomy (NCBI): domain Bacteria; kingdom Pseudomonadati; phylum Spirochaetota; class Leptospiria; order Leptospirales; family Leptospiraceae; genus Leptospira; species Leptospira weilii. The sequence continues at coordinate 3,420,377 of NZ_CP040840.1, forward strand.
CCACGGGAACTTCTATTATATAGAGACGAGCAATCAACGAAACGTAGTCAATTCACTTCTTTCTTACAAGCGAAACTCCGTCGGCAATCGGAACCAAACTTACATCCACGGAATCGTCCTTGTGAATCATTTCGTTGAACTTCCGAATTCCGATCGTGGAAGGTTCTTGGCGAGTCGAATCGGCCACGCTTCCGTCCCAGAGAACGTTATCCGCAATCAACAAGCCTCCCGGTTTCAGAAGTTCTAAAATCAACGGATAATAGTTCGGATAATTCTCCTTATCCGCGTCGAGAAAAATCAAATCGATCGTAGAGGGACCGAATGCAAAATCGGGAGCCCATTCCGGAAAAGATTTCGAATCGATCAACACTTGCAAAGTTTCTAATGCAGATCCGATCTTCAAACCGATCTTGGATTCGAGACCGTTTTCTTTCCAATATTTCCGCGCGATCGTCGTCCATTCTTCGCTGATATCGCAGCAAAGAATTTTTCCGTCTTCCGGCAATGCGGTCGCAAAACAAAGGGAAGAATACCCCGTAAAACTACCGATCTCTATGATTCGTTTGGCGCCGCTGATTTTTGCCAAAACGTGGAGAAACTGCCCTTCTTCAGGACTGATTTGCATATTGGCCTGCGCCAACTTGCCGGTCTCTTCCCGCAGTCTTCGAAAAGAGTCCGGCTCCCTGACGGAATTCCGGAAGATATAGTCTTCCAGTTTTTCCGTGAGTTGTATGTTCTTTCGACTCAAGGAGTCCCTTCGTAGATTTTTTTTAAGTCCGCGACGATATTCTTTTGCATCGCTTCGTTCGTTCCGCCTCCGATGGAAAGAAGAATCGAATCCCTATGCAATCTTTCCACGGGATATTCCCTGCAATATCCGTAGCCGCCTAACGCTTGTATTGCGTTTCGAGACACTCTTTCCGCCATTTGGGTCGCGACTAATTTTGCGGAAGCGGCTCCGAGAGAATTTCTACTGTCGGGGTTGATTCCGCTTGCCACTTGATACACAAGAGCGCGCGCCGCTTGATAATCCGCGTATGATTCCGCGAGAAGTCTCTGAATTTGTCCGAACTCCGAAAGTTTTTTTCCAAACGCCTCTCTATGACGGATCGTATAATCGGCCATGATATCCACAGAGCGTTTTGCGATTCCCAAAGACTGAGCGGCAAGGGTAACCCTTTCGATTTCGAGGTTTCTCATCATGTGAATAAGGGCCCCGTCTTCCTGGCCGACTAAATTTTCCGCAGGAACCTCGCAATCTTCGAATATAAGCTGAGTCGTCGGGGAGGAGCGCATTCCCATCTTTTCCTCTTTCTTACCGACGCTAAAACCGGGGAAGGAACTTTCCACGATGAAGGAAGTGGTTCTTTTGGAATCCTTGCTCATTTTTGCATACACCAAAAACACACTTCCTATATTTCCGTTCGTGATGTATTGTTTGGAACCGTTTAACACGTATTTGTCGCCCTTTTTTACGGCGATCGTTCTCATGCCGAGAACGTCCGTTCCCGCTCCGGGTTCCGTCATTCCCATTCCGCCGATCCATTCTCCCGAAATCACTTTCGAAAGATACTTCTCTCTCTGAGCCGGACTGGAACTATGATAGAAATTATTTACGAATAATACTTCGTGCGCCAGATACGAAAGCATAAACCCCGGATCATAAGCGGAAAGCTCCTCATGAATAATCACCGCCGCAACAGCGTCCATCCCCATCCCACCGTCTTCTTCCGGAACAGTAATTCCGAAAAGTCCGAGTTCGGAACCGATTCTCCGAAACAACGCAAGATTGAATGTCTCGCGGTCATCGTGCTCCTTCGCCTGGGTATCCATATTCTCTTTTGCAAATTTTGCGATGGTTTCCCGAAGCGCGAGATGGTTCTCTGTCGGGTTGAATAAATCGTTCGGTTTTTCAAGCACAGCTCTCATGTTGCCCTCTTTCTTAATATCCTCTACCCCAAGACTAAAACAGCTCGACAGAGAATCTTTATTTTCCAAAAACTATCTTATGATCTACGCTCTGATTTTGACAATCCTTTGTGGGCTTTTTTTCTTCCTATCTTACCGCTTATCTCAAAAATCGAATGCTCTTTTACAAAAAAATTCAAATATGCAAGAACCTAT
>NZ_CP040840.1:3425000-3470000 GCF_006874765.1 Leptospira weilii
GCAAGAGGCATCGTCGGAAAACAAGATCTTCGCGGAACTTCCGGAGGAGTTTTCGGTTTACTCAGCGGTTACGAAGAAGTCGCTCAAGTCGGAGGGTCGATTCGACTCAAATCTCCTACAAAATCGTATGAAGAAATCGTAGTGACTATGAACCCCGACAATACTCCCAAATCACTCCGAATGAAACGCAGAGGATCCGCAGAATACACTTCGATCAGTTTTTCCGGCGTGCAAACGAACGTAGGGCTTTCCGCTTCTCTGTTCAATTTCAGCGCCCCTTCCAGCGCACAAATTGTCGAGAATCCACTGAACGAAAAGGAATAAACTCTCTTGTCTGTAAACTCAAGGACTGACGCCCATAAGACATTCGCGGATCTCTATAGAAAACAGAGAAGCCCCGAACATCAGGAGCAGATCGACGAAGTCATTCAAAAGTCGAATGATATTTTTATTCGAATCGATTTGATGAAGAAGGTCGATGAAGAATTCGAGAAAAAAAGACAGGAAGAAAACAAAAAGTCGGAAGAGGATAAACCTAAAAAAAGTTCCGAAAAATCCCCAACCTCCACAAAAACCATCCCTAAAACCTCTCGAAGAACGGAATCCAATTCTTCCGGAGGGGTCGGATTCTTGGCGAACCTTTTCGGTGGAAATCCCGCGATCAACAAATTCGCAAGAGAATCCGGAACGATAGACGTAGGTTTCTTAGGAAGAAAATTGCAGGTTTCCGGCGGTGTTCACAACTTATTCAAATTCCTAAAGGAAGACCAAATCATCGCTACGATCCAAGCGCTTCGATTCTGCGAACAACAGGGCTGGAGGTATTGGAAGCCTCTCATATACAACGTGGTATTAAATTTTAATAAACTTCTCAACAGCATCATTTCCTTAGATAGCTTATTTATAGATCAGATCTCTCCGGAAATTTTTTTAAACCGCGCGACTAAATTAGAACTTTATTATGCAAGGCATTTAAGTAGGGAAGACTGCAAAGATATCATCATGACGGAAGTTCCCGAACTGGTGCGTAAGGACGAAAAGTTGGTTCCGAAAATGCCCCAGATTATGGCGGGACTTTCCTACGGACTGAACCTCGAAGGCGGAAGACCTAAAATGTCCGACGCAATTCGGGCATTCCATATCGTCGCGACAAAACGAATGATCACCTGGAACGAAATCGTTCAACAACTCAACATTCCACCGATCAACGAAACTAAATTTCAGGGTTCTCCCGACATCATCAAAGAAGTGGAAACAACTCTGTTGCGCCTTGCGGACGATATCCAAACCAGACTAAACCGCAAGCATGAACTACAAAGCTTAAGAGAAAGATATTTCCGAATCGACGACAAAGGAAGAATGAACTTCGATTTTTTAAATCTGATCGTGGACGACTATTTTGAAAATCACGTTCCCGAAAATATGCAGTCCGCGTCTATGAAATCTTCCTTTAAGGGAACTCCTCATAAATTGATGTATTTATTGCTTAGGGATTTCCAAGCTTCCTACGCTCCGATTTTGGAGGGGACCGTTAAGATAGGTTCGAAAAACCAAAGTAAAGACGTGATTATTATGCATCCCGGTCTTTTTAAAAGCGATATCGAACAAATCAATAATTTGCTTCGTCTTTTGGACGCGTTTAATAAAAAATATCCGAGCTTTCAATACAGCTTTGCGACTTACAACGAACATACGACTTCAACGGTGGGAGTGGAAGACCAGATTACTCAGAACCTTTTGAAGTTACTCGGAGACGCTGCCGCGTTTATGGGAAAATTTGCGGAGAAAATCAACATCATCGTCGAAAATCACTTACTCGCAAAACAATACGAAACTTCCGGCAAACTGAACGAAAGAGTTTTGGTTTCCAAAGAAAAAGTAATCGAAGAAATCAAAATTCTTCACAGGTTTATCCCTTACTGTGATTCAACCATCGTTTCGGGAAATCGATTGAACGGAAAAACGTTAGAATTTGCCTTTTTGGAAATGACAAAACTTTTTTATAACTACGCGGTGATTTATAAGGATAAATTCACGATTACCAAATTGACCTTACATAAAAAACTAGACGCAGAACTCGGATCTTTGACGACAGAATACGAGAGACTTTCCGGTAAACCTTACGAAACAAAGCGAACGGAGGAAACATGAGGATTCTCACAGGAGTCCAACCCTCCGGTAAACTTCATTTAGGAAATTTTTTCTCCGTCATTCGAAAGCTCAAAGAATATCAGAATTCGGCGGACTTATTTTGTTTCATTGCAGACCTGCATTCTTTAACTACGTTCTCTTCGAAAGAAAAACAAAAAGAAAATACATTCAACGCGGTCTGCGATTTTTTAGCGCTGGGAATCGATCCAGATCGATGTACGTTTTGGCTGCAATCTGGAGTTCCAGAGGTCACCGAACTAACTTGGTATTTAAGTCATTCGATCACAGTCAATCAGTTGAACTTGGCACATTCTTACAAAGACAAGGTTGCAAAAGGTTTTAGTCCCGGCGGAGGACTTTTTTTCTATCCGGTTTTGATGGCGGCGGATATTCTCGGTTTCGACAGCGATCGGGTCCCTGTCGGTAAAGACCAAAAACAGCATTTGGAATTTGCAAGAGATATCGCTTCGAATTTCAATCGGGAAATCGGTCCCGTTTTTAAAATCCCCGAACCGGAAATCGACGAAACAACGGCTTTGGTTCCCGGTACGGACGGACAGAAAATGTCTAAGTCTTACGGAAACACGATTAACTTTTTCGATTCCGAAAAGGAACTTAAGAAATCCATAATGTCTATCACAACCGACTCCGCGGGAATCGACGAGGTCAAAGATCCTTTCAAAAGTAATATTTATGCGATTCATTCTTTGTTTTTAGACGAAAAAGGAAAAGAAGCCCTCAAACAGAAGTTCTTAATTCCCGGAACCGGATACGGAGATCTTAAAAAACAACTTTTACAGGATACCTTGGATTACTTTGCTCCTTTTCGCAAAGAACGGGAAAAAATCGGGGAAGATAAATCTTTCGTGGAAACGGCTCTCAAAAAAGGACAAGAAAAAGCTCGAAATACGATCGCAAACGTCCTTGATCGAGCCCGCAAAGAATTGGGAATTTATCGGTTTTAAGATCCAGAATATTCCGTTTTTGAATTTGTTACTCTTTAAAACTGATAGAACGTTCTCAATTTCTTTTCCCCTAACCATAATACTTCAAAGAGAGAAATAAATTTTTCTAACCTCTGAAGCTACTGCAACCTTCAACCAACTCAAAGTAAGAATAACCTGATATGAAAATCGGCTCACTACTCATCTCTACATAATAGAGTCTCTAAAATTCCGCGTCTAAACGTGGGATTTGTGTTCAAATTAACGGTACCTTACTTTTATAGGGATCAGTAATAGAATGTAACCAGGTAATTGCTTTCTCATAATTACGCAAATAATCGATCAATATCCGAATCAATCAGCATCTCGACTCGTTAACTTCTTTCTTAACTCTCTCGAATACGAAAGTCCGTCCGTTATTCCACGATCCGACCAAATTTCAGCCAAATTCAATTTCTCTAATTCTTTACCCGTGTGCTTTCGCGCTTTAAATGGTTCTGTTTCCTTTTCTTCGATGAAGGCGCAAGCACCTTTCCGTCCTGCACCTGAAACTTCCGTCTAATAACTTTTTAATTGCACCTCTTACAGTTAACGTATCCTTTATTTCTACCTTCATTTTCATGCTACCCAACCATTTTTCTCACTCTCATAGCTGCTAATTTTTTTCTTCATACTTTAATACGAAAACCCTTTTTCTTTCGAAAACTGTATTCAAAAAATTTCAGGTCATTTTTAGGAGTGGGAAATCGAGGAAATTGGTGCATAAATTCGAGTTTCTAAATAAAAAGTAAGTTCAAGATCATAAATCCATTTCTTTCAGAACAAACTGTCAGGTAAATACTGTTACTGTACACCATTCATTTACATTAAAACTTCGCCACTAAGAGAAAACTTATATCGCCGATCATCCCAACTTCTTGCGTATATAATATCATTTTCTATTTTAAAAATATCGCCTCCTTTAGCAGTAGTAAATATATCGGTACCTGAATGTTGCCAAATAATATTACCTTTGGTGTTGATTCTAGTAATTTCAAGTTCTCCGTGAATTATAAACCCATCCGAAATCTTATAAATCCCAAAACAACATGCTGAGTCAACTTGAGAGATCCATAACAATTCAAGCGATGGAATACCTAAACAAAAAATAGAATCACCTACACATAAAAGCAATGTAATATCATCAATTACATAACAATGCTCATGTAAACCCGAAGCGCCTCCGTTATTTAATAAAATTGCCTGGGCATCCGATGTAAAAATTCCGAATTGTGTGGAAGCATAGTAATTTTCATTATTTGCTTTGTAAATATAATCATATAAATGCAAATTATCTGCGGAGCCAACTTGAAAGCTACGATCGTCTATTATTTTTATTTTTCCATACTTAGTTTGCAATTCAAGTATCTCAATCATAATTAACCTGGCTGTATTGTTACAGTATTCATCTAACAGTCACTTCGGCAATAAATGCTTCCATAACCGGGGACTCTTCGAAAACTTTTTCTCCAAACGTTTCAATGTGAAATCGAATCGCTGACCTTGCAAGGATTTAAAAGAGTATTTTTATAAAATAAATTCAAAAATCATGACTCTTGCTCATCTCTACAATAAGGCTCACACGTTCTGTCTTTAAACCGGATTTATGTTAAATAGAATACCGTTAATTGAACACAAATCCCGCATATAGATGTAGAATTTTAGTTAGGCACTCTATTATGCAGAGAGGAGTAAACAAACATACTTGATGGATTCTTTATAAAAGAATCCGTCGTTTTTATATATACGAAGTATCGCCGTTTATGCGAATTTAACATTCGGTCTGTAAATACGGAAGCGTATCGTTTGAACTTATTAAAAGTTTACAAGAAAGCCAATTTAATGATTGTCATTTATATAACATTTCCGACTCTTGCCACTCTATGAATCATCTTTGCAAATTGCATTTCACCCGTCTTTTAACTTCTGTCGCGATTTTTTGTATGATTGTTTTGAACTGTAAGAAAGAGAAGGACGACTCTTCAATTCTTTTGGCTGTGGCAGCCATACTAGCCGGCTCTTCTACCCACAACTCCAACATTTCTTATGGCGGTACAAAAAGCCCGGGCGATGTTATGACAGGGGATATGGTAAAAGCCAATTATGGGAATTTCTCATTTACAAACCTCACCACCAACGAAAAAATCTCCGGACAAGTAGCCACATACTCAGCAAGTCCTTTCATCGCTCTTTTATCCGCACCGTCCTACACCCAAGGCGGGTTTGCCATTCCCATCGAAGGAGTGGGACTCCTAGCCACGCCAATTTCAGGTTACTCAAACGCAGGTGGTGCGCCCGTAACGGCGATGCGTGCAGAAGTGTACACAGAAAAAAGTTCGAATTGCTCCGACGTAACTGGAACCTTTAACATGGTTCAAGCAATGTTCGGAGATGCGGGCGGTTCGTTTCAAGGCGGATACGGTACCTTAACGATCACCGGAACAAACCAGAAATTCGCTGCGGGAACATTCACAACTTTGGGTGGCGTAGGTGCCGCAGTAAACCTCAATCTCAATAACGGCATCTGTGTCGATGGTAAAGTCACATGGGCTACAGGTGAAACTGCATTCGTTTCTTCAACAGGCGTGCTTATTTTGGATATGGGTACGGACAAGGGAGGTTTTTTCGGCTTAGCCAAAGACGTTACGCTAAACGGCGCAGGAATTCTAAACGGCAAAACACTTCTCGGTTTTGATAATCTACGTGGAGGCAATGCGGCAATCGTTGATTCTTTCGTAAGTGGCAAGTTCACGTGTTTGAACGGAGTTTGCACAGGAGTGAATATAGATGCGCGAACCTTGATCGCCCAAAGTAACGGAAACTCTTCCACTAACGTCCCCGTATTCACAAATGGTATTTCGGCTTCTACGACGTTTGGAAATGGAGGAGGAGGAATGCCAATATCCGCAAACGACAATTTAGTGCTGATTGCACGCGCCGTAAATGGAAAAATCACGGTAGCTATGATCGCCTGCTCGACGGGCGGATGTACAGCCGCTTCTTCCAGACACTTCGGACTGTACACTGAAAAATAAGAGTTAACCCAACCCGCCGCTTATTTCTTTTACGGCGGGTATCTTTCCATTCGAAATAGTCCGCCCACTTAGACAAATTACGACAATAAAAAGCAAGATAGGAAACAAATCCATGAAATTTGTTCCCTATTTTTTGATATATAAGTTACAAATTTTAGAATGGTAACGATCTTAAAATATTCCCCTAAAAAACAAAATCTCTCCCGTTCAAATGAGTAAAATTATCCGAAAAATTTTTTACCAAAGCACAAGAGAAACTCTGGATACCCAAACCCGAACATTTCATCCTTCGGAAATCAAATTTGGAAAAATATAAAATATTCAAATTTATTAATAATCTTCGTCCGACCAACCCACTTCGTTTAGAAAGTCATCATAGGAACCGTCGAAAATTCGAATCGTATCGTTATCGAATACAATCAACTTTGTCGCAACGGCACGCAAATGAAGTTCGTCGTGAGTAACCATGATGACTGAACCCTCAAATTCATCAATCGCTTCGATAAGAGAATCGCAAGACTGCATATCCAAGTGATTTGTCGGCTCGTCGAGATACAAAAGATGACAAGGGGTCACAAGAATTTTCCCGAGAAGTACTCTACTTTTTTCACCGCCGGAAAGGACTTTGATTTTTTTAAGAGCTTGATCTTCGGAAAACATCAGACCGCCCGCAATCGTTCTCGCCTGCCATTCCGTACAAGACTGATCGGAAATCATGATCTCTTCGACCACGGTCGAATTTTCATTGAGATTGAGCTTGTTTGTCTGACCGAAATAACCTTCTTTTAAAACCGGATGTTTTTTGATCGTTCCTCGGGAAGGTTCGAGCTCCCCCGCGAGAATTTTAAGAAGAGTGGATTTCCCTTTTCCGTTCTTACCGATAATACAAATTCTTTCTTTATTTCCCACACCGATGGAAAAGTTTTCGATGAGATACGGTCCCTTTCCATCGTATGAAAAACAAAGGTTCTCCGCGGACAACATCTGACTGGCAGCAAAAGGAGCGCTATTAAAATACAACTCCAAATCCTGAATTTTTTCCAAAGCTTTCATTTCGCCTTGTTTTTCTAATTTTTTGACTCTGGATTGAGTTCGACTAGCAAAACTCGCTTTCGCTTTAAACTTTGCGATAAATATCTCCTCTTGTTTACGTTTTTTCGCCTCGTTCAAGCGAGTCTTCTCGTAGATCTCTTCGGATTGATTGATCTGATTGTAAAGTTTATCCGTATCGCCTTGGACCTTGATCGCTTTAGTTCTATGGATCGCAATCGTATGCGTGACTACGGCGTCCATAAATCCTCTATCATGAGTTACTAATATGATTTCACCTTCCCATTCTCGCAAAAATTCCTCGAGCCAACGAATCGTGACAATATCGAGATAGTTGTTCGGCTCGTCGAGCATCAACATATCGGGAGCGGAAACGAGAAGTTTCGCGAGATTCATCCGGATCTGATAGCCTCCGGAAAATTCGTTCGGATTTCTTTCCATGTCCCGTTCGGAAAAACCTAAACCGGAAAGAATTTTTTCAACCCGCCAAGTTTCGTATTCTTCCCCTTCGGGAAGACCAAGAGCACATTCTTCCAAAACCGTAAGTTTGGTAAAATGAAGATGTTGTTGGAGATAGCCGATTTTATAACCCTTAGGAATCGAAATTATACCTGAATCAGGTTCGACGTTTCCAAGAATCATCTGAAAGAGTGTGGATTTTCCGTGACCATTTCGACCAACCAGACCGATCTTTTCTCCTCGATTGATGCTCAAATTTAAATCGTCAAAAAGGACTTTGGTTGTAAAGGCCTTGTTTAGGCCGGATATTTTAATCATAATTGATGCACTCTAAGTTTCTAAAACCAGATTTTCAAAAAAGGTTTATATTTCACTTAAAAATTAATAGGATCGCCGCCTGACGCTCAAGATCGTCTTTATTTTGAATTTAGAAAAAATGTAAATATGACTCTAAAAAAATCAGGTTCCCCTTTCAAATGTTAAGAATATAATGCTTTTTTAAATCACCTTTCAACCCCACGACCCGATAAACACCAACCTGTTATGTCGAACTCTTTCTTTGTATTTGCGTTGGCAGATCGAATCGGATTAGAAATCTTAAGCGGTTACGTTACGGCGTGTCTTGCATCGGACCAGCCCGCTAACGTTAGTAATTCTTGGAATGATCGTAAGTATAACGCGAGCCGTTGTGATTTGGAATACGGGAGTATTCCCTTGGAATCATTGCGATCGTATCACCTATATATTCAATATTTCGCAAATATATTTGCGGCAGACGAGAGCTCCGAACACGTATTTCTCAAAATCGAGCCTATGTTACCAAACGAATAACAATGTTTAAGACATCGAGTCAAAAAAGAGATTCCAACATCCGCGCTCCGAGGGACGAATCCTGTAAGAAAGGCTTGTCAAGAAAAGTCTCCATTTCAAAGTTAAGAATGTATGGCAAATCGGGACGATTTTCAAAAAAATGCCCAAACTAAAAAACGTCCTCTCCACAATATCTACGGAAAAGAGATTCTGAAAAAACGTCTCGAGGCCGAAAACTTTCCGAGAACAACTCTCTCCTTTTACCGCTATGTCATTTTAGAAAATGTACAAGAACTCAGGAATCAACTTTATGTGGAATGGGAAGCTCTCGGAGTTCTGGGAAGAATCTACGTAGCAAGAGAAGGAATCAACGCCCAACTTTCAATTCCTTCTCACAATCTGAATTCTTTTAAGGAGAATTTGAATTCCAGAATTCAATTCAAAGATATGCCTTTTAAAATCGCCGTGAAGGATGATCACAGGTCCTTTTTAAAACTCGATTTAAAAGTGCGGAATAAAATTGTCGCGGATGGATTGAATGACGACGCATTCGATGTGACTAATGTTGGAAAACATCTTTCCGCAGAAGAGTTCAATCATCATATGGAGGATAAAAATTCCATCGTAATCGACGTAAGAAATCATTACGAGAGTGAAATCGGTCATTTTGAAAACGCCATTCTTCCGCAATCCGACACCTTCCGGGAAGAGCTTCAAATCTTATTGGAACTACTAAACGGAAAAGAAGATCAGAAAATTCTAATGTATTGCACGGGGGGAATCCGTTGTGAAAAAGCAAGCGCTTGGCTCAAACATCACGGATTCAAGGACGTCAATCAACTTCACGGCGGAATCATCTCTTACGCGCATGAAATTTCTCAAAAAGGATTGGAATCCAAATTCAGAGGAAAAAATTTCGTATTCGACGGACGTCTTCAAGAAACGATCGGAAACGAAATAATTTCCACTTGTCATCAGTGCGGAAAGAAAAGCGATCGCCACGTAAACTGCGCAAATCCCGGATGCCATGTCCTTTTTATCCAGTGCGAAGGCTGTTTGGAAAAATTCGAAGGATGCTGCACGGAAGAATGCAAAACCGTTTTACATCTCCCGAAAGAAAAACAAAAGGAAATCCGAAAAGGAAAATCGAACGAAAATCGTTTCTTTACGAAGTCAAAAATCCGTCCGAAAATTTCGGAACTCTATCAGAATCGAAAGCCTTTCGAAACCGTCTAAACTTTTTAAAGAGGAATTTCCCTTCTAGACCAAAACCAAGCGAGGCTTACGCCAGCAAGCCCGTGCCAAATTCCCCAAACCGCCGCAATGATCGCCATACTTCCCTGACCTCCGAAAAACGCGAAGATCAAAACAAGTCCCAATCCCGAATTTTGAATTCCGGTCTCTATGGAAATACAACGGGCATCCCTTTCGTCCAAACGAATCAGTTTCGCAAAGTAATACCCCAATAAGAAACCGGTAGTATTCATTAGAAAAACGTAAAGAAATACCCTGTGAATCACCTTCAAAAATATCTGATAATTGGCAAGGAGCGCGATCAATAAAAACGCGATAAAGATAAAACCAGAAAGAACTTTGAGAGGTTTCGCCAGTTTTGTCGCGCTTTTCGGTAAATATCTCTTCGTCAAAATACCTAGAAAAATTGGAATCACCAGAATGATTAAGATCGCTTTAAAGACATCCCAAGGATTGAGTGTTATTTCTTTCAGAGCCGCTTGAACAGGAGGATATAAATTTCCCCAGAAAAAAAAGTTGAACGGAGTTGCAAAAATCGCGAGGACCGAAGAAAAGGCGGTAAGCGAAATCGAAAGAGCCGTATTCCCTTTTGCAAGAAGAGTGATAAAATTCGAAATATTTCCGCCGGGACAAGCTGCAACGAGAAGCATCCCAAGCGCGACTCCCGAAGGTGGATTTAAAATCCAAAGAAGAAGATAAGTCGCAAACGGGAAAAGAATAAATTGCGACAAGATACCGGTAATGGACGCTCTGGGTTTATCGAAGAGTAATTTAAAATCCTCTAATTTAAGTTCCAAGGCGATCCCATACATAATCAACCCTAAAAGCAAATTTAAAAAAACTAAACCGCTTTCGTTGAAATTAATTCGAACTGCATCTAATTCTGACATCATCTTAATCCGCCCAAGCCACAAAAATCTCCCTCGGACCGGTAAACGGATGCCGTCCGTGAGAAACCGAATAATTATCGATTATGAGCACATCTCCCTCTCGCCAAGAAAAAAGAGAGATATTGTTCCAAAACGCGTCTTGGATTCGTTTCAGTTCCGGTCCTGAAATTTCTTGACCGTCGCCGTAAGTGCAGTGCGTGTCTAAGTACTCTTTTTTAGTCGTGATTTTCTTGATAAAAGTAAGAATTTCAAGTGTGATTCCTACTAAAAAGCTACGAATCGTTTTTTGGCGAGCGAAGATTCTCCAATATTCCTTACGAGCCGCGTCGATGTGAAACACTTGAGAGTGATTATGCCAAGCTAACGATTTGAATTCCGGATGTTTACGAATCGCTAATGTAGTGTTGATCAATCTTAAACTATCCTTGCCGAACCATTCCACCTTAAAGTTTTGTTTTTTAGAAATCTCTTCCACCTTTTCTCTATCTTTCGTTTGAAACATCTCGTCCCAACGTTTTGTTCTCCAAAATTGAAAACGGGATCGATTCGAAGGACCGTCATAAACTCTGGAATAACGAACTTTTTTTTTCTCGAATTTTTCACGAATAAAGTCCGGAACTTCATTCAAAACCTTTCTGAGGTCGGTGATGGGAGTTTCTCCGAACGTTTCCGGAGCTTTTTTACAATAAAAGAAAAGTTTTTTAGGAGGAGAATCCAGAAAGCTCATCTCCGCGTGTTGCATGATCGGATATGCGGGCGGAAGTTCCGTTGCGGTAAACGCATACTGAGTCACCTGATTTCTTGGAGACGTTCCGAGATAATTGTTCTTTAGATTGGAATCCACATTAATAATCACATCTTCAAAATCCTGAGGAGAAGACACATCAAATCCTCTAAAAAGAACGGCTCCGTATTCTTTGAGATCATCGGTTAACGCACGTTTGTTACTTTTGATCCATTGGATCAGATTTTGTTTACCTTTTTGTTCCTCAGAATCCGGCTGATAAACTACGGGAAGAGGATTTTTAAAATCGATGAATCCCTTTGATAAGGCAAAAGCAACTTTCGGTTTTGCCTTTTTTACGGAAACGGCTTTTGTCTTTGCTTTAGAATGTGTTTTGCTTTTTACCTTAGAAAAAGTTTTAGCTGCCATAAGAAATCCCCAAAAAGATTTCCAGACGCGCTTTTCAAGGATCGATCTGGAAAAAGCCTTTTGGGATAGATGGAAAATGTTCTTATTTTTGATGCAAGAAATATTTGATATAGCGAACAAAAAATTCAATAAATTGAAAAAATAATTAATTTTAACGCGAGTTCGATATAACAAATGCGAAAGCGATTCTATGTTTCGGACCTGAATGCCGATCCATAGAGAGGCATTCGCTGAGTTAAGCCGATCCATAGAGAGGCATTCGCTGAGTTAAGCCGATCCATAGAGAGGCATTCACTGAGTTAACGGCGATCCATAGAGAGGCATTCGCTGAGTTAACGGCGCCTCTTACTCATCTCTACATAATAGAGTGTCTAAAATTTTGCGTCTAAACATTGGATTTGCGCTCAAATTAACGGTACTCTATTTTATAGGGATCAGTAGGAAACCGTTTCGCTGAGTTTAGGGAGGCGTTACACTTTAGTTTCTTATTCGCCTAGATTTTCAACCGCCAAACTCACGTTAATTTTACCAAAATTCGTTAGGCTTCCGCTTTGTTATCTTTTAGCATGAGTTCGCATAGATAAACGTTCCAATTTTTTTACAAATCAAATGGGGACTTCTTACTTCAAGGTCCAAAACAACATTATAGCTGGGTATATTCTATCGCTCGAAAGCTGTGGAGTATTGGCTTTGAAACAGATTTAAACAAAAATTCATGTTTCTTTCTGAACTCAAAAACTACCAAACAAATCTCGAAATCGAATCAGTCAAAAATCCCCAGATCCATTTTGGCTTCTTCCGTGGCCATTTCTCTCGGGTCCCACTTAGGGACCCAAACAACTTCCACTTCAGCATCGGAGATTCCTTCCACTCGAAGAGCATGATCCTTGATCTGTTGTTTCATTTGAGGACCGGCAGGGCATGCCATCGAAGTATAAGTCATATCGATCTTCGCTTTGGAACCTTCTACCTTAATCCTATAAATGAGTCCAAGCTCGGCGACGGAAATTCCGATTTCGGGATCTTCCACTTTTCTCACTTCTTCGTAGATCTGTTCTTCCAACGTGTTCGTAGGAGCTTCTAACATTTCCGTGTTTCTCCTTTGATCTTTTCTTGATTATAAAACTCTTACGGGCTTACGCAAGAACCTTTACGGTTCACTATTTCCGTAAAAGAAACTTCCGTTTAGGGCATGTTGTAAAGTCCTAAAATTAGGTTCACAGAAATCAAACTGTTTGATGAACGAAATGAGGAGTAAAAAGGGCTAAATACTGATGAAACCAACCGAACATAGACTAAATCAATCCGTGGTTTTTTAAATCTTGTTCGGAAAGGCCAGTGATACGAAGAACTACATTTAGCTGAATATCCTCAGAAAGCATATTTCGAGCCGTTTCAATCTTGCCTTCAATCTTGCCCTGCTGTACCCCTTTCTCGATACCTTGTTGTATTCCTTCTGAAATCAATCTCTCTGCCGTAGTCACTGTTAATTCCTCGTATTGTTCCAATTTAGATCTTTGAAGGACTCCCTTCAATTCCGATGGCTTCAAATCTCGAACCCAGTAAATATACAATAACAGTTTCCGTAAGATTGCAACTCTTTTCGATTCTTCCTCTATTCCAAGTAATAGGGAAAATAACCCCGGTAAATGAGAAATGAATTCCAAATCTCCTTCACGGATTTTTTGAACCACTCCCAGAGTCACTTGAAAAGTGATACTTTCCAATTTCTCCTTCAATTCTATTCCTTTCAAATCGAACAAGTCGATCCTAAAATCGGGGATGAAGTCCTTGAGAATTTCCGCTTCTTGGCTTGTTAATACGAACTGATCTAAAAATCGATCTCCCAATTTCCATTCCTTTTCCCCGTGATAGAACACAAACGGAATGACTACGGAAAGAGACTCCTCGTTTCTTTGTTGGTTGCGATAGATTTCTGTGAGATATCCAAGTAGTTGAATATATATGGCGTTCTCTAAATAACTTTTGTGCTCGAAAAGTAAATAGACGTTCAACTTGTTTCCGGACTTGAGCGGAATTTGAAACAGTAAATCCGTTTGTTCTTGTTTTAGTTCTTCGGATATAAAACTCGATTCGGACAATTCCAAGTTTTCCAAGTCGAGTAATTTGACCACTTCCGGCGGTAACGTGTTTTTGAAAAAAATAGCCGCTTCTTTTTTGTCCTGAAAGGTTTCTCGGACAATCGATCGTGAGGATTGTGTACTTCGGTCATCCGTTATTTTTGGGCCATCGTTTTCTCGGTCAATTCCATTTGGAATCCTGCATAGTATTGTAAAGTCCTAATCCATTCATCCCGCTACTTTTCGATTTGAGAGAGCGCTCTTTCCAGAGTATTCCAGGGAAGAACCGCACATTTGATTCTCGCGGGAATTTTTTTCACGGACTCCATCGATTCCAGGTCTTCCAATTCTTCCTCAAACTTAGGATCTTTGTCTTCCAAAAACATATTCTTAAAACGGGAAAGAATATTTTCCGCTTCGGAAATCGTCTTTCCCCGAATCGATTCGGCCATCATGGAACCGGAGGCTTGAGAAATCGAACATCCCTTTCCAGTCACACGAACGTCCGCGATTTTATCTCCGTCAAGATTGATCGTAAGTTCGAGTTCGTCCCCGCAGAGAGGATTGATCCCATGCTCCGATAGATCCGCAGGTTCGAGTTTGCCTCGAAATCTCGGATTTTGATAGTGATCGAGTATAACTTCTTTATAAAGACTATCGCTTAAGGACACGGGAGAATATCTCCTTTACCTTAATTAGACCCTCAATCAATCGATCAATGTCGCCTTTTGTATTGTAAAGATAGAGACTCGCACGACAAGTTCCCGGTATGTTCTTAAACGCCATAAACGGCTGCGCGCAGTGATGTCCGACTCGGATCGCGATTCCCTCTTCGTCCAAAATAGTTCCGACGTCGTGCGGGTGCACTCCCGGAAAGTTGAAGGAAATCACTCCTCCTCTTTTGGATAAATCTCTCGTTCCGTAAAGCTCCAACCCGCCGAAATCGTCCAATCGATCGAGCGCGTAAGTCAACAACTCTACTTCGTGATTTCTCACTTCCTGCATTCCGATCGTTTCGAGGTATTCGATCGCAGACTCGAAACCGATCACTCCCGCGATGTTAGGAGTTCCCGCTTCGAGTTTGGAAGGAAGCTCCGCATACGTGGATCTTTCCTTATAAACGTGAGCGATCATATCCCCTCCGCCCATCCAAGGAGGCATCTCTTCTAAAATTTCTTCTTTTGCGTAAAGAACTCCGACTCCGGTCGGACCGAGCATCTTATGCGCGGAGAATACGTAGAAATCATAATCCATTTCCTTCATATTGACCGGGAGATGACAAACCCCCTGAGCACCGTCCACAAGAACCTTGGCCCCTACTTCTTTCGCCCTTTTCTGAATCGGAGCGAGATCGTGAATCGTTCCGGTCACGTTCGACATCTGAGCAACGGCGACTAACTTTGTCTTAGTCGTAATAATCTCGTTCAAATTACTCAGATCCAAAGTACTGTCTTCGTTCAAAGGAATGAATTTCAATACCGCTTTTTTTTCCTGAGCGAGCATTTGCCAAGGTACAATGTTGGAATGGTGTTCGAGTTCGTTGATTACGATCTCGTCCCCTTCTTTGACTTGAACCCTTCCCCAAGTCTGAGCGACTAAGTTGATCGACTCGGTTGCGTTTCTCGTAAAGATGCAAACCTTGGCGCATTGGGCTCCGATAAATCGGGAAATACGAATTCTACCGAGCTCGTATTTTTCCGTGGCTTTTTGAGAAAGATAATAAATCCCGCGATGTATGTTTGCGTTTTCTTCTCTATAATATTTTTCGATTCTATCGATGACCGTAAAGGGTTTTTGAGAGCTAGCCGCGCTGTCCAAAAAAACGAGCGGTTTCCCGTTCATCATTGTTCCCAAAATCGGGAAATCGGTCCTGATTCTTTCGGCTGAGAAATTCATTTATTTCAATCCTCCAAATCCACTTCGACGGAGTCACCTACGATTCTCACGGGATAAACGGGAAGATCCTCCACCGCGGGCATACAAAGGGCCTTTCCGGTTTTGACGGAAAACCGCGCCTCATGCCTCGGGCAGGTGATTACGTCTCCACACAATTTCCCTTCGGATATAGCCTCTCCGTCGTGTGTACAGACGTCTTCAAATGCGTAAAGGTTACCGTCCAAACTCGTGATCCCGATCCTATTATATCTGGTTTCAACCACTTTGACTTTCCCGTTTTCGACTTCGGACAGATTTGCGAGTTTACGAAAGCTCATACCGGACCCTCCACCTTACGGGCGATGAGTTCGAACAGTTCTTCTCGGATGGAATCCGATTCGATTTCACCGATCACTTGGCCCAAAAACCCGTCCACGATCATACGTCTGGCTTCGTCTTCGTCGATTCCCCGAGAGGCTAGATAAAACAACTGTTCTTCGTCGATCTCTCCCACCGTGGCCCCATGTTCACACTTTACGTTTTCCGCATATACTTCGAGCTTCGGAATCGACTCGGCTCTTGCAAAGCGGCCCAAAAGAAGGTTGTTGTTGACCTGAATCGCATTCACATCCCTGCAGGAATTTGGAATGTGAAGATTTCCGGTAAAAATATGATGAGCCCTATCCTTAAAGGCGCCTCTGTAAAGAATCGAGCTTTCCGTATGACTTTCCTTGTGAACGATCTTCACTTCGGAATCCTGGAATTCTCTCGCCGCCATCGGGGCCAAACCGATCACTCTCGCTCTCGCACCCTTTCCGGAAAGTTCGACGCCTATAAGATTTTTGCCCTTATATCCGCCGGGCGTCACCTTTGCGATCCTAACGTCCGAGTCCTCTTTTTGATCGGAGAACAAATTCTGAAAATGGAATACGGAAGAACCGAAGGATTCGATTCCGACATAGGAAACTCTAGATCCGGCTCCCGCGTAAATCACGGTAAGACCTTGGAGGAGTTTGAAGTCTTTCTCTTCCGGACATTCGTACCGTTCGGCGATAAACGCCTTGCTGTGATTTCCGATTTTTACAACAAGGATAGGGAGAATTTTATTTTCCTTTTCAAGTCGAAACTTGATTTCGACTTCTTCCTTGAGAATGAGGTCGTTTTCCACTTCGAGGTAAATTCCGTGGGTAAAATTGGAAAGGCTGTAAAGCGTAAACCATTCTTCATTCCGTTTTTGGAATATACTTTCAAGGTTGTTTAAAAAAAATTCGAGTTCTTTTCCGGAAAGAGAATCCGTTCTTCGAAGTTTGACGCCATCGGGAACCTTCCAAGAAACCGCGTTTATGTCGGGAGTTTCGGTAAATTCTTCCGGATGAAAATTAGAAAGCGGAATTTTTCTCCAGGATTCGTTTTCCGATCCCGGAATTTTCAGAGTTCGGAATTTCTCAAAGACCTTAGCGCGAAAATCTTTCAAAGCCTGAGGTTCTCCGCTACGGGAAAGCAGATTTTCAAACTGAGTTGCTAAAGACATTTTCGGTTCAGTCTTCGGATTCTGCAAGGACCCAGTCATATCCCTTCTCTTCCAATTCCAGTGCAAGTTCTCTCGTTCCGGTTTTCAGGATTTTTCCCTTTGCAAACACGTGAACGAAATCGGGTGCTATGTAGTTTAGCATTCTTTGATAGTGCGTGATGAGTAAAATGGATTTTTCCGGAGCTTTGTTCCTGTTGATTCCCTCGCTTACGATTCGAAGCGCGTCTATGTCCAGTCCCGAATCAGTTTCGTCCAATACGGAAAGTTTCGGTTTGAGCAAACTCATTTGGAGAATTTCGTTCCTCTTTTTCTCCCCTCCGGAAAACCCGTCGTTCACATAACGCGCGATAAACGATTCCGGAATATCGAGCGCAGCCATGGCTTCTTTGAGTTCTTTTCTAAATTCCCTGACCGGTAGTTCCTTTCCTCTTACGGACTTTACAATGGTTTTTAGGAAGTTTCCGATCGTAACTCCGGGTATACTCGTAGGATATTGAAAGCAGAGGAAGATTCCGAGGCGCGCACGTTCGTTTGTCGGAAGATCCAAAATAGATTTTCCTTCGAATAAAATATCACCCGACAACACTCGGTATTTCGGATGACCCATGATGACGTTGGAAAGCGTACTTTTTCCGGAACCGTTCGGTCCCATAATAGCATGAATCTCTCCGGATCGAATCGTGAGATTGACGCCCTTTACGATCTCTTTGATTTCTCCAGAATCGCCGGTCTGAATTCCTGCCCTGAGGTTCTGGATTTTTAAAATCTCGGTCACAAAAGCACCCTTATCAGAAGAAAGTTATGGGATGTAAAAGGATCGGAGCGATTACGGTCGATTTGAATTTGTCGATCCATAACTCTCTGTGAGAAAATCGCTTTGGGCTCTTTTCCCCGACCCTTATTCTACCAGTGTTTTTTTTTGTAGAAAGAGATCAAATAGGAAAGAAATCCGAACAACCCAAACTCAATGAACACTTCCTAGTTCTTAAAGACGCCTCATTCCAAAGAACTGTCTGTATTGAATTGAAACAAGGGAGTATTCCCCAAACGAGCCACTCAAAAACCGATTTCATATTCATCCGAAAAAGAATCGAACCATCCTAAAAGTTGAAATATTTAATTTCATTACTAAGATGCCCGTAATGCCAGAGTTCGCAGATCAGCGATCGTTTCCTATAATCTATCGAAATCGCGTTATTCCAAATACGATCTTAAGGCAGATGTTCAGATCGAAAATTCGAACGGATCGCAAAGTCGGAAACGACAAATGCTCGAAATCTCTCTGTTCAAGACGTCGGTTCTTTTCCCAATTCAAATTCAGAGATCCAAGACCTTTAAACTTTCCACTCCTATTCTTAATTTCAAAAAAAGTTCCAGTCGTTTTTTTTCCACGTCACTGATCGGACGTTTCCATTTTACAAGTATCGTAGCTTCCTTCGAGGAGGTAAAATCCTGAACATTCTGAACCAGAAAGTCTCCGAAAGAAAACGATTCCACGTAAGGAAACAATACGTTGATTTCTTTCGCCACGGATTGAACCAAATGATCCTTATCTTTCAAAGTGCGAAGTTCGTTTTCCAAAAGTTGAATCTTTTCTTCCTGGTTTTTCGAACCGACTCCGGTTTCGAGAGAAAGATTTCCAGGCCTCTTGTGCTCCTCCGCACCCCCAGACTGGATGATCTTCAACTCGGTTCCTTCCAAACCGTATTTAGGAAGAAGAGATTTCAACTGAGTAAGAACATCTTCGGACAAAGTTTCACCGATTATAGTGACTTCGATTTTTTTTTCGCCGCTCTTTCTTACGACGTTTGCGGAGAGGATCTTACTCCTTTCAAACGAGAAATGATTCTCAAGATAACTCTTTGCGTTCCGTTTAAACGAAGAATCGACCACGATATCGTAGGCGAAATAAAGACTAGGAAGAATCAAACAGATGGACACCAAATACACATAACGGTAAATCTTTTTATCGACCGCCGGGTCCGTATAAACAGTGCGAGTGAATTTCAAATAACGCACGAAAATTAGGGTGCTGATTCCGATAAAAACACTGTTGATCAGATACAGATAAAAAGCGCCAAAGAAAAATTTTAAATTCCAATTCGCAAGTCCGTAACCCGCGGTACAAAGCGGAGGCATCAGAGCGGTGGCGATTGCCACTCCGGGAATCGCGTTCGAAATCTTGTCTTTTCGAGAACCCGCCACAATACCGGTTGCACCTCCGATAAATGCGATTAACACGTCGTATATGGTGGGAGACGTTCTCGCCAAAAGTTCGGATTGAGCGTCGGAAAGCGGGGAAATCAAAAAGTATATTGCGGAAGTAAAGAGGCTTAAAAATGTCATTACCGCAAGATTGCGTAGGGATTTTTTCAAAAGTTCGAAGTCGTAAATTCCGAGCGCCAACCCCGCACCCATGATTGGTCCCATCAAAGGAGAAATAAGCATGGCTCCAATGATCACCGCAGTAGAATTGATATTCAGACCGATCGACGCTATGAAGATCGCGAAAATCAAAATCCATAAAGCGGACCCCGAAAAATTGACTCCCCGTTTGATCGATTCGATAGTCCCATTCTCATCGGTGTCATTTCTGATATGAAACAAGGAATTGACGAACTCAAACAATGGGCTCAATAAATCCCAAAAATTGGGCTCTTGATCGTTGGTTTTCTGTTCACGAGATGTTTTTTTTTGCATGGTATTTTTCTCCTATTAAAAACAGACTCTAAGTAAATCGGATCGCCTTCGATGTTAGGGCTTATTTCTATTCAGCTCAAGATTTTTCCGAATGTAATTTATTAGCCGAAACTCAAAACTTTTTGTCAGTAATATTCGGGCCCTAACAGTTTAGCTTTTTTAGAGTTCCTAGTCCACTAAAAAGGTTTGAATATTGACTTTTATTAATTTAAAAAAATAGCACTCAAGCTCATATCAAAGATCGAATATTCGTTCCGGTCTGGAATTTTATCGGATGCGAATTTTCGACTTTCCATTTTGATAGAATGAAGAACTTGTCAAGATTTGTTTTAAAACTTCCAGATTCTTCCGTCTTTGAATTTGTACTCCTTATAAAACTTCTAGTTCGGCATAAGAAAAGCGGGAGTTTTCGAAGGATTTTTTTTACAGTAAAACCGAGTTCCCACAATTTCTGAATTCAGAAGTTTCTATTCGAAAACGAAAAGTCCCTATTTTTGAACAATCCTATCGCTTCTCCTCTTGAAAGGTAAATGATAGGAAGATGCTATTCTGCTGATTCCTACATAATAGAGTGTTCAAAATTCTGCGTCTAAAAGCGAGATTTACATTCAAATGAACGGTATTCTATTTTATAGGATGAGTAAAACTTTAGAATGTGAGAATTCCCGCGAGAATCGAACAATAAAATCTGTTCGAAGCCCATAAATCCACATAAGGAGACGTAATCCGGAGGAACTACAGTGTTTTAATTGCGAATTTATGGAATGATCGTAACTGATTTCTCTTAAAATTTTGAGACAGGTTGTTATCATGCGGGGAAATAAAACTCCAAGACAAAGTAATGAGCCTTTGAGGCAGTCTTCAATCAGCAAAAAATCATAACCAACCCACAATTAAGAAGGCTTTTGGGATCATAAGGATCAAAAACTGATATTTTTCAAGTGTTCCGACAAGAATGATACTTTTTACTTGCAAAAAGTATCATTTTCTGATAGAGAAAAACCTCCCGAGTCTTTCCACCTCCAGGCTCAATGATTTGCTCCCTACGGGTCCCTCCACCCAAAAATCAGGAAACTCAGGCGCAGAGCTTTCCTAAACTCAAATCTCGCTCCCGAAGGGTCACGAGATAGGTCGCTCTGCGGGGCGTAAGTTTTACAGAGATTTGTCGGAATTCCGACAGATTTATCTTCGGGTCCAAGTATTTGTGGGGTTGGTTATGACAAAAAATACCCTATACCGAATTCGTGTTGCTCTTTAGAAACGTGAGGACAAAGCCAAATCAATTGCGATTTTACAAAAGTATCAAAACGCATCATCATTCTAGAATTCAACCCCGAAAACATAGCGAATGCATTCAAATGCTTTTATAAATTATATTTGAATATATCAATGTTCTATTTTTGAAAAATATTTTCCATTCCAAACCTTCTCAAGACTCAAAGCCCGGACCAAAGCCTCGAGATGTGGGAACTCCAGCGTTTTATTACAAACTTATGGAATATCACAACCAATTCCTTTTAAGGTTTGGGGACAAACTTTAAATAATCCTCCATTACCAAATTCATATTTGTATTTTTAAGATCGAAAACAAATCTTAAATAGTTTTCCCTGTCAACTTTTCAAATAAGTCGAACAAAAAATATTTCTATTTATAAACTGAATTCATAATTTCCAAAATCTCTGTAAATTGTTTCCGATACATTAAAACAAAATAAATTCATATATCTATTTATTATTATATACTAAATAAATCCAAACGGATGAGTGATGCAAAAATAAATTCAATTTCAAGAAAAATACAAAAAAATTCCACGCTCATTTTTCGGGAAACGATTCCGGCTAAATTGCAAATGAGCTTCGAGAAAAGTAAAAATTATATTCTAAAAACAAACGGTAGGAATGTTACGAATGAATCAAAATAAGAACTGTGTTAAACCCCACAAATGTGGGGAAAATAATCTCAAAACTGAATTTTTTGTACAACTTTACACGGTTCAACCTCCTTTTACAGGAGGAATGTTACTGTTTACTTTTTTAAAGAGAACTTTTTTGGCATTAAAAAAACTATTTTTAAGGCGAGATTGTCTCTATTTTGCACAACTTTACATTTATTGATTGATATTTTACATCTTTACCTATTTTTTGAAAAATAAGGAGTCATTATGATCAAAAAAATAATAAAAAGACATATGTACGAGACCACAGAATTCCAAAGAACACAAATAATAGAAGATTCGGATCCGCAATATTACATGGAATATAACCAAAGCAGCTTATTGCGTGTGACCCGCCATTCCTATGAGGAGGAAAATTATCATTCGAACTGGTTTCCCAAAAATGATACCGAATCTCTACCAAAATTACGGCTGTTGAAATCAAATTCTTAGATGAGATATCTTGAATTCGAAATCTTTCAAAAATGTGAACAATCCCCTACGGCGGCATAATTACCGCCGTAGGATTGGGTCCGCGAGCGCAAAAGAAAAATCAATCTGTCATTCAAAACCTAGAAATCGATGAAATCCGAAGAAAAATCATATTACAAATATTGGGGGAAAGCGAATAAAGAAGGCAACTACCATCTTCTGGTCTATCATTGTTTCGACGTTGCGGCAGTCGGAGAAGTTTATTTATCTCAAAATGAAACCCTATGCGTCCATTTTTCTCAGAAATTGGGAATCGATCCCCTAACTTTTAAAAATCTTTTCGTTTTTTTTCTGATATTACACGATCTGGGAAAATTCTCGGATTGTTTTCAATCTCTTATTCCGGATATCAAAAGCGCATTCGGTAATTCTAATTCTCCAATCGGACCCTATTCCATACGACACGATAGTTTGGGTTATATTTTTTGGGGAAAATGGATCCTGAAAGACGAAAGATTCGGAAACTACAACGGACTTTTAACAGAACAGAATTGGCTGGGTTGGAACAGATTACAATCTTCCAAGGACAAAAGTTATTTTACAGAATTTACGGACGTTTTGATCCGTTGTGTGACGGGGCATCACGGACGTCCTCCCTCTAAAAACGGATATTCGGGACAAACAGCGGTCAGTTTGGATTCTCACTTTACTGAAACCGACCGGTTGGCCGCTTTGGATTTTTCCAAAGAGGTAAATCGTATCTTATCTCCAAACCTGTATTTCAAAGGGAATTTTAAAACATTATACGATTCTACGCTCCAAATTTCCTTTTGGCTTGCCGGACTTTCCGTTTTGTGCGATTGGATCGGTTCCAACGCCGAAATTTTCAAATACCACACAACGCCAATCGATTTAGAAGAATATTATAC
The DNA here is from genome assembly GCF_006874765.1 of Leptospira weilii. Lineage (NCBI taxonomy): Bacteria > Pseudomonadati > Spirochaetota > Leptospiria > Leptospirales > Leptospiraceae > Leptospira > Leptospira weilii. Next base: position 3,448,268 of record NZ_CP040840.1, read on the forward strand.
AACAATTTCATTAAATAACGCGTCGAAGGCGGTCAAAAAATCCGGGATTTTACCTTCCAAAATCGCTCTTAACGGAAATCACTTCGGTATTTTTGAATATTTGCAGGAGCCGACCCCTTTGCAGAAATTTTGCTCGGAAGTCGTTTTACCGGATTCTCCTTCCCTTTTTATTTTAGAGGACGTTACCGGTTCCGGGAAAACCGAAGCGGCTCTGATCTTAACTCATCGTCTTATGCAAAAAAACACTTACTCCGGTTTTTACGTGGGCCTTCCTACCATGGCTACCGCAAACGGCATGTACCGAAGAATGAGTAGCGTCTACCGGAATTTATATACGAAAGAATCCCTGCCCTCTTTGGTCCTCGCACACGGCGCTCGAAATTTATCCGATTCGTTTCAAAGTTCCGTGATTTCGGATAACGCAATTCTTTCGGATCGGAATTATTCCTTCCAATCCGAAAAGAACCAGGAGGAAAGCGCCAGCGCCATTTGCAACATTTGGCTTTCGGACAATCAGAAAAAAAGTCTACTCGCGGACGCAGGAGTCGGCACGATCGATCAAGCTCTTCTTTCCGTGCTCTCTGCTAAGTTTCAATCTCTTCGGATGTTCGGTCTTTCTCGAAAGGTTCTCATATTGGACGAAGTTCATTCTTACGATCCCTACATGGTCGAACTCATCTGTTGTCTTTTAAAGGCTCAGGCTAAAATAGGGGCTTCGGTGATTCTTCTCTCCGCCACCTTACCGAAAATCCTTCGTAAAACATTCTCCGAATCCTTTGCCTTAGGATTGGATACGGAACTTCAAGATATAAAAAGCGAGGAATACCCGCTTGTTTCTTTAATCTCCGATCGACCCGTTGTGGAAGAAACTCCGATTTCCACTCGAAAAGAAGTCAGTAGAAAATTGAACGTGAAGTTCTTTTTCAATCAGGAACAAGTATTGCAAAAAATATTAGAAATTTCTAATCAAGGACGTTGTGTCTGTTGGATTAGAAATACGGTTTCGGACGCCTCGCAGGCATTCTCTTTTCTTCATTCCAAGTTAGGCGATCGGGTTACACTTTTCCACTCTAGGTTTGCAATGGGCGATCGACTGAACATTGAATCCCAAATTTTGGAAAACTTCGGTATTCAAAGCGATCAGATATCGAGAAAAGGAAAAGTAGTCGTTGCAACCCAAGTTGTGGAGCAGTCCTTGGATTTGGATTTCGACTGTATCATCACGGATCTCGCTCCGATCGACTTAATTCTACAAAGAGCCGGTAGACTTTACAGACATAGTAGGGACATATCCGGAAACATCAAACAGGGATTAGACGAAAGAGGCGTGCCGATCCTATGGATCTTTTCTCCCGAGCCGATCGACGATCCGAAATCGGATTGGTTCAGTCGTTTCAGTCGAGGCGGGAGCATGGTTTACTCGGATCACGGTAAACTTTGGCTCACTGCAAGGCTTCTCCAAGAACGAAAAGGTTGGAGAATGCCGGAAGATGCAAGAAATCTAATAGAGTCCGTGTATGGGACCAATGTAATGGTTCCGCAATCCTTTCAAGAAAATCAATCCAAAGTGGAAAACGACAAGAAAAAACGGGAAAGCGCCGCCGCTTTGAGTACGATTCGTTTGGAACTAGGATACGATTCCACCTTAAACGAAACTTCTTGGGACGATTCCAAGTTTTCCACAAGATACGGTATAGACAATTCTACAAAAGTGGTTCTGGCCAAGTTCGTTTCCGATCGTTTGGTTCCTTGGATTTCCGACACAAATCGAGATTGGCAAAATAGCGAACTCCCCGTTCCGAATTATCTTGTGGAAAAAGAATTTATATTCGAAAATTCGAATCTTTCCGAAGTTATCTCTCACTGTAAAAAAAATCTACCGGATAAAGGCAAACATTGCGTTTTACTTCCCTTGTTTTACGCAAACAATTCTTGGAGAGGCAAAGCCCTTAACAAAAAGAACGAAGTCGTATCCCTTACTTACGACGAAAGATTCGGTTTTAGAAAAGAGAAATAAAGAGGAACCTTATGAATTTAATCAAGGACGTTTGGATTCCGGCCCAAAGGTTTTCCGGAAAATTTGAAGAGATCTCCCCATTTGAGATCACTTCCCAAATCGAGAACGATTCGGATCCGGTCGTGTCTTTAAACGCTCCCAGACCGGACTTTAACGGCGCGTTGCTTCAATTTTTGATCGGACTTTTACAGGCCGTTTTTCCCCCCGAAAACGAAACCGAATGGGAAGACCTTTTCGTAAATCCTCCCTCCCCCGAGGTTCTAAAAGAAGCGATGGAAAAAGTGGAATCCGCCTTTGAGCTGTTTGGTGACGGCCCTAGATTTATGCAGGATAAAAACCTCAACGAAGAGGATACGATCTTTGATATTTCCGCGCTGTTTATCGAATCTCCCGGCGAGAATACGATCAAACTGAAAAAGGATTTTTTCATCAAAAGAGATTCCATTTCCCAGATCTGCGAAAAATGCGCTGGGATCGGTCTTTTTTCCTTTCAGACCAATTCTCCTTCCGGAGGTCAAGGACACTTAACGTCTATTCGCGGAGGCGGGCCTCTGACTACATTCGTAACTTCCAAATTAAAAGATCCTAAAAAAAATTCCCTCTGGTCGAAACTCTGGCTCAACGTTCTTCCGAAATCGTATTTTCAAGTTAACGGCCAAAAAAAGATTCCCTTCCAATCCGTTTTTCCTTGGACCAACCCGAAAATAGAAGATCTACAAACCAAAGGAAAAACGACCACTCCCCAAGACTTGCATCCGTTAAGCGTCTATTGGTCCTATCCGAGAAGAATCCTTCTGCGTAAGGAAGAGGAAAACGGCGTTTGCGATGTCTGCAATCGTTCTTCCTCCGTTTTGGTCCGTTCGTATCATACAAAAACCTACGGCCTGAGTTATTCGGAGGGAGGCTGGATTCATCCTTTCAGTCCTTACTATAAATCCAAGGAAAGTTGGCTTCCGTATCATCCTCAACCGGGAGGTATTCTCTATCACTATTGGCAGACGATCGCTCTGGGTAAGGGCCAAGAGGATCAAGCCGCCTTGGTCGTTCGTCGTTCTTTGAATCGGAAAATTCCGGGGGAACAGACTTCGATTCTAACCTTCGGCTACGATATGGACAACATGAAAGCCAGATGCTGGTACGAATCCGAGATTCCGTTTTTTAATATTCCTTCCGATAAAATCGAAAAATTCGAGGAACAGGTTTCGCAAATCCTAAACACAAGTACAGAGATTAAAAAAAATCTTCGTCAAGCGGTTTGTGACTTTTGGCTCAACAAAAAGAAAGATATCAAAGGGGATTTGGCGCCTTTAGGCGTTTCTTTTTTGAAAGATACAGAAAGTTCTTTCTACGATCTGATCCGAAACGTTAAAGAAAATCTGATCTCGGGGGCAACGGACTTTGTGACCCTGAAAAAAACCTGGCTGAAACTTTTAAACGAATCCGCTTGCAAACTTTTCGATCAGTATGTGGACTACTATAAACTCGGAGTCGAAGACCCTAAAAGAATCATAGAGGCAAGCAACAATTTGAAAACCTCCAATCTCGGTTCGAAAACTCGAAATATACTCGGACTGACCACACCGGAAAAACCCTCTAAAAGGAGAAAAAAATAAAGACAATGAGATTTTACGAAAACAAAGAAAAATTTAAGGAAATTATAATAAACTGGTGGACCGATCTGAGATCCCAGACGGGGGACAGAGCCGCCCTGAGAAGATGTTCCAACGGATTGGACACTTTGTCGATCTCTTATACCCATAAACTGATCTCCAAACTCTTCCAGGAAGGGTTTCAATTTTTTCCGGATAAAATCGGTCCGATCGCAGGTATTCTTTCTCATATCGAAGAAGACAATCCTTCCGTCTCATTTGCACGCAGCATGGCGCGAAAAGAGGGAGAAAGGCCGGTCATAAACGAGATCCGCTTCAGAAAAATATTACAATATTCGGATATACTTTCGGAAGAACTATTCTACCAAAATATGATCCGGATCGTCAAGAACCTGAAGAAAAAAGCGAATCTTTCAGACCTTTCCCTTTCCATTTACTCTTGGAATCAAAAAACCAAAAAAGACTGGGCCTACGATTATTACGGAACCCCAACAAGCGAAAACGACCTCGACAATTTAGAAAATCCTCAAGGAGAAAACCAGTGAACCGTTTCATCCAAATCCATTTCCTTACCTCTTATCCTCCCTCCAACTTGAATCGGGACGATTTGGGAAGACCCAAAACCGCGTTTCTGGGAGGGACAAACAGACTTAGAATTTCCTCCCAAAGTTTAAAAAGGGCCTGGAGAACTTCGGACCTTTTTCGGGAAACATTATCCGGTCATATCGGAATCAGAACCAAAGAAAAGGGGAAAGAAATTTATCAGAAATTATTGGATGGAAAAATCCCCGAAAAAAACGCAAGAACTTGGAGTAAGTCGATTGCGGGCATATTCGGAAAACTTAAAAATCCTTCTGAAAAAGAATTGGAAAAAAATCCTCTTTTGGATCTGGAAATAGAACAACTTGCCCATTTTAACAAAGAAGAGAACGAGGCGATTTCCTCCTTAATCCAAAAATTGATCGATACCAAAAAAGAACCTTTCAACGAGGATCTGAATCTTTTAAAAAAAGAAAATTCCTCTTCGGATATTGCTATGTTCGGTAGAATGCTCGCTTCCAAACCCGCGTTTAACGTTGAAGCGGCCGTTCAAGTCGCTCACGCGATTACGGTTCATAAGGTTGCGATCGAAGACGATTTTTTTACGGCGGTAGACGACTTAAACAGCGGAATCGAGGATGTGGGAGCCGGTCATTTAGGTGACGTGGAATTCGGTTCCGGTCTTTTTTATCTTTATATCTGCATCAACCGGGATCAGCTTCTTAACAATCTGAACGGCAACAAAGATCTGGCCAAACGAACCGTAAGAGCATTAGTCGAAACATCATCTACGATTTCTCCCACGGGAAAACAAAACAGTTTCGCTTCCAGAGCGAGAGCTTTGTATTGTATGATAGAAAAGGGAAACGAACAACCCAGATCCCTACATACAGCGTTTCTGAACTCCGTGGAGGACAAAGGAATTTTGAACGCGGCGATTTCGAAATTGGAATCCGTCAGACAAAACTTCGAAAAAGTATACGGGTCCTGCGCGTCCGGCGGTTTTAAAATTTTCAACGTGGATTCCGGAAGCGGCTCCTTAAAAGAAATATTAGATTTTACTCAAGAGGATTAGATGAAAGATTACCTGGTATTCCGCCTCTACGGTCCTCTTGTTTCCTGGGGAAACATCGCTGTGGGCGAATATCGTCCCAGCGATTCTTTTCCGACCAAATCCGCCTTGATCGGTTTGCTCTCCGCTTCTTTCGGATTCGATCGCTCGGAGGACGAAAAAATTTCGGAACTCGTTGAAGGCGTTTTTTTTGCGACCAAAGTGTTTACTCCCGGAAGTCTATTACGGGATTATCATACGATCCAAAGTCCCGGCAACGTCAAACGAACTTTACTCACCAGAAAGGACGAACTTTTGGATTCTGAATACGTTGAGACCATTCTTTCGAGCAGAGATTATCGAGTGGACGCAGTTTACGACGTCGCTCTCTCGGAAAAAAAACGAACCTCCTATTCTTTGAAGAAAATTAGAAACGCCCTTTTGAATCCGATTTATACTCCCTATTTAGGCAGAAAATCCTGTTCGATCGCCCTTCCTATGTGCCCCGAGATTTTGAGTTCGGATTCGTTTCCGAACGCATTCGAGGAATATAATAAAATTCTTATTAAGAAATACGAATCTTCAAATTACAAGGACCCTTTGCCGGATTTGTTTTCGAAATCATCCTCGATTTTGTATCTTTGGGAAGATTCGACGGAGCTCTCGGAAAAAGATCATACCCATTCTCGGAGAGACGAAGTATTAAACCGAAACAGATGGCAGTTTCAAGATAGAAAGGAGTTTTTCAAGAGTGTGTCCAAAGCCTGATTCCAAACATGATTGTCCTTATATACGGGATTTCTTTCATGTTTCGGTTTATCGAAAGCGATTATTATATTGCAATCGAAGAAACTCGGGCGGATGCCTCAACACACGTTTTTCGAGATACATTTAAACCGACGTCAGATATCGTATGGAGAACCGATATGTTTTTATCACAACTTAAATTAGATACTCATAATATTCACAATAAAATTGTTTTTAATTGGATTCAAAATCCTTATAATATCCACCAAAGATTGTGGATGGCTTTTTCCGAGAATTCGCCGAATAACAAACTTCAAAATTCTCCATTCCTTTTCCAATTGGAGTATAATTCCGATCCCGGTAAAATTTCTCGGAGAATCCTCGTGTTTTCCGAAAAGCTGCCGAACTGGGAACGAGCCTTTCAGGAATTTAAAGTTTTAACGGAAATCCCGGTTGGAAATCAAATCAAACAAATTTCTCCGACTTTTATTCAGGCCGGTGCGGTTCTGCGCTTTTCCCTTACCGCAAACCCCACGAAAAAACTTAAGGACTATCGTAGTTTGTTCAAGGAAGAACTCAAAGATTTCCCCGACAAATTCGAGCCTTCCGATCGTGTTTCCTTTTTGGAAGGAAAATCAAAATTGGAAAGTCTGAAAAAAACTCTTACTAAGGACCAAGTTAACAAGTTAAAGTCGAAAAGAGTCGGAATTTATCACGAGAAGGAATTATTGGATTGGTTGAGTAGAAAGGGAAACGACAACGGCTTTTCTCTCGTAAACGCTGCCGTAGAATATCAATCCGATTTTTCCGCAAATAAGATCAAAGGCTCTTCGTTTCCATCCATTCCTAAAATTCATACCGTTACCTTTTCCGGTATTCTTAAAATCACGGATCCGACTCAATTCAAATTTGCTTATACGAAAGGTATCGGCTCCGGTAAAGCTTTCGGTTGCGGTATGTTGTTGTTAGCCAAAACATAAATATCGTGAGTTCGCCGTAAGAAATTCACGATTTATTTTTTTTGTAGGAAGTTGAAATTTGAACTTTGTAAATCTATTCTTAAAATATGGGAATCTGAACAAATCGCGATTTTTACTCATCTCCACATAATAGAGTGTCTAAAATTCTGCGTCTAAACGTGGAATTTGTGCTCAAATTAATGGTATTCTATTTTATAGGGATCAGTAGAAACAAATTCTAAAAGTAGGGACTCCTACTTTTAGAAAATCCTTTCTCATTTTCTTACGCCTAACTCACGTTAATTTATTAAAAATACTTTATCCCACAAATTGAATTCCAAGATCAACTAACGAGAAAAAACCGGCAAGAATCGCCGACAAAGCCCACTCGAAACTCATAGCCATAGAAGAGACATAACGTTCTAAGATCGCTACATTTTATTACGAGCTTACCGAACAGCTTCAGCCGATCTTTCTTAATTTTCCGGAAGACAAACCATTACCGACACAATATTCATTTATTATATTCTTAATTTATAATAGACTAATTTATTTTTTAGAATTCCATCCGGCCGCGCTTATCCCTTCAATTGAGAAGTCCGACAATCAATTCGTTATGACAAACAGAAACCTTCAAGAACTTCCAAAATTCGAAGACAATTGGTCGCATTTATATTTTGAAAAGGGTAGAATCGACCAATTTCAAAAATCCATCGGTTTTCATTATCTGGATAAAGTCGTTCCGATTCCGATCGAAACGATCGGCCTTCTTTTATTGGGTCCGGGAACCTCGATTACTCACGAAGCCATCAAAAGGATTTCGGACAGCAGATGTCTTCTTGCTTGGACGGGCGAAGGTGGAGTCCGTTTTTATTCGGCCGGCTATACGGGTACTTATTCCGCAAGAAATTTACTTCGCCAAGTGGAAGCTTACGGCAATCCGAAGGAAAGAGATTTAGTGATCCGTAGAATGTATCAATTCCGTTTTTCGGATGAGATTCCTGCAGACGCCACCATCGAACAAATTCGCGGCTTAGAGGGGGCGAGGGTTCGAAAAATTTACAGGGAATGGTCCCAAAAATCCGGAGTTCCTTGGAAGAGCAGATCTTACGACCAAAATAGCTGGGACTGGAGCGATCCGATCAACCGCGCTCTTTCTTCCGCAAACGCCTGTCTTTACGGAGTGGTTCACGCGGCGATCCTTCAATCCGGTTTTTCCCCCGCTATCGGTTTTGTTCATACGGGCAAACAGTTGTCCTTCGTTTACGACATTGCGGACCTTTACAAAGCGGAAATTACGATTCCTTTGGCTTTCGAAATTACAGCTGAAGATGCGACTAACGTAGAAAGAAGGATCCGTTTCGCATGCAGAGATAAATTCAAACTTAGTAAATTACTTAAAAGGATTATTCCGGATATCAAGGAGCTGATTTATGGTGGTTTTGATTTTGGAGAGAGTGAAGACTTCTCAGAGGGGAGAGATGTCGCGGTTAGCCATTGAACTGAAGCCCGGGGTCTTTGTCGCCTCCATTAACGCGAGAGTTCGAGATCGGATCTGGAAAAAAATTTCCGAAGAATGGAAGTCGGATGCGATCATGTTGTATTCGAGCAACACGGAACAAGGTTACGCTATCCGTTCTCACGGCGATCCTTCTCGCGAGATTATAGACTTCGACGGTTTGCTTCTAATGTCCAAACCCGATTCTAAACGCGATCAGAAAGTAGTCACGAGTATTTCCGACTTTTCGATGGCCACCGAAGATTCTCCTTTTTCAGATCTCAAAGGCTTTTTCAACGAAAAGGCTAATTCCCTTCTTTTAGAAACAGGTGAATCAAAAGAACAGACATAATTCTTAAGATTCCTATACAAACTTTTTGCCTATTCCCCACATGCGTGGGGTTGAACCGCGGCGAGTTCTTTCGCAACATCCGGAGACAAACGATTCCCCACATGCGTGGGGTTGAAAGCTGGACTTTCCAATCCGAGACCGGTGTTGTATTTTTATTTTCTATGGTGAATCTTTTTCACACGTTAAATTACGAACTTTAACGATTGTGCAAGTAACTTAACCTCGCAAAATCCACTAAAAGATAAGCTGGAAAAATCATAACGAAGCGTATCGCAGAAGAATAAACTCATAAGACATACAAGGAATCTGAATCCAATTCTAAAAATCATTTCCTTTCAAGCTTTCTTGAATCGTTTTAAACTTTGATATAAATCTTCCTTTTATCTAAAAAACTTAAAATTCCCCACCAAACCGACAAATGAAGAACCGCATATAACAAAGATGCGAGATACGGATCTGTAATAAAAACAAGTTTAGAAAAAAACCAGGCTTTGACGCCGACCTGTTTTCCATTCTCCGTCATAATTGTCCAAAGGTTAAGCGTTCTCGCAAGTATTCCGGAACCTACAAAAACTAAAATCGCGTTCTTACCGAATACGAGTAACGGTTGAAAAAAGATTTTCAAGTTCAATCCGTTCCGCTCTTTCGAAGAAACCAACCAATTTAAATATTCAAAAAATCCTATGCAAAAAAAAGCGAGTCCCGCCGTATATGCCGCGTAACTTCCGGTCCAAAGACTTTTATTCATCGGTAAACTTTGATCCCATAACAAGCCGACAAATGTGAATAAAAATCCCAACCCAAATGTACTGAGAACCCTACTCCTTCCCCCACCTTCTCTCAAAAAAAGGATAAAACCACAAAGTACCCCGAACAAAGAAGTGGCAATCGATGCGACTCCACTTAACAATCCTTCCGGGTCCCAGGTTTTGGAAAATTTCCAAAGATGTTTTTCTCCGATAATCACTCGATCGATCCAGGCTCCGATGTCCTTCCCCTGCTCCAAAGATACCATCGCTTCCCCAGGAGGAGCGATATGAGTTAAGATCCAAGTATGAACGAGTAAAACCGGAATTAAGAAAATCAACACTTTCTTTCCCGGAAATATAAGATACAAACTCGCAACGACCCAATACACGAATCCGATTCTCTGCAGTACTCCTGGAATTCTAAGCTCCGCAAAAGACCATTCTCCGAAAAAATTCAATAACAGTCCGAGCAATATCAGATTAACGCTTCTTTTACAAATCCCGACCCAGATCCTACTACGATCAATTCCATTTTTAGAATATAATGAAATTGGAATTGAACCTCCCACCGCAAATAAAAAAAAGGGAAACACCAAATCCGTCGGTGTACAACCGTTCCATTTCGCATGTTTCAAGGGAGAATAGATGTAAGACCAAGAACCGGGATTGTTTACGAGTATCATCCCGATTACGGTCATTCCTCGGAACAGATCCAAAGATAAAATCCGATCCTTATTTTGAGTCGATTTCTTTTCCAAATGACGACCTTTGAACGTTTCGTTTTTTCATTCGTGAAAACTCCGTTTCCCTACCGCACGTAATTCAATCTTTGATTTCTTGAGACCATTTTTCGTCGAATTCAATTTTTGAATTCCAAAAAATTTATATATCTGATCTCGAATATACTTCGATTCGAACTCCGTTTCGAATTTTTTTCCGAAGCTACAACATCGGTTTTGATTCAGAGATACTCTTTTTGCAAACATCTACGGGGCAGTTTTAGTCTTTTCACGAACTTAAAAGCCCGCTTCAAAACCTTAGAATGTAAAAACTACTACAGAAATTGAACCGCGAAAAAAATCTGCTCGAAGCCCATAAAGGCGCAATCTGCGGGAACTGCTGCATTTCGTTGCGAACGATCGTATACAACTGAGCTATTTTAAGATTTTGGAATAGTCTTTGAATAAAGACGGCTTTTAAATTCCTCTATTCCGAAACTAAAAATTTAAGGCCTAAGACCGAAAGAATCAGCGTAGACAAAAAGAATCCTCTCCAAAAATCGATAGGTTCTCCATGAATTATAATACCAATCAGTATGGTTCCCGCCGCGCCCAAACCGGTCCAAATTGCGTAAGCAGTTCCCATCGGAATCGTCTGAACCGCCTTGTTCAAAAAGGCCAAACTAAAAACCGAAGAAACTACAAAACCCCCGATCCATGTCGGTTTAGTAAAATTATCGGATAGCTTGAGGCAAGTCGTAAATCCGATCTCGAATGTGGAAGCGATGATAAGATAAATCCAAGCCATAACCCACACTCCTTTACTCTAAATAGATATCAACTCATTATCTACAAATCCCGATCGTTGTTTTTATACGATCTCGAAAGAAATATGATAAACTCAGACTTTTATCCAATCGTTCCACTTTTCGATAAGCGAAAACGAGTTTTACGATTCAAGATCGAACCGTTTCTATGTCCTCATTAGACAAACACCGAGTAGTTGCACAAAAAACCGTTTTCGAATTTAGAAATACATTAAAGTTTTATAATGATTAATTGGAACCACAAAAAAACGATCCGAAACATACTCGCAACTTCGGGAATCGTCCAAAAAGAAAATTGCAAGCACGAATTCGGTTTTATCGGGTGCGCCGTATTATGATTTTTCTTGGATGGAATACTATAGATTGAAACTTTCCGAAAAGAAAAATATTCTTTCCTGGCTCCGGTTGTATTTGCCACTCTCTATTTCCTCTTACATGCGTAGTTGTAACGTTTAATCGTTGTCATTTCACCCGCCTTTCTCTGACAACTTTTTTTAGGACGCTACACCGAGGAATTTTAGCTTTTTTATTTACATTTTAAAAAGGAAAAAAGTCTAATCTCCGAAATTAAGTAATTTAAAAAACTTTAGGAGAAAACCTTTGATCGAGTTATATTCTGCTTCCACACCCAACGGAAGAAAAGTTTCCATCATGCTGGAAGAATTAGGAATTCCTTATACGATTCATCCGATTGATCTAGACAAACTGGAACAAAAACAAGAGTGGTTTCTGAAAATTAATCCGAACGGTAGAATTCCTGCGATTATCGACAAAGACAATGAAAACTTTGCCGTGTTCGAATCGGGAGCAATTCTGATCTATCTCGCGGAGAAAAACGGTAAATTTTTACCGAAAGATCCGAAGGAAAAAAGTATCGTACTACAATGGCTTATGTTTCAGATGGGCGGAGTCGGTCCAATGCAAGGACAAGCCGGAGTATTTTTAAAATACGCTCCCGAAAAGATTCCTTTCGCGATTTCCAGGTACCAAAACGAAACAAAACGTCTGTATTCGGTTTTAGATAGAAGGCTCGGCGAAAGTAAATTTTTAGCCGGAAAAGAACTATCGATCGCCGATATCGCAACCTGGCCTTGGGTCAACATACACGACTGGGTGGAAATTTCTCTGGATGAATTTCCGAATTTAAAACGTTGGAACGAAGAACTCGCAAAACGCCCGGCTTTCATCAAAGGGAAGGACATTCCGAACAAAAAAGATCATAAAAACAACGCGGAAGAAGCCAAAAAGAAAGTTTAGATTACATTAACAAAGTAGAATTTTCTAATTTTTCCGGAGACGGTTCGGCAGCGGGAAGAATCACGAAAAACGTGGTCCCCTGTTCCGAAGTTTCAAAGAAGATTTTTCCGTTATGATCTTCTATGATTCTCCTGCATATATCCAGTCCCAGACCTGTTCCCGCGCCGGAAGGCTTCGTAGTGAAAAACGGTTCGAAGATGCGGTCCCGTATCGTATCTTCGATTCCGTTTCCGCTATCCTTGATTGCAACTTCCCAACCGGCCGGTACTCTCTTACAGGAAATTGCCATTTTCCCCTTATAATTCATCGCATAAAGCGCATTCCCTATCAGATTAATCCATACCTGAGTCAGCGATTCCGCATTTCCCCAAACACAGGAAGTTTCAGGCATATCACGAACGATCTCCACTTGAGTCTTATATTTCGAATAATAAAGTGTAAACACGGTTTCCAATTGTTTACGCACGTCCACAGACCCCATCGTCGTTTCAGCGGGATCTTTATACGCATATTCCTTTAAGGCTTGTATCACAAGAGAGGCCTTTTCCGCCGCCTTCTCAATCGTAAAACTCGCCCGGGCAAGACCGGAAAGTGAAAAGGCATTCTGTGCAATCATGATCAGTTTTTCTTTTTGAGGCAGATCCTTAAAATTCTCCGAAACATATTCGGGACTAATTCCCAAATCGGTGAGCATGTCCGCGAGACGCACAACCTCGGAAAAACCGAAGTCGTTTAACAAAACTGCGATTTTTTTCCTTTTGACTCTTTCTTCTCTAGTATCGTAAAATTCCCTCAGAGTAATTCCTTTGGAAAAAAGTTTTTCCCAAATCGATTTTTCCTCTTCCGTAAATCTCGAATAATTTCTCAGAAGACCTTCCCAAGAATTGGACAATATGGACCGAATCCCTTCGTTCGAAGAAACGATGGCGCCTAACGGAGTGTTGAGTTCGTGCGCAATTCCGGCAACCAACTGTCCGAGGACGGCCATCTTCTCGGAGCGAATCAGTTGTTTTTGTGTGTTTTTTAAATTTTCGATCGCCCGAATCACTTGTTCATTTTTGGAAGTGAGGTATTGATTTACGGTCCTTAATTCTTCCGTTCTTTTGGCGACGATCCCTTCGAGTCCTTCGTTGATCAAACGGATTTCCTGTTCCGCATTCGTCATTTCCTTTACGAGAAAGGTTTGTCTCGCGCTCGCAATCACAACCACGATCGTGGTTCCGGTCCACGCTATAATTCGAACTCCTTCGGGCAATCCGCTGAGAGTTCCCGCAAGTACGATCGTAATCGAACTCGCAACTACTTCAAATAACGGTAATAAACGAAGTGCCGCTTCAAACCTTCTTCCCCAAATCGGATTGTCGTTGAATTTTGGTTCCCAGGTCAAGGCCCCGTACCCCAAAATCAAAGCGGAAACGGAAAAACCCGCATTGAGCACGGTTCCATCCGGAGGAATCTGCACGATAAAAAACGCGTTCCACAACAACCAACAAAGTCCCGTTCCTCCCATACCGAGTATGAAAAAAAACCAGGATTTATCCGGCTGTAATCTTAAAAGAGGAATGAGTAAAACTCCTAGAGCCGCCGCCGTTAAAAAAGAAACCGGATGATTGATCAAAGGAAGAAGCTGAGGAATTCCAACTCCCTCCCTTTGAGGAAGATATAACGCAAGAGAAAAAGTAAGAATCGCAGTGATGAGCCCCAGTGCGTCCAACACAGCCGTTCGGATTCTACTTCGATCACATTCAATAACTATAATAGAGTATCCAATGACAAAACAGGGAGCCACCCAGGGGAAAAGATAATCGCTCGGAGTAGGAATTATGTAATAATCAAGATAAACTTGAATCGCCCAGGAAAGTTGCCCGAGCGCGTTTGCCGTGAGACCGAGCGCGAACCAAAGTCTAAAACGATGAATCCCGCTTTCGGCGGAAAAATACCCAAACCAGGCGAGAGCGGCCGCACATAAATAGGAAACGGTCCAGTGAATATTGTCTATAAGCCTGTCTAGATTTCTTTCTTCGTAATAATAATTTCCGAAAAAAGACGCGATTACCAAAATCGCACTGATCCAAAATACCAAAAACCCCAAATTAGAAATCGGAAATCGAGAATGATTTTTTAAATTTGTCATCAGCCGTGCACAGACGAACCAGTCTAGACGTTAGCCATCCATTTCGTCGACCTTTTTCTCTCTCTTAAAATTCTCAAAGCGGGGATTCCACTTAACACCTTTCCAAAATCTCTAAAGGAGTCGATCCGACTCGGATCGTCAAAATTCAGACCTATGGATCGAACGCATTGTACGATTCGCTTAGAGTAGAGTTCGATTTAAATTGTCGGGGAGATGAGGAACTCCATTGATCGATACCGGCAAATACTTTCCTCTCACCCATCGAAACGTATTTAAAGAAGTATTCCAAATCCAAGGCATCCAAGCAAAACAGTCCTCATCCTGACGCAGAAAACGATTTAACACCAACGATATCGGAGTCCCCGAGGTAAAAATGAAAGTCCTTTCCTGATTTCCAGAAGAAAACAAAACATTAGAAGAATGGAATATTCTATTCTCAAAACTTTCGTACGTTTCGATTCCTTCCGGAGTTTCTTTTCCCTCTCTCCAGAATATCAGGATTTCCTCCGTCAATCTCAGGAATAAGGCCACGGACCTGATCCCGCCTCTGACTCGAATCTTGCCGTATTGAGAAAGTGTCTTTGCAAACTCCGGTCTTTTGGAAGCGAGCAATTTGGAATAAGCGTTCCAGAGCTCCATCGAAAATTCGTCCCAGCCCGCATCTCGACGAACGAAAAAACCGTCTTTGTATTTCTCACGCTCGCCGCTAACCGAAATCACGCCTTGCATAAAAGATTCCGCGGTTTCTATGTGTCTTCTAAGAGTTCCGGTTACGATCCGGTCGGGAAGTTCCCCGTTTTGCGCCATAAATTTTCCAAGCGCGAAAGATTGATTTTTTCCGTGTTGTGTTAAGAGATCGTAGTTTTTACCCCGAGAATTTGCCTGACCGTGACGAACTAGATGAACGAAAGACATGAGCAGCTAACGTTCCGAGGTAAATCTCGGATTTATAACCTCGACTTTTTCTTTTACGGTTTCCTTCACGTGATTCCAATATTGCAAATTTTCCGAGGAAAGTTTTTCCTTACGGATCTTATCCCGTAGTTCTATATTCCAGGCATGAGCCAGGGCTTTTTTTTCGTTCAGCGTGGAAGGATTTGCTAAATTCTTATTAAGTATCCCAACAAGACGACTTAACTCTTTATCTAGCAGCTCTTCTCCCGAACGGATCTCCCGGGAAACAACCCCTAACATATTCCAACTCACTAATGTTTTATACGAAAGAAACTCCTTATCCTTAAATTGCGGCAGTATTTCCTTCATTAGAAAATCCTGAATCGCTTCGAGCAAGTCCGCGGACGTCGGCTTATCCTGCATTTTCTATGATCCTCATCGCTTCGTATTCCATCTCGCAGGCTCGTCTTCCGATCGCCGCGAGCTCTATTCCCTTATCCTTTCCGGAAAGATGTCGTTCGGCCTGACCGATACATCCGATGGCCCACCTGAGATTTCCCATCACTTCCCAATACGTAACCATTTCCGGATCAAGTTTGACACCCGAGACCTTTTCATACTCCTCGTAGAATTCCCCACGATCCGCAAACCCTCCCGCTTCCTTATTCAACTTACCGAATCTCCAATCCCTCATACAAAGCCACGTGAGATCCTCATGACGATCTCCCCAATGAGCGAACTCCCAGTCTACGATTCCTTGCAACCCTTCCGGAGTTACCATAAAATTTCCGGTTCTGAAATCCCCATGTATTAATACGACATCATCCGAAGGTTTCGCTTTCTTCTCCAACCAATTGAGAATCATCTCCATTGCAGGATAGGCTTCTTCCATTCTTTCCAACTCCGATCGCAAAGAGCGAATCGATCCGTTCGCGACTGTCTTATCGTTCGAATCCTGTCCCATCCAAAGTGTTTTTCTCAACGCTTCGTTTTTACAATCGGAAGGTTTTATAGAATGAAGTCTGGCAAGATTTTTAGCGAGATCGATAGCGAGCTGTTTTCTTACTTTATTAAGCGAAGGATCTTTGACGACATATCTTCCGATTGCTTTTCCGGAAATTTTCTGCATAAAGTAAAAAGGGCTTCCGGTGATCCCGCGGTCCGTCTCCAACCAGAAAGGTTTCGGCGTATTGACTCCCGCATTATAGGCAAGATCACAGACTCCGAACTCGTCCTCCCGACTCAAAGACTCAAGAAGCGCCGCTCCCTTATCGGTTCTAAATACCGTATCGTAAGAACCCTTTTCCGGTCCGTCCAACACCTGAACTAGCGCGGCGAAGTTTTCCTGGCAGGCTCCTCCGCTGAGAGACGTCATGGAATGTATCTCAGTTTTTCCCTTTAATCTTTCGGAAAGATATCCTTCCAGAACATTCTTTAATTCCGTATCGTTCATAACATTCTCTAATTCTAATATTAAAAATCGCTTTTGCCGCTGATCAGATTTCTTCCGATCACCATCTTATGGACCTCGGTCGGTCCGTCCGCGATTCTGGCCGCCCTCGCGTCTCTGTAGAACAATTCGAGTTTCATGTCTCTTCCATATCCGTGCGAACCGCAAATCTGAATCGCGCGATCGACCGTTTTACAAAGAGTTTCGGAGACTTGCCACTTGGCCATCGATATGATCTGTCTCGCATCCTCTCCCGCTCTCAAAGTATGCGCGGCTTTCAAAGTAAGCATATATCCAGATTCGATTTCAAGCGCGGACTCTGCGAACATCCATTGAATTCCCTGATGGTCCGCAAGTTTTTGTCCGAACACTTCCCGTTTGAGCGCGTATTCTCTTGCAATCTCCATGGATCTTCTCGCAAGTCCGATCCATCTCATACAATGCGTAAGTCTTGCGGGACCGAGACGCTCTTGAGACCATTTGAACCCTTCGCCCACTCTTCCCAATATCGCAGACTCGGGAACCCGAACGTTTTCGAATTTTAATTCGCAATGCCCTCCGGGACCATGAGAACCCATCACTCCGATTTCCCTCACCATCGTATAGCCGGGCGTATCCGTCGGCACGAGAAACATCGTAGTTCTTCGAAAAGAATCAGCGACCTTAGACATCACGATCAAAAAGCTCGCTCCGTTTGCACCCGTACAATACCATTTGTGTCCATTGATTACGTATTCGTTTCCGTCTTTTACCGCATTGGTAGTAAGAGTTTGAGGATCCGCCCCCGCTCCCGGGGGAGGTTCTGTCATCGCAAAAGCGGAACGAATTTTCCCTTGAATCAGAGGATGATAGTATTTTTCTTTTTGTTCTTTATTTGCCGCAATATGAAGGAGGTGCATATTCCCTTCGTCAGGCGCATCGCAGTTACAAAGATAAGGAGCAATCGGAGAGCGCCCGAGTTCAGAAAAGATGATCGCGGTTCCAACCATATCGAGCCCGAGACCGCCTTCGGATTTAGGAAGATGCGGGGTCCAAAGTCCTAGTTCTTTCACTCTTTTTCTGAGTTCCTCGGTGATTTTCTCGGGCATTCTACCGCGGTCGTAGTCGTAATGAACTTCCGCCGGAATCGCATCATTCTCGACGAAGTCTCGGATTCTTTTCTTAATTTCTTCGACTTCCTTAGGTATCGTAAAATCCATATTCTTTTCCTTCCCCGAAAGTATCGAACTTTACGGGATAACTTTTTTTCTTCGCGTATTTTTCGATTATCTCAGGGATCAGTTTGTATTTCCCAATCCGATCACCTCCCCTCCGTTCTTACACTTTACGAAAGTAATCGCTTTCTGTATCGATAGGAGAATATAAAAAACAATCCCAAACAAACTCAGACCGCAAGAACCCGCCCGATTCGACCTCCGTTCCATTTTTTAAGACCTCGAAAAATTATTTTAGATAAGATATGAGTCAACAGCAATTTCCGAAGCTGTTTGAGTATAGAAATCCGGAAAACTCCGCGCTCTTTTTCGTTCCCTCTCGAAAAAAAGTAAAAACTCCTTTTCCTTTGTAAGCTTAGAGTTCTATAAATCACCTTAGAATTTGGCCTTCGGATTTTAGTTGATTCCGATTTCCAAAGCTTTGAATCTGGTGTAGACTTTCTAAGTAATCTTCGATTTCTAAAAGCAGCCAAAATCTTTGGAAGATTATAATTAAGGTCAGGTCCGTTAAGAATTATGGAAATAACAGAATCTATGACCCACAAGTTGGGCGTCGAATTCAAAGAGTCCGATATTATCTTTGAGGAAAATCAGGAAGCAGAAGTGATGTACCTGATCGCCAAAGGAAAAGTAGGGATTCACAAAAAAGTGAAAGAAGCCTATAAACTCCTCGTAGAATTAAAAGAGGGGGATATGTTCGGCGAAATGGCACTAATTGATAAGACGCCTCGAAGTGCGAGGGCCGTTGCAAGGACGGACGTTTTGCTCATAGCAATCAATAAGGATGCATTTTTCAATCTGATACGAACAAATCCCGGATTTTCCATGAAGATCGTTAAAATTCTCACCTCAAGACTGAGAGAAACCAATAAGACGATCGCCACTCTTTTGAAAGCGGATAAAAAGAATTTAGTGACATCCGCCTTGATTAATTTCTCGCAAGCGAACGGACAACAGGATGGAAGTAATTATCGAATTCCTCTGAATCATTTCATCAAGTGGGCAATCCTCAGAGTCGGATTGGAACACCAAGACTTAGTGAGTTCGATCAGATTATTAGTAAAAGATAAAATGGTAGAACAAATCAAAGAAGATCCTTCGACCCTGATTATTAGAGACTCTCTTTTCAAATATACGGTGGATACTTGAGCCTTAAACCAATCTTATCAAAAACCAGAAAAAGACTTTCTTATTTAGACAATCTCCGTTCCTTTGCTCTTTTAATCGGTCTCGTATTTCATGTCGCGATCGTTTACGCCGCCGAGATCAAATACCCCCTTCAAAACGAACAAAAATCGGAGTTTTTCGACGTATTTGGAGAATGGGTGCACGTTTTTAGAATGCCTCTTTTTTTCTTTCTTTCCGGGTATTTCACAGAAGCGATTTTTCGCGCCAAAACTCTGAAAGAATTTTTAAAGATGAGGATTTTCAGGATTTTCATTCCGACTGTGGTGGGGATCTTACTCTTCGCGCCAATGCAATCCTATGTCTCTCTCTTACAAACGGGAGAAAAAATTTCCTATTTCGATTTCTACTTTAGAATATTCTTAAACGGAAGAATTCGCCCTTCTCATCTCTGGTTTCTCTACTTTCTAATCTTATTCACGATTCTGCATCTTTTTACCCGAAAGATCACTCTTTTGTTGACAGCGTTTTTAAAAAAGGAACCGGATCAACAAGGTTTCGCTCAAGAATGGAAGACAATCACCGTTTTTACTTTCATCAGCTTTGCCGGAACCTGTATGATCAATTTTTATTTTATGAAAGACGAATCCTGGTTTGCGATCGAACCAGTAAACTTTATCTACAACTATACGTTCTTTCTTTGCGGAAGCCTTCTGATTTCAAACGAAGTTCTCCTTTTGGAACCTAGATCGAATCGTTCTTGGGTTTGGGGCCCGCTTGCTTTCCTCACTTTCTGGGGCTTTTACGAGATCAGTAGAATCGATCCGTTCTGGTCTTACTTCGGTTATACGGGAGATTGGAGAAGAATCCTTCATATTCTTTCCAAATGCGCCGCCGGTTGGCTGATGATCCGCCTTTTGATCGGACTCTTTCAGAAATTTTTCGATTTCAAAAACAACAAAACCGAATATATGAGGACCGCGAGTCTTCCGATCTATCTAGTGCACCATCCGGTTTCGCTTTTAACGGGATACTTCGTGGTTCATACCTCCTTAGGACTTGCCGAGAAATTTCTACTGCACCTCCTTCTTGTGTTCGGAATCACATTTGCAATTTATCATTTTCTAATACGTCCTTTCCACTGGGTCAACTTGATTCTCGGAAACCAAACATACGCGAAAAAAAATTCATAACTTCAGGAGAACTCTTTGAACTCGAATTCCGAAAAAAAATTCTTCAAACCGAACGGAATGCTTTTGATCTTTCTGTTTCTAATTTGTTGCAAGAGCGAAAACCTGATTTCTTTTCCTTCCAACCCGGAAAAAAACAGAATTGCAACCGTTAAATTCAGCATCCATCCTTACAAAGGGACCGTAATCCAATCAGGAGAAGAAACCGTTCCATTCAGAATTCTGGAAACCGACAAGAATATCGCCCTCGTAGAAATGAAACTACCCGTTTATAAGGACGGCAAGGAAGTCGAGTTAAAATTTTCCTCTCCGGGGTTCCAAAGCTCCTTTTTCCGCGTAAAAAGCGCGGAAGAGTTAAACGAGAAGTTAATCGCACTCGACAAAGAAGGCATAACGCATCGTTTTGTTGCAAGATTTAAAACCGGAATACAACCCAAAAGCGTTCGTTTTATCGATAACACAAGACTTGCAATTCCCCTTTTGGAAGACGAAGGGATGGACGTTTTGGATATAAGAACCGGCGAAACGATCCGACTCTCTCCTCCCGAAAAATACAAAAAGAAATTGGGCTTTGTAGAAACGATCGCGATTCCGGAGCACAACGAACTTTGGGTTAGCCAGATGCAGGCAAATGCAGTTCACGTCTTCGATCTCAAAACTCTCGTTTATAAAACGAGCATTGACCTTACAGGAAAGTGGTCTAAGATTCTTCTTTATGATCCGATTCGAGATTTAGTTTATTGTTCGAATTGGGTCAGCGAAGATATTTCCGTCATCGATAGAAAAACAAAAGTGGAAATTCGAAAGACCGACAAGATCGGTTTACCTCGAGGTCTTCTTCTCTCCAAAGACGGTAAAGAATTATACATCGCTCAATTTTCCGCGAGCAATCAGGAATCCGGCGGCGGTAGGCTCGGAATCTATTCCATGGAAAAAGAAAAGTTGACCGATACGATCGGTCCTCCCGGCAACAAACGCCATATCGTTCCGGGCAACGCGGAAAATAAAATATACGTCTCGGATATGTGTTGTAGTAAGATCGAAGTTTATGATTTAAAAGAAAAAAAAGTTCAGAAGGCGATCCCAGTATTCGATAAACCGAATACGATCGCCCTTTCTCCAGACGGTAAATACCTATACGTTTCTTGCAGAGGTCCAAACAATCCCACCGAAGGTTATCTCAAAAAAGGATTGGTTCTGGGAAGAGTGTACGTAATCGATACGACAACCGACACCGTAAAGGAATTCTGGGAAGCAGGAAATCAACCTACAGGTCTCGATATTTCGCCTGACAACCGCTACTTAGTAATCTCAGATTTTTTAGATCATCAGATTCGAGTCTATCGCAGAGACGGTTTTTAATTCCGGGCCGGAAAGCGTTTTTTAACAAAAAACTGTTG
>NZ_CP040840.1:3477500-3507500 GCF_006874765.1 Leptospira weilii
TCGGAAATCGCGGAAGCCTGAGACTTAGAAAAACTCAGTACATTTTCCTTAAATTCGTCTTTTAGAGTTTCTGCGGCGGCGATCGAAGAGATGAGAAAGAATGGAACAAGAACGCTAAAAAAGAAATTCTTCAGAAAAACCCCTCTCTACGAGTAGATTCCTCCAACGCAGCGGACGCGGCGCGTTTGTTCTCGTATGCTTCGGACAAGGAAGGATCCAAGTCGATCGAACTCTGAAACGCTCGAACCGCCCTTTTGAATTCCCCGTTTTTATAATAGCAGATTCCGAGATAGTTGTATGCGGTCGCTGCGATCTTCGGTCTGACGTCGGATCTTACGATGGCGATCAATTCGTCGATCGCCTTCTCTCGATCCAGGATCGAATTGGAATCTATTAGAATTTTTGAAAGTACCAATCGGCCTTCCATATCATCCGGATCCATATGAGCGGATCGAAACGCTTCGTCCTTGGCCCTATTTTTTAAATCGGGGTCCTTGGATTTATTATACAATAGCGCCAATTTCTTATGGGCGTTCTTCAGGTCCGCGCCGTCTTTCGAAGTATTCAACACCTTCAGAAGGATCTTTTCGGCGTTCCCGTCATCCTGCATTCCCATATAGGCTTCCGCCATTTTGAGATAAACTTTGTAAGCGTCGTCCTTGTGTTTTACAACTCCGGCGTATTCTTCCACCGCTTCCCGAAAAAATTTATTTTCAAGCAGATAATCAGCGAGAGCTTCCCGACTTTGAACATTTTCCGGCTCGATCGCAGTGGATTTTCTCCAATTTTCGATGGCAAGGGTTCCATTCCCGGAATGTTTATAAACGAGTCCCAACGTGTGATACGCCTTCGCGTTTTTCGGATTGAGTTCTATGACTCGGTTCAGCGCGGTGATCGCTTCGGAATATCGCTCCATCTGATCCAAAACCACTCCCAAATTGATAAGCGCAGTCTCCGTAAAACTATCTCCGGGAGTGGAAGAAACGATCCTACGATACGTTTCTTCCGCGGCAAGAAGATCTCCTTTGTTGTAGTATGCTTCCGCGAGTTGAAAGAGAGAATCGATATCCGTCGGATTATACTTTAAACTTTTTTGAAGTGCGGAGATAGACATTTCTCCCTGATTCAAGTTGGAAAACCCTTCCGCAATCAGTCTGTAAATTTCGGGATCGTTCGCACCCGCGTCTCTCGCCAGTTCCAGATACTTCAGCGCTTCCTCTTTATTTCCGTTCTTTTGTAATACGACCGCGAGATTGTAGAGATACTTCGCTTCGTTCGGAGAAAGTGCGCTCGCCTGACGAAAATAATATTCCGCACCTTTGTAATCCTGCTTGTTGTAAGCGATGTTTCCCAGATAAGAATACGATAAGGCTGCGAGTCTTCCCGAAGGGGTCTTCGTCACTACTTTTTTAAACTCCTCCTCTGCTTGGGGAATCTCTCCCTTTTTAAAGTAACTGACCCCGAGATTGTAGGTCAGATACATATCGTCGGGAGAAGAAGAAAGTCCCTCTTTATACGCGTCGATCGCCGCGTCGGGATCGTTCAGCTCGTTGAATAAATTTCCCGCAAGCAGAGAAACTCTCGGATCGTTAGGCGCAATTTCCTTTGCCTTGAGAGCCGCCATTCTCGCATCCGCGAATCTTCCCGCGTGTTTGTAGGAAAGAGTCAAGTTGTAATAAGCGTAAAAATTCTTAGGATCATACTGAACCGCCTTCTGAAGTCTCTCAATCGCTTGCGGATAACGTCCGCTTTCGTCGTGAATCACTCCGAGAACCGTAAGCGCGATTGACTTCTCTTCTTGTGTTCCCGCGGAATTTAGAAATTCATTACAAGTATCGAAGGCCTGTCTGGTAAATCTTTCCTTATAAAGATTGATACACTTTGCCAACTGTGGATTTGCGTTTCCGTCCGGAATATAAGGTCTTTCTAATAGACGATTGATGTCCGACTTATTTTGAATCAGATCTTTGTTGAAAGCTCCCGCAAATTCGGACTCGGAAGAGGAAGAACGGAAAAATTGATGATATAAGGCAAAGCCGAGCCCGCCTAAAACGAGAAGACCCATCAAAATCCAGAATATAAGAAGTTTATTGTATGATCTGCGAATCCGAACCGGCTCTTGATCCTCTGGGAAATAAAATTCTTTTTCCTCAATTCCCTCTAAGAACAACCTGTTTTTTCGGATTTCTTTATCCATCGGATTTGATTTCGTTTTTGAGAATTGCGTCCAGGATTCCGTTCACGAACCGGGCGGATTCTTCGCTTTCAAATTCTTTCGTAAGTTCCACCGCTTCGTCGATCGTAACGTTCTTCGGAACTTCCCAGGTATACAGCAAAGCGTATACGGATAAACGAAGAATCGCTTTGTTTACGACGCTGATTCTTGAAAAGTCCCAATTCTTAGAGTATTTCCTGATTAGAGTATCGATCTGTTCCTGATTTTTCACAACACCATTTACGATGGAAACGGCAAAATCTCTTTCCTCTGGTTCGGTTTTTTTATCGTACCATTTGAACTTGAGAACCTCTTTGAGCGGAGGTCCCGTTAGCTCCAATTGGTAAAGAGCCATTACGGCGATTTCTCTGGAAGTTCGTCTGGCCGACATTTAAAGAAGAGAAAGCAAGTTTACCATTTCCACCGCCGTGGCCGCGGCTTCCGCGCCTTTGTTTCCGGCCTTGGTTCCCGCTCTTTCGATCGCTTGTTCAATCGTATCCGTGGTCAACACACCAAAAACAACCGGAACGGAATGTTGAACTCCGATCGATCCGATCTTAGCGGATTCTCCAGCAACAAAATCAAAATGAGCAGTTGCGCCTCGGATTACCGCACCTAAACAAACGATGGAATTGTATTTTTTGGAAGCGGCGATTTTGGCGACTACGACAGGCATTTCATAAGCGCCAGGAACTCGCACCACGGTCACGTCTTCTTCCCTAACTCCGTGCATGCGGAACGACTCAAGTGCCCCTTTCAAAAGGCTTTCGGTGATAAATTCGTTAAAGCGGGAGACAATCACACAATGTTTCTGTCCCTTTCCGTTTAGATCTGCTTTCAGTTCTTGGATCATAGATTCCTGATTGATTCTATTGTTGAGAAATCATAGGTTACCATTATGGTAAATTAAAATATCTATATTAGGACATACTGACCTAATATAGAGTCAAGGATAAATCGTTTGCTGTCTTTTCCGAAAAATCAAAAAGTCCTCTCAGGATCGCTTTTCCCCCCTTCGAAGCGTTTCGTTTTAATTCTTTGTATCATTCTCAGTTTATCAGAGTGCTCCGTTTATCGAAGAATTTTTTCGAAAGAAAACGCATTCTTAAAATCACTCGATCTACCCGAGTGGGTACTGGAATCTAACATCAAGTTGAGAGTTTTGTCCGGCTTACAAGACCTTCCGAACCCGGAAGACTCTCTCCCCGAAGACGAGATCGCAAGTTTCGAAAACAGAGCCAGAAGAATTCTCGCCACTTCTCCACAAGCGATGAAGGATCTTTTCGAGGCCACAGGCTGTATCGACGGTTCCAGGTTAGCCGGAATCAGAGCCAATCGAATTACCGAAAAAGAAGAGGACGTTTGGTACGGAATCTGCCAGAACGGAAAAGAAGACGCGATCATCTTCCGTTTGTTTCAAATGGGAAACACCGACCTTTATAGAAAGTACGAAAAAGAAATCTCTCCCGCTTGGGAAGAAGCGAAAAAACTCGCGGCAAATAATCCGGACAAAGCCGTCCGTCTAGCCAACCAGGTCATTGAAATGGAACCGGCTCATCCTGCGGCAAGAAAACTTCTCGGTCAATTGTATCTGAAAGGCGGTTACTGCAAAGGTTCGATCCGCAATTACAGGATTTATCTAAGAGTGATGCCGCTGGCCGGAGACAAATGGAAAATCCACGAACAACTTTCGCAAAAATGCGGAGAATTTTTAAAACCGGAACCCAAACGGGAAGAAGTGGAACTTCCTGACGCAGATCCGGACGCAATGTAAGTCTCGGAAAAAATATAAGAATATTTTAAAGTTCTAATGCGAGTGATAAAAAATTTATCATTGCGTCCGCCTTGCGGAGAAAATCAATTCTCAGATATGCTCAACGAGAAATCGGTATACATCCTCAATAAAGAAATATTACTGATTCCTTTTATCGTTGCTTTTCCTTACCCACGCGGATTACGAGTGAAATATTTCCGTTCGGTTTTTCCACTACTTCAAAACCCTCTTCTCTAAGGGCTTTTTTGATTTTATAAAGTCCGAAATTTACTACCTTGGGCGTGGAAAGCGGTTTTGGAGTAGGTTCTTCCATCTATTTGTATATCGGAAAAGTCCCGAACGATCTTAAATTTCGCCGGGAGTTTTCTTTCGGGAAGAAGCTTCCTTGACAAGCGCGCCTTGGGAATATGTCATGAAATCGAATGGCAACTCGCGTTTTTTTTTATTCTTCTATCTTTTTCATTTTGATCGGATCGGCTTTCGCCGCCTATGCGCCTGATCTGTTCCAATGGGAAACCTTGGAATGGCTCTACGAAAAAAGAACTTTCTTCTTATTTTCTTTCATTTTTATCGTATCAATCGTTTTGATCTATCTGATCTATCTGAAGGCGAGAAAAGGAGTTCTTCATTCCAAAAGTAAAACGGAAATTCATCTACAAGCATCCCTAAACGAAGTAGTCCGGGATAATCAGTCTCTTTTTTCATTCTTAAAATCAGCCAAGGACACGCTTGGAAAACAGATCGAATCCTCCAAAACAAATTTTTCTCCCGAATTTTTTTCGACGTGTTCTACCCATTATCAAAAACTTACGCAAGAGTTCGATTTATCGGAGGAGATATTCAATGATATCCCCTTGGTCCTCGAGGAAGTCGACGACAAAAGAAAGAACGGAACAAATTTTAGAATTTCAGAATATTCAGATCTTATTAATCGCCACAGAAAACTTTCCCGAACCCTAGAAAAATTAAGAGAAGATCTTACCCGTCTTAGGGACAAGGTTTCCGGAATATGAAAATTCCTGCATTTACTATATTCCTCTTTTTCGTTTTTACCTTGAGTTGTTTTTCTCAAGCGAAAGAATCACCCGCTTTTTCTCAAGAGCAGGATCGTATCCTTCCTTTTTTGACCTTAGGAATCGGCAAAGAATCCCTCGATACGATCGGGAAAAGGCGTTGGCCCTTTCAAGTAAAATCGATTCTTTTACACCACACTTCTGGTTTAAAAGCGGAAGAATACTTGGACAGAAGCAAATCTTCCGGATGGATGGTTCATTTTATCGTTCTCGAAAACGGAAGCGTATACGGCGTGGAAGAACCTTCTAAAATTATTTATAGAGCCTCGCCCGGAATGGACGAAATTACGATTCACGTTTCCTGGGAAGGAATAAACGATTCCATTCTAAAAAACGAGATCCAATTGAAAGCTCTCGCCGATTTGATTCAAAGACTTTCCAAAGAACATTCAATTCCTCTAAATAACTATGATATAACCTCCGGAAAGGGAATATTTACGCATACTCAGAGTAAGAAAAAATTCGGTCATTTTCTAGATACGGGAGAATGTGGAAGTGAAAAAGTTCTTTCCGCCGTTTTTTCCAAGCTCCAAGGCAAATTTTTTCCAGAAACGGAATGGAAAGATCGATTCGTTTCCGATTGGGTGATTCGTAAGGAAAAATTCGTGGACTCATCCGGTAAAAAAATTGTCCCCACATACAATCGAGGCCGCGGTATAACCCCCGCTTCGATCGTAGAATTGAACTCAATCGAAAAAACTTCCGACGGGAAAGCCCCGGAAGAAAGAAGACTTCGTTATAACTATCGGGGATCAATTCGTCCCGATTGTATCGTGTTGCATTACACCGCAATTCCGGATTACCAAAAAACTTTAGAAATATTAGAAAAACGGAATTTATCCGCAACGTTTCTTGCGGATAAAGACGGAAAAGTCTATCAACTTTTAGATTCCATATTAGATGTTGCCGCTGCAGCCGCAGGAACAAATTCGAACTGTTTTCAGGTGGAAATCGTCGGGAAGGACACGGAAGCGCTTTTAGCAAACCGAGAACAGACCAAAGCGGTCGCTCGTCTGGTTAAAGAACTCTCCGAAAAATATAAGATTCCTCTCACCAACGAACGTGTGGAATCTTTACGGGGAATTTATTCTCACACCCAAGCTAAGAAAAAATGGGGAGGTTCGATTTATCTGGACGGCAAGGATTTCGATCCGGGCGAACCCTATATGAAAGAAGTTCTGGATCAGGTCGGTGGAACTTTTTATCCGGAGGAAAACTGGTTCGAAAGACAAAGCGACAATTGGATTCTTCTGTTCACTTATTTTCAACCATAAAGAAATTCACCTTTCGCCGCTTTGTCGATATCTCTATCAAGTTTCATTTTAAATTAAGGTATCTTATTGTTTTCGAACGATATTTGAATTTTATAGTTATGTAATCAAAACCCACCATAAAAGTTTATAGAAAATTTACAGAGAGTCCGATCCAAATCCATAGAATAAAAATTCTTTTGTTTTTCGGTATCACTCATCTCTACATAATAGAGTGTCCAAAATTCTGCGTCTAACGCGGGATTTGCGCTCAATGAACGGTATTCTATTTTATAGAGATCAGTAATACGACGTAATCTGCGAGGGACTATTACATTCTTTTAAAAATTTGCCGGACGTTTTAGAGATATTTTTTGAGATTTTGAGACAAGTTTTAGTTTTAAGCAATCGCGATCGTAATTTCTCTTTAGGTTTTGGAACAAACGCTAAATTTATAATCAAAGAACTCGACGGTTCCCGTCAATTTTCGAAAGGTTGTAGAATAAAGTTGTTGAAAAATTCAATTGTGGGATCAACAAAACTGCTTCAATCGTCTATGTCAGTGAAACAAAAACAAATGGAGAATTAATTTTTCAACAACTCTAATGTAAACCGGTTATGATTTAGAACTTTCGAGCACGATCAAATCAAATTAGAAAAGTAGGACAGAATCGCCTTTTCCTAGAATAAATAGATCTCTCTTATTTTTGAAAGAAACCATCAGAGGGAAAGAACAAATACATTTATATGAAAAACCTAAAGAGACATAGAGTTACAAACAAAATCGTCCTGATTCTTTTTTTAGGAATCAATTCTTCTCTACTTTCGGAATCTCCGGCTCTGGAGTTATCTAAAACCGTCGACCCAATTTGGCTTATCCTCTGCGCCGCATTAGTTTTCTTTATGCAGGCAGGTTTTCTAATGCTGGAAACCGGTCTTTCCAGATTGAAAAACACGATCAACGTCGCAGTGAAAAATCTTATGGATTACATCGTCGGAACAATCGCGTTCTTCTGTGTGGGTTTCGCTTTGATGTTTGGATTTTCGTACGAAGGTTGGGTCGGCACAAATCATTTCTTTTTGAACGGTTTAAAAACCGGTAAAGAATTTTCGTTTTTTCTGTTTCAAGTCGCGTTTATGGGAACAGCGGCCACCATCGTTTCCGGCGCGGTGGCCGAACGCATTAAATTTTCCGCATATTTAGTCGTGTCAATCGTAGTTTCCCTATTCATCTATCCGGTTTTCGGTCATTGGACTTGGGGAGGAGGCTGGATAGCCAAAACCGGATTTGTAGACTTTGCCGGTTCTACCGTAGTACACTCGTTAGGCGGTTGGATCGCGTTGGCGGGTGTAATCGTTTTAGGTCCGAGAAAAGATAAATTCAAGGAAGACGGAACTCCAAGAAAAATCCACGGACATAATCTTACCTTTTCGGTTTTGGGTGTTTTTATCCTTTGGTTCGGTTGGTTCGGATTTAACGGAGGAAGTACACTTTCCTTTACGGACGGAGTTCCGTTGATCATTTTGAATACGAGCCTTTCCGGAAGCGCCGGAGGAATCCTTGCGATTACATTTTCTTGGATTTTTTACAGAGTTGCTTCGGTGGAAGACTGTATGAATGGGGTTTTAGGCGGTTTGGTAGCGGTAACCGCGGGCTGTCACGCCCTTCAACCTCATGCCTCTCTAGCAATCGGCTCCGTAGCCGGAGTTTCGGTCGTTATCACATCCTGGATATTGGAAAAAATTCTAAAACTGGACGACGTTGTAGGAGCGTTTCCGGTCCACGGAGTCTGCGGAATTTTAGGCACTCTTTTGCTTCCAGCTCTATCAGAAAATCAAGATATTCAAATATTCCCTCAACTCATCGGGGTCGTAGCCTGCTCTTTTTGGGCCTTTGGATTGGGATTGATCCTATTTTTGCTTTTGAAAATTTCGATCGGAATCAGGGTCAACGAAGAGTTCGAAGAAAAAGGACTCAACGTCACCGAGCACGGAGCCGGTTCCAGTTGGATCGATCTCATCCATTCTCTCAAAGATCTTTCTAAAGGAGGCGGGGATTTAACCCGCAAGATTCACGTGGATTCGGGGACGGAAGCGGGAGCGATCGCATTTTTGATGAATCGTTATCTCGCCAACTTAGGACAAATGATCTACACGATCAAAGAAAAGTCGAACGAACTTGAAAACTCCGCGTCCGAAATCTCAACCGCATGGGGAAAAATGAGTCACGGAATCCAGGAACAGGCCACGAATCTCGAAGAAGTCACTTCCATATTCGATTCTTTCAGAGAATCGTTCCAAAGAATATCGTCCTCCGTGGCTCAACAGAAAGAAATCGAAACGAACGCTAAGAAATTGTTAAGCGAACTCGTAGTCGGATTTCAAAAGTTCGATTCCAACTTGAAAGACAGTTCCGAAAAATCCGAAGAATCAGTCAGAACGATTGAGTTGAGCAGAAAAGAACTCAATCACCTTGAATCCGATATCAACGACATCGGTTTCTCCGCTAAAAAAGTGGAAAACCTCGTAAAACTTCTCAACGACATATCGGCAAAGCTAGGAATACTTTCCATCAACGCATCCATCGAAGCCGCACGCTCCGGAGCCGCCGGTAAAGGATTCGGTGTGGTCGCGGAAGAGATCAATAAGCTTGCGTCGAACACACAAGAAAGCACCAAAAAGGCTTCGGAAATCCTAGGAGAAATTCAATCCACAGTTTCACGCGGAAAAAACACCGTTCATAACACTGTGGAGTTTTTCAAGAACTTAACAGAAGAATTTAGATCCCTTGCAATGACTCACATAACGATACGTGAAAGCAGTTCCCACTATTCCCATCTGATCGAGAATCTGGATCGTTTGAACATTTCGATCACAAATCAAAGCGAGATCATTACAACAGACATAGAAGGACGATTTTCCGAAATCGGAAATCTTTACAAATCGGTGGATCTGATCAACGAAGCGTTTCACGAAATTTCGGCGCAATCGGAAGAGTTAACAGCGACGGGAGATTTTTTAAAACAGCTCGCTGGAATTCTCAATTCTCTCGTCCGAAATTTCCGGGTAGAACAAAACGTTTCGCAAGAACTGATTACCGGTTAATTCAATTATTATGATTTTCTTAAAAACTCTATAAAAGAAAATTACCCGACCCGGATTCGAGTTTATTCCAAAACGAAATCATTTTTCTATCCAGAATCTATCTTACTACTCGGGCGCATGAAAATGGTACCAAAAATTAACGAACGGTTTTTGCAAAGATATAGAAGCGCTCACAAAATTGCGCCGAATCCAGAATTGTTGTTTTTTGAAGAAGATTGAACATTCTAAATTTTGAAACAAACTTATTACAGTATTCTTTTCATACATCCGAGCAGTAAAACCTTGAGATGTAGGAATTCCCATAAGAATTGAACAATCAAAAGTCTGTCGAAACCACTAAGGAGACGTATTAATTTCTTATTCGCCAAAACTTTCAACCGCCGAACTCACGCTAAAATAGATTTCGACAAATTGTTTCAAAATTTATTCTAAAATTCGAATTTTCTATTACAAAATACTCAAGTTATAAATCGAATGATCGATCCTATATTTGGGAAAGAGCCGAAGTTATCCTAAAAATTGAGATTTTATAATATTCTATTTTTTAAATCTCATTGATCAAGATATCCGCTTAAATTCCCACCCCGAGAAAGTAAATCCAGAATCTCTGAAAAAGAAATTTGCAAGAGTTGCTACACAAATTCATTTTGAAGGAAAAATCCGATCCTTCTTGAAGCAGTTAGAAATTCTAAAATGTGAGAACTACAACAATTTCAAATTAAATGGGAAGAACTTTCGCCGCTACCGGGTCGAAGTCGTAGAAATTCATACAATCTTCTTGGAGAGAATGTAAAAAAAAATGATTCAAAGTCTCCTAAAAAAGCGCCACTCACCTCTTTTTTGTCCCGGGTAACCCGTATCCTAAAATTCAAATTGAGAGGTAAAACAACATGCAAAACACAACTTCAAAATCGATGGACAAAAAAATCGAAGCCATCGCGGAAATTCTCGCAGATAAACTGATCGAAGAAATCCGTAAAAGGGCTTTGGAAAAAGAAGCGCTACGTCGTAAATCCGAAGCCGCATAAAACAATACCCAAATGAGCGGATCCAATCAGGATTTTACCGAACTTACTGAGGAGCAAATTTAAACTCGAGTTCAAGAAACATTTGCAAGAACAAAAAAGGAGGAAACGAAAATGGCCGAATACGCACTCAAAGAAAAAAAAGGATGTCTTTTCAACAACGCAACCAAGGAAAAGGAAACTCAACCGGATTATACGGGTAAGGTGTTCTTAGAAGGAAAAACGTATCGACTTGCGGGATGGATTCGCAAATCCGCGACTGGAAAAAATTATCTTTCTCTAAGTCTTTCGGAACCGAATCTCGAAAAAAAATCCGAAAAAAATTCCACGGTCGTCGAAACGGACGGAAACGACTTTACGGATATAGAAGAAGATTTTCCGTTTTGAAAAGTAAAATTCTGTTTACAATCCGGATTTAAGCGTAAGAGAATCCACCCGTGATAGGAGAAAGTAATTTCTTGAAAACAAAAATTCATCTCGAGCTGTTTTTAGTCGTTACACTGACATTGGCGTCTTTAGTCTCCTCCAACTGCGGCTACAATACGATTCAGGAAGAAGACGAAGCAATAACCGCTTCTTGGGCCGAGATATTAAACCAATATCAAAGAAGAGCGGATTTAATACCGAACTTAGTCAATACAGTGAAAGGTTATGCGTCCCAGGAAGAAAAAGTGCTCATCGAAATCACAAAAGCGAGAGCCGGTGTCGGTTCGATCCAAGCCGACGAAAAAACGCTCAATAATCCGGAACTTTTTAAGAAATACGCGCAAGCTCAAACGCAAATGACTTCCGCACTCTCCAGATTACTCGTGGTCGCGGAAAATTATCCTCAACTAAAATCTAATGAGAATTTTCGGGATCTACAGGCCCAACTGGAAAGGAACCGAAAACAGAATCACCGTAGCTAGAAATCGCTACATTCAAGCCGTGCAAAAATACAACGTCACAATCCGAAAATTTCCAAACAATCTAATCGCAAAATTTTTCGGATTCGACGCCAAACCTTCGTTTACGGTCGAAAACGAAAAGGAAATCTCAAAACCACCCGAAGTTAAATTTTAAAAAAATTGAATATGATGGAGCGCTTCCTTCCTTTAATTTTTTCCTTTTTGAAACACAAAGAAATCCGAATTTGTTCCGTTTCTAATGAGATGGTCAACAAATCCATTTCCGAAATTCAATCCGGATCGTCTCAATCAAATGCCGCAGAGTAAAAAATGAATCTTTTAAAAACTCTAATGATTCGATCGGTAACCATAAAAATATTCTTCTTCGTATGTTTGTTCTTATGTACGGCCGGAATTCATTTAAAAACCGGAAATCCACATTCTATTTTTATCATAGAAGTTTGGAAAGCGGAAGATCCCATCATTCCGCCCCTCCGAACTCAGATTACGGATACAACCTCCACTCTAACGAATGCGCAAAAATCAAGCCTCACAGACACGTTAATCGCGTTTGAAAAAAGAAAAGGAAGTCAAATCGCCGTACTGATTCGTCGGTTCCACGGGAGACTGGGCCATCGAGGAATACGCGGTCAAAGTTTTTGAAACATGGAAACTCGGCCGAAAAGGAATCGACGATGGCATCTTGATCATAGTGGCCATCCAAGACCACAAAACAAGGATCGAAGTCGGCTACGGTTTGGAAGGTACAATTCCGGACGCGATCGCCAAACGGATCATAGAAGAATTTATGATTCCTCGGTTTCGAGAAGGAAATTATTTTCAAGGAATCTCCGACGGAATTGACAAACTCATCTTAAAAATCGACGGAGAAGAATTGTCAAAAACGGGTGCAAGCGCGTCGCTTTCCGATATAAATGTAGATTCGCCGATCACGGAAGAAGATTTGCGAACCGTAGAACAAAAAGATGATTCCGATAAAGATATTCTCGATAAATACATTGTCTTCTTAGCTGGCCTATTCTTCGCAATTTTTGCAATCTCCATAATCATCGCCGTATTTATTGGATCTGGAATCTTTGGCATCACTGGATTGACAGGGCTCGTTTTTTTTATGGTAATACTGTCGGAATCCACAATATTAGGAATTGGTTTTTTAATTCTATGGATATTATTCTTTTCTATGCTAGCGTATTATCTAAGAGAGAAAATAATGCGACCGAGATCTTTTTGGGATTATATTTTGTTTGGTAGGCCACGCACACGCAATTCCTCTTCCTGGAGTTCCTCTTCTTCGAGCAGTGGAAGCTCTTGGAGCGGTGGCGGAGGAAGTTCCGGGGGAGGAGGCGCTTCCGGAAATTGGTAAAAGGAATTTGAATATTATGATAAATAAATATATAATCGAGCGATCAAATTTTCAAAGGGTTTGGATTCATTGGCTGGAATCCCTTTTTTCCTTTGCGACGGATAAATCAGAATCTTATAGGTTTAAAAAGTATTTCCGTCGGGAGGACCTTCAAAGGATAGAATCCGCGGTTTCCAATTCGGAAACGCGCCACCAAGGCGAAATTAAAATCATTTTAGAAAATAGCCTTCCGGTTTCACGAGTGATAAAAGGCCTTGATGCGAAACAAAGAGCGATGGAACTCTTTTCCAAAAAAAGGGTTTGGGACACGGAAAAAAACACCGGAATTCTTATCTATGTCCAATTGACCGATCGTAAAATCGAACTTTTGGCAGATCGAGGAATTTACAAAAAGATCGGACAGCCTGCGTTAGATGAAATTTGTGAACGAATGCAAAGCGGTTTTCGTTCAGGAAATTATTCGGGGAGCGTTCTTTCCGCAATTGAAGAATTCACGCGGCTTCTTCAAAAATATTTTCCTTCCGAAAAACAAAATCCGAACGAACTGTCTAATCGACCGGAAGTGATGTAAAAAAATCCATCAGCTATTTCGGAGAATATTAACCATGGAATAGAGACCGTTTCGTCTAGACATCGAAAGATGTTTGTCAAGACCGATCTCTTTTAAAAATTCGAGGGGAGTATTTTTGATTTCTTCTCTGGTGCGTCCAGAAAAAACACGAATCAGAAGAGCGATCATCCCGCGGGTAATCGCCGAATCGCTGTCCGCTTGAAATTCTATTTTACCGTCTTTTTCCTCGGCCACAATCCAAACTCTAGACTGACATCCGGGAACCAAACGTTCGGGAGTTTTTACAGAATCCGGAAGCGATCCGAGTTCGTCTCCCATTTCTATTAGAAGCTGATAGCGTTCCTGCCAATCTGTACATTCCGAAAATTCGGACACGATTTCTTTCTGAACTCCCGCAATACTACTCATACCTCTTTCCAACTTTTTCTCGATTCCCCCGCAAGCAATCAGAAAAACCCAAAGAATTCTTCACTTGTTTGTCGGAAGTTATCTCAAAAATATCTAAGAATAAACGATATTTTAAGAAAAGATAAAGTATTTTTAAAATAGCTTCTAAAATAAAATCGACTTTAGAAACGAATCAAAATCTAAAATCGTCTCTATCGCTACTCATCTCTACATATAGATGTCCAAAATTTTGCGTCTAAGCGCGGAATTTGTACTCAACTAACGATATTCTATTTTGAACTTGTCCCAAAACTTCAAAAGAAATCAGTATTCAGTAAACTCGGAACAAAGCATAGTAATTTTCATAGATTAATCCTAGATAACGTGAGTTCGGTATAACAAATGCGAAAGCGATTCTATGTTTCGACCTGAATGCCGATCCATAGAGAGGCATTCGCTGAGTTTAGCCGATCCATAGAGAGGCATTCGCTGAGTTTAGCCGATCCCTAGATTAGTATGATTCTTGGACGTAAGACAGTTCGAAGTGTGAACTCTTGATTCGACGGAATCAAGAAGGCCGGTGGAGTAGCTCAGCATCTCACTTCCTAAGGGTCGTTCGATGGGAGTGCCGGTGTTATCACCCGACTTTGTTAAGTCCTTTCCGCCTCTGTTATTTTACTAAATCGGAAATTAGCTCAATATGATCTTATGTAAAAAAATAACGAAGGCCTTGACACAAGAAACATAGGAGGAAGTCGTCGCACTTTAGTTTCTTATTCGCCCAAACTCACGTTAGATAGGTTATGAGTTTTCAAACAAACTTTACTGCTGAAGTTTCTGATTCTGAAGTTTTGGGACAAGTTCAAAATAGAGATCAGTAAAAAGATCTTAAAACGTTTGCCTAACACGTTACTTTCCAAATATAGATTCGGGAAGAAGCATCCGTCCAAAGCTTCGGATAATCAAATGCCATAGAAAAAATCCCAAGACGATACTGAGTAAGCATGAACACATGAAATCACTATTTTAGTGATCGTTATCAAATGAAAAATTCATTTTTAGGGATTTTCTTAAAAGCAAAAATGTGTTTTCGGAAAGCTTGTCTTAAAATTAGATTCTCTTAAAACAAAAGGAAAATACAAAGGTGAGAAAAATTCTTTCGGAAAGAATTTTGGATGAACTGATTCACAATCTAGGGAGAAAACGTATCTATGAAAGTTTATGAAATTCAAAACCAGTTCGGTCTAGAAAATTTAAAAATCTCCGAACGTCCCGATCCAATTCCAGGACAAGGAGAGGTGCTCGTTCGTTTTAGAGCGGTTTCTTTAAATTATAGGGATTATCTGATGGCAATCGGCAAATACAATCCGAAACAAAAACTCCCCTTGATTCCTCTTTCCGACGGTGCGGGAGAAATTGCCCAAATCGGTCCCGGTGTCACAAAATGGAAGGTAGGTGATAAGGTTTGTGCGAACTTTGCCCAAAGCTGGTTCGACGGAGCTCCGGAAAAAGATATGTTGAAAAATACTCTTGGCGGCCCGTTAGACGGAACTCTATGCGAATATAGAGTTTTCGGAGAACAAGGATTGGTTCCAATACCAGGACATCTTTCCTTTGCCGAAGCCTCTACTCTTCCTTGCGCCGCGCTGACCGCATACACGGCTATCGTAACTCACGGGAACATACAACCCGGAGCGACCGTGGTCGTTCAAGGAACCGGAGGAGTTTCCATATTTGCATTACAATTTGCTAAAATGATGGGATGCAGGGTGATTGCGACTTCTTCCAGCAAAGATAAACTCGACAAAGTAAAAGCCTTAGGCGCGGACGAAGTCATCAACTACAACGAAAAAACGAATTGGGACAGAGAGGTTCGCAAAATGACGGATATGAAAGGCGCCGATCTTATCATCGAAGTAGGAGGCGCCGGTACTTTACAAAAATCGATTTCCAGTACGAAACCCTGGGGAACAATCGCATTGATCGGAGTGTTAGCGGGCGGAGAAAGCAATAATTTATCTTTATTCCCAATACTCATGCAAGGAATCAGGATTCAAGGAATCATCGTGGGAAGTAAAAGAAACTTTGAAGATATGAACCAGGCGATTGATGCGAATAAAATCAAACCGGTTGTGGATCGTGTTTATTCCTTCGAAGAAACTTCCAAAGCCTTCGATACGCTAAAGGCGGGAAAACATTTTGGCAAGGTTTGTATTGAAATTGAATCCTAAATTGCAGAAGTTCGTAAACGAGGATAATCTTTTTACAACATCGATGAATCAACTCGCGATCTTGGAAAAATTCTTACCTTGTCATAACTGAAATCCGGTTATGAGGTCAAACTTCGGAGAGAAAGGAATTCCGGGTGAAAGTTTCACCCGGAAAAATGGAATTATACTCCGTGGAAAAGAATGGAAGCTATGATAGTCCAAACTCCGACCGCAATTCCAAAAATTCCCAACTTACCTTGGATGGGAGCCAATTTTGCAAGGAGTTCTGCTCCTTTCTTTTTAGCCTCTTCGTTCTTGGAAAGAACGTAAGTAGAGATCGTTCCAAAACCGAGAATAAACCCGAGAACCGCTTGAACGATATTTCCTGCAAGAGCAGTCACCCAGTAAATAGGCCAGGTTGGAAGCCATCCAAGACCGAGAAGTCCTTGGAATACGATTCCGTAGATTCCCCAGAAGCAGAAAACCAGACCGATCCAACCTTGATAAGGTGAAATCTTTGCAAGCAATTCCTTTGCGTCCGGCTTTTTAGCCAAAAGCAATGAAGGCACAGCAAGAATGCTGAGCACGATGAGTGTAATTCCTGATACCATTTGTATCTCCTATTGAAATCGAGTTAAATTCAACACATCCTCTTAGTATTTAGTTTTACGTAAAAAGATTTGTATGAATCTATCGGATGCCTTAACTTCCTGAAAAGTTTTTTTTTATTCGCTCTTTGCTTTTTGCCTCTCATTTTATAATAAAACCATTTCACTATAATGTTATAGTACGCACTTGAAAACCGGGTAAAAACAAGCGACTCGATTTTTTCTGAAAGTTTAATAATTTTATTATAAACCATTTGAACTTAACGCCAAGTAAGAAAGCTAAACTTACAAATGAATTGGAAAATATAAGAATCTGTCGAGCGCCAATAGAAACGAGACACTGAGTTTTATCGAGCGCCAATAAAAGCGAGACGTCTGAGTTACCGCAGCTCGGTCTCTATAAAGTACACGAAAAACTCAATGTCTCGTATTGGGACGCGCTGTAAGTAAGCCCTGCTTGGATAATTTCCATTCGAAGTCTTACGAGATCAGAAGAAATTTCCAAATTGTTTGTTGTTTTAAAGACTTTTTTGTCGGACTTGGGTTAGTTCAGAGTTTTCACACTTTCACTTAAATCTCTAAACCCGGAATGGATTTAGAACTCGCCCGAAAACCTTAGAATAACGTGAATTCGGCGTAAGAAAGTTTGGGCGAATAAGAAACTAAAGTGCAACGACTCCCTGAACTCAGGCGCAGAGCTTTCCGAAACTCAGTAAACACCTTCCTATGGGTCGGTGTTTAGGTCGCTCTGCGGGGCGTAAGTTTCACAGAGGATTTGTCGGAATTCCGACAGATTTATCTTCGGATCCAGGTACTTGTGGGTAAGATTATGGAATTTAGAAAGCACTTCCTGTACAAGCCTTTTTTCATTTTCACCTTGACCGCTAGATAACTTCGACCAAATTGGTTGAAAACGACTTTTAAACGGGCCGAATCGATATGTACGCTATTATTTCAGTTGGAAACAGACAATATAAGGTGACCCAGGATCAGGAATTTCTGACCGAAAAAACCGGCAAAAATACGGGGGAATCCTTTGATGCGAAAGTTCTTCTTTTTGCGGAATCTAGCAATAAAGTTCATATCGGACAACCAGAGCTGAAAACGGCTCGAGTTTCTTTAAAAGTTCTCGAAGACGTAAAAGGCGATAAAATTCACGCCTATGTTTACAAAAGAAGAAAGAACTATCAAAAAGCTTGGGGCCACAGACAAAAGCTCCAAAAAGTAAAAGTCGTTTCTCTTTCCGCAGTTTGATCCGAATTCGGATTATTCATAACGGAAAGTTTTATTCTTCCTTAGAAAGCGAGGGGCATTCCCCTACTTCCTTGGGGAAAAAAGGCGAGAATCTTCTCTGCTCTGCCGTCTCAGTTCTGGTTCAGACCTTATATCTGCACCTCCTCCAATCCGGCAAAGCAAGACCCGCTGAAATTCGTGATGGATACCTTCGATTCGAGGTTCTTGCCGAACAGGACGCATTGATACAAAATAGTTTTGATTTGATTCTTTCCGGGTTAAAAAAT
This sequence comes from Leptospira weilii, assembly GCF_006874765.1. Taxonomy (NCBI): domain Bacteria; kingdom Pseudomonadati; phylum Spirochaetota; class Leptospiria; order Leptospirales; family Leptospiraceae; genus Leptospira; species Leptospira weilii. The sequence continues at coordinate 3,495,510 of NZ_CP040840.1, forward strand.
CTGAAAGATCAATATCCGAAAGAAATTGAACTGATAGGAGTACCAGAAAATGGCACATAAGAAAGGTGGCGGATCTTCTAAGAACGGTCGGGATTCCAATTCTCAGAGACTCGGAGTAAAACGTTTCGGAGGAGAATCCGTCCTTGCGGGAAATATTCTTGTTCGTCAAAGAGGAACTAAATTCCGTCCCGGCAATAACGTCGGTCTCGGAAAGGATCACACTCTTTTTGCTCTCGTTCACGGAAAAGTGAAGTTCGAGATGGTTTCCAAATTGAAAATGCAAGTATCCGTTTACCCGGAATAAACCCTCATATTCAATCTCAAACCGGAGCCTCCTGCCCGTTTCTGGGCATAACCAACCCATAAATTAAGAAGGCTTCTGGGATAATAAGAATCAAAAACTGATATTTTTTAAGTGTTCCGACAAGAATGAGGCCTTTTACTTGCAAAAAGTATGATTTTCTGATAGAGAAAAATCCACCGAGTCTTTCCCGCCTCCACCCAAAATCAGGGAAACTCAGGCGCAGAGCTTTCCTAAACTCAGTAAACACCTTCCTATGGGTCGGTGTTTAGGTCGCTCTGCGGGGCGTAAGTTTCACAGAGGATTTGTCGGAATTCCGGCAGATTTATCTTCGGATCCAAGTACTTGTAAGTAAGGTTATGGTTTCTGGGTCCGGATTCTGCGGTTTTTGTTTTTAAAACGATTTAAGAATTTAGAATATTCAAATATCATGGAATCCTTTGTAGACGAAGTCGCAATCGAAGTGTTCGCAGGTCACGGCGGAGCCGGTTCCGTCCATTTCCGGAGGGAGAAATACGTCGAGTTCGGCGGCCCCGACGGAGGAGACGGAGGAACCGGAGGCAACGTAATCATTCGCCCGAACCTTTCCATGTATACCTTGGACAAATATCTTTCCAAAAGGAAGTTCAAAGCGGAAGCGGGTTTTCCCGGAGTAGGCGATAACTGTTCCGGTAAAAAAGGAGAAGACCTAATTCTATTCGTTCCTCTAGGAACTCAAATCTACGACGAGGAAACCGGAGATCTTCTTTTTGATTTCGTATCCGAAACGCAAGAGTTCGTAGTCGTTCGAGGCGGTCGAGGCGGCAAAGGAAATACTCATTTTAAATCCTCCACCAATCAAACTCCCCGTTTCGCACAACCTGGTGAAGAGGGAGAATATAAATTTTTACGCCTTTCTCTTAAACTTTTAGCCGACGTCGGAATCGTAGGTCTTCCAAACGCGGGTAAATCCACGCTGATCTCGAAAATCACGGACGCCCACCCTAAAATAGCAGGCTATGCGTTCACAACCCTTTCTCCGAATCTCGGCGTTGTTAAACGAAGAGGCGATATCTTTCGTTTTACGATCGCGGATATCCCCGGCATCATCGAAGGCGCGAGTATGGGAATCGGACTCGGTCTTTCTTTTCTACGTCACATAGAACGAGTCAAAGGAATTTTGTATCTTTTCGACGCTTCTTCTCTGGATATTGAGGAAGATTTGAAGATGCTTCGGAACGAACTTTTCACATACAATCAGGAGCTGCTCAACCGACCTTATCTTATCGTACTAAACAAAATCGATATTTGGGATGATCCCGAATTTACGAAGGATATAATCTCCAAAGTTACTCATCTCGGCAAAGTGATCGCGATCTCCGCGGACAAAGAGACAAATCTGGAAAAACTTTTGGAAGCGATGGACGAGGCTTTTTTTAAGGATGAAATCGAAAAAGTCCTTAAATCAACCAAAGAGCCGAAATCGATTTCTTCAAATGAATCCGATATTTTAGATTCTTTCGAAAACCCGAAGGAAATTAAGGAATGAAATCCGTTTTAGAACATTTTTTTCTTTGGAGGTTGTTCCAAGATCTTAAAATGTGAAAACCACACTTCGAGTGACTAGTAGCGGGTGCTTAAGCATAACCAACCCCACAAATTAAGAAGGCTTTTAGGATAATAAGGATCAAAAACTGATATTTTTCAAGTGTTCCGACAAGAATAAGGCTTTTTACTTGCAGAAGTATCATTTTTTGATAGAGAAAAATCTTCCGGAGCCCTATCTCGCGGCCCGTAGATGAATCTAAATCGGCCACCGCAAACCAAAGTGTGGCGACTTAACAAAGTCGACCGCATAAACTCCGGCGCAGAGCTTTCCTAAACTCAAATCTCGCTCCGAAGGGTCGCGAGATAGGTCGCTCTGCGGGACGGGACGTAAGTTTCACAGAGGATTTGTCGTAATTCCGACAGATTTATCTTCGGATCCAAGTACTTGTGAGTAAGGTTATGCTTAAGGATTCTAGACATCTTACCAAAGACACGGTTGTTGTGAGAAGTCTTGGGCTTTGTTACGAACTATCGAATACTTATCGTCAATTTCTTTTAAATTTTTGGGGCAGACATTTAATTGCAGAAACGGGCTTCGTAAAAGTAGATTCAAAAAAAAATTTCAACTCGAATCGGCTTACAGGATATAACGAAATGAATATGGAACGAAATTCACTGTCAGAAAAAATCCACAGCGCGGAAATGATCGTGATCAAAGTAGGTTCCGCGAGATTGTCCGGCCCGGAATCGGAAGTGAACGATTTTTTATTTCAATTGGTAAGCGACATTCGCCATCTCAGAGATCTAGGTAAAAAAGTGATCCTAGTTTCCTCCGGCGCGATCGCAAGAGGAAGACTTTTGTTAAACGAACTCCCCTCTTCCATCCCGTCTGGAGACTCTCTCTCCGAAAAACAAGCGTTAGCCGCTATGGGTCAGAACAGACTCATCAATCTTTACGACAGTTTTTTTTCCAAAGTGAACTTGAGCATAGCTCAGATTCTTTTCGGCGTTCTGGACCTGGAATCCAAAGAAGGTTATAAAAATCTAAAGAACACGTTCACTCAGCTTTTGGAATGGGGAGTGCTTCCTATCGTCAACGAGAACGACTCGGTCGCAACCGAAGAAGTGAAATTCGGAGACAACGATATGCTTTCCGCGCTTGTAAGTTTGATTGTAGGCGCGGATTTGCTCCTCATTTTAACCGGAGTGGATGGATTTCTCAAAGAAGAGAAAGTAGTCCCTTTTTTGAAAGGAATTTCCAAAGACGATCTGAATCTCGCGGGCGGCCCGAGCGGTCCCGGAACCGGCGGAATGTTCACCAAACTTAAATCAGCCGGCCTATTATCGGAAGCAGGAGTACCGACCGCGATCTTAAACGGCAAGAAAATGCACGCGATCCGAGAATTTTTGGAAAAAAACTCGGCCGGAACTTTGGTTGCGCCCTCCGGAAACCGAGTTTTTTCTGAGGAAAATGTGAAAGAAATCATCCGTAAAAATCGAAACGGCAACGGAGAAAATCATCTATGAAAGAAATCGAATACGTTAAAGAACTTTCTTATCGGACCAAAAAAGCTTCGAGAACTTTAAAATCACTTTCTTCATCCCAAAAAAATAAGGTTCTTTTGGGACTTGCAGACCTATTAGAAAAACGTAAATCGGAAATCCTTTCCGCAAACGAGTCCGACCTAAAAAACGGCAAGGAAAAAAACCTCTCTTCCGCTTTGATGGATCGTCTTTTATTAAATGAGAAGCGAGTCGCTTCCATGGCTTCCGCAGTTCGAGAAATCGTTTCGCTTCCAGATCCCGTCGGAGAAGTTACGAGAGGTTTGACCCTCCCGAACGGTCTCGAACTTGTGACCAAAAGAGTCCCTCTCGGAGTCGTGATGGTCATCTACGAATCTCGTCCGAACGTAACGATTGACGTAGGCGCCCTTTCTTTCAAATCGGGGAACGCATGTATTCTCAGAGGGGGAAGCGAAGCGTTTCATTCCAACGCGATTTTAGTAAAACTATTTCATGAAATTCTAAACAAAGAAGGAATCGATACAAGTGCGATCACTTTCGTAGACAAAACGGATCGTTCCTTTATGCTTCCTTTCCTTCAACAGGCTTCTTTGATCGACATAGTGGTTCCGAGAGGCGGAGAAGGTTTGATCAAATTTGTCTCGGAGCATTCTATGATTCCGGTCGTCAAACATGATAAAGGTGTTTGTAATCTCTATATCGATCAGGATGCCGATCCTGCGAAAGTAATTCCGATCGTAATCAACTCCAAGGTGCAAAGACCGGGAGTATGTAACGCTACGGAAAATTTAATACTTCACAACGGTTATCCGTTTCGAAAAGAATTGTTACAAGCTTTAGCCAAAGAAGGTGTGGAGCTATTACTTGATCCTTCCGCGCTTTCTTTGTACCCGAAAGGAAAGCCGGTTAAAGAAGAGGACTATCAGGAAGAATTTTTGGATCTTCGTCTTTCGGTAAAAACGGTTTCCAGCTTGGAAGAAGCGTTAGCCTTTATCGAAAGAACTTCTTCAGGTCATACGGAAGCCATCGTCACGGAAGATTTAAGCGCGGCTAAAATTTTCACAACTTCCTTAGATTCCGCCGCTTTATTCGTCAATTGTTCCACCCGTTTTCACGACGGCGCGGAATTCGGTCTCGGCGCCGAAGTCGGAATTTCCACCGGCAAGTTACACGTCCGTGGGCCTATGGGTTTGGCCCACCTCACGACCACAACCACCTATGTAACCGGAAACGGACAAATCCGAAATTAACCCATGACTTCACCAATTCTCACGGGAATTTTCGGAGGCAGTTTCGATCCTCCTCACGAAGGACATTCGGGAATTTTAAAGTCTTTTTTTCGGGAAGTCCCAGAGTGTAAGGAAGTCTTTCTGATTCCAAACCGAAAGAATCCTCTCAAAGGAGAGAAGTTTTCTTCTCCCGAAAGTATATTAGAAATGTTGAATCTATTTGTCTCCGAGCTTTCGGAGCCAATTCGAATTTTGGATCTGGAATTGAATCATCCGGGTCCGAGTTATACGATTGAAACGATTCAAAAACTCAAAATTCTCCATCCGAATCGAGAGTTTGTTCTTTTAATCGGAGAGGATAATTATTCCAATTTTCACGAGTGGAGGAATTATGAAAAAATTTTGGATGAAGTTCGAAAAGTTTTCGTCTTTCGAAGATTCTCGGAAGTAGTTCCTCAGAATTCAAAACTTTTCTCTCAATTTCAATTTTTGAAAAATCCTTTGATTCCGGCGAGTTCCACGGACTTAAGGCAATCATTCTTTCAATCCACAACTCCGAATCGAATTCCAAAAAAAGTTTTGGATTATATTCTAAAAAACGAACTTTATTCTAAATAATGTGACATTTTGTCGGAACTATATGCGGAAATATCACTCACTTATATAGAAATGTCTTCGGAAAAATCTCTTGAAGCTATTTCAAAACGATTTCTGTTCTTAAATCTAAAAAACCGCTTCTAAATTTCACTGGTCCATTTCTAAAAATAATATAATCTGACCACTTCGGCTTTAAATTTAACTTTATAAAAACCCGATTCAAGAATAAGATACCATTCTGACCTACATCTTTTTGAGAGCTTGGAATAAAATCTTTCAATAAATCATTCATGTGATAAAATGAAACCTTTTCTCAAGTTTCTTTCTGTTAGGGATTAAGAACGCCGAGGGTAAAAAGTGTATGCATAGATATATCCTATCTTTTTTTATTTTTTCTCTTCTTTTCTGTGCAAAACTTCCGGGCAAACCGGATCCTCCTTATGTTATATTCCAATATCTGCAAGCGTCAGCTTCCAATGGCCAAGAAGTAAACAGCTCGGCAAATAATTCTCAATGTTCAAACGGACCTACGAATTTTAATCCGGGAGCCGTTTTTGATACGGGGCAGACGATTTGTTGGGATAATGCAGGAACTGCTGTTGCGTGTCCGGGGACTGGTAATGATGGAGAATTTAGCAATACCCCAAACGCGCGCACTTTTTCCGCCCCAACCCCAAGCTGCGAATTTACTTCGGATTATACTACGTTAGATACTCTACACGGACTTACTTGGAAAACTTGCGCTCAGGGTCAAACCGGTTCGAATTGTTCCGGAGCAGCAATCGCAATCAATTGGAACAATGCAAACGCAGGGTTAGTGGGAAGTTGTACAAACTTAAACGGACTCAATGGTGGACGAGGTTATGCGGGAAAAACCAACTGGAGAATTCCTACAATCAAAGAGTTAGCTTCTCTGCTTCACTATTCAAACAATCCGCATATCAACAATACTTCCTTTCCAAATACATTTTCAGGAACCAACTACATGACGAATACGCCCGATATTACAACACCCGGTTCCAATTGGGTGATCAACTTTTCGGCCGCGAATTTGGGGACTTCGAATGAGCCACAAGGAAATAACATCAATCTTCGTTGTGTTTCCGGAAACCCGATTCCGGCGTTCTCCTTTATGGACCTCTTAGACGGAACGGTCAGAGATCAAAATACGGGACTTCTATGGTCTCAGTGTTCGGAAGGACAGGCCGGTGCAGGATGTATAGGTGGTGCGCCCTTGGATTTGGATTGGAGTGCGGCTCTCAATGCATGTGATGTTTTGAATTTAGCAGGAAGAACAAATTGGAGATTACCAAACGCCAACGAACTTTTGAGCATCGTCGATTTCAATAATAATAACCCTGCCATCGACGTTGCTTCCTTTCCAAATACCCCAAACTCTAACTATTGGACATCGACAACCTATGAAAACAATACTTTTTTCACAGTCAGTATCTCTTTCACAACTGGCTCCTTATTTACAGGTCTAAATGACAAAGCCCAACAGCTCAAAGTTCGTTGTGTTACAACATTTTAATACGAAAAAAACTTTTTCTTTCAACCGATTTTAAAATTTCTTCCAGAGCCGCTTCAAAATGTAGAAACTTTTTAGATATTACTACTCAGACGCATGAAAATGATACTCAAAAATCAGCGGTCGATTTACAAAAGTACGGCAGTCCTCAAAAATTAAGTCAAATCGGAAATTCCCGACTCTTTAGAGAAATATTCCAACATTCTAATTTTCGAAATAAGTTTATCATAGTATTCTACTCATGCGTCCGAGTAGTAGATGTCAGGGTTTTAAATACTCGTGGATAACATTTAGGTTTTTTAACTCCGGAATGCGTTCACCGTGCTTCATGATATGTGTAAACCTTTTTAGGACTTTACACTGAACCCTGACTCCTATCCACTGATCCCTAATTAAACGTTGGAACTCCTGCATTTTTTAGAAGTTTGTCGGACTTTTAGAGATATTAGAGTTTTTGAAAAATTCATTCTCCGTTTGTTTTTGTTTCACTGAAATGAACGATTGAAGCAGTTTTGTTGATCCACAATTGAATTTTTTAAGGTTTTGAGATGGACTTTTACTGATCCCTATAAAATAGAGTACCTTAATTTGAGCACAAATCCCATGTTTAAACGCAGAATTTTAGACACTCTATTATGTAGAGATGAGTAGTTTTAAGAAATTACGAACTTGAGATCAAGAGATCTCGCAATGCCAGGTCAAGCCTTGGATATAAAAAAGAAAATCCAGATTTTTGCAATTTCTCCGGTATCACTTTCTGCCCTTTTAAGATCACGTCCGCGCCGTCCCGATAAAGGACTTTTAAAATCGTCTCCGGAACTCTAAAAAATGCGGGACGTTTTAATATATTTGCGAGTGTTTTCGAAAAGATCTCATTACTTACCGGATTTGGGGCTACTAAATTGAATGCTCCCGAAAGATTAGAATTTTCTAATAAATGAACAATCGCGCCGACCATGTCTTCGATATGGATCCAGCTAAAGATCTGCCTTCCGGAACCTATCGGTCCTCCCAAGCCCAATCGAAAAGGAGAAAGCATACTTCCCAGAGCTCCTCCGTAAAGACTTAAAACAACGCCGGTTCTAATTCGGACTAACCTGATTCCAAGTTTTGAAAGCGGCTCGGAAGCGGTTTCCCAATCAACGCATAACGACGCGAGGTAATCCGTACCGGGAGCGGAATCCTCCGAGAAATTCACCGTACCGTTTTCAAAAAAGCCGTAATACCCGATAGCAGATCCTTGGATAAAAACTTTTGGCGGAGTTCCCACAATTTTAGAAACGGAAGAAACCAAATTTTCAGTATAATTCACTCTGGAAGAACGAATTTCCTCTTTCACTTTCCTAGTCCATCTAACTCCTACAATAGGCGCTCCGGCAAGATTTACAATGCCATCTAATCCTTCCAAACGCTCAGGTTTTGGAAAATCTCCTACCACAATTTCAAAATTTTTCCTCTCTCGAAGAAATACAGGAATGTCGAAAGACCGGCTAAAAATTCTTACAAAATGCCCCGTCTTAAGCAATCGAAGCGCAAGAGCTCTTCCTATCAACCCGGTCCCGCCGGTAATTCCTATGTTCATTATTTATCACCTTTTATCCTTACTCGAAAGATTCGAAAAATCAGAATCCTGATTGCCCCAAGGTGTGAGTTCCCACATTTTTGATTCTATGATTCCCAAAAGTCTACTCTCGAAGATTTTAGTCCCAATTTTCCCAATCGCAATCATAACCGGAAATCTTTACCTTTTCAATACTACAAAGAATAAAATCGAAGCATTTACAATTCAGCCTCCATTTCTATCTTTCGACTTTACGAATTCTTATCTTTCCAATAAAGACTCAAGAATCGGCCATCTTCTGGATCGAAATCCTTATACAACCTGGACGAAACTTCGTCATTCAAATAGAGAAGAAGATTTTTTCTTAGAATTAAGACAAACACATCATCTCAAAGAAAATAAACCTGAAATTTCAAAATGGAAAACCCTTCATGTTGTAGGTTGCAAACAAACTCTAGAAAAATTAAAACTCGGTTTAATCCTAAGAGAATCGATCGACATGGACAAAGAACTTAGGATGCCCAAGGACAGAATTTTAGGCGAAAGAGTTTTAAACTTTTCAGAATCCAAACATTTTAAAATTCCGTTAGAATCCTACTATCGGCCGGAAGCAAGTTTGGAGTTCCCACAGAAAATGTTTATTTGGACGGTCAACGGAACCTGGATCACAAAAGGCCAAAGCTACCCAAATGAAAAAAAAGGATTTTGTTTAGAAGATATATGGCTGAGCGAGGATTAGAAAGACCACAATTTTACAAAAAGTGAAGGCACGTTCCCATAAAAACTGGGGAGAACGACGGGAATCGAACCCGCGACGGCCAGTACCACAAACTGGAGCTCTACCAACTGAGCTACGTTCTCCGTCTCTGTTTATCCTGGTGACCCGAGAGGGATTCGAACCCCCGACCCACTGCTTAGAAGGCAGTTGCTCTATCCAACTGAGCTACCGAGTCTTGGAGGATTAAAATCGGGATGATAGGATTTGAACCTACGACCCTCTGCTCCCAAGGCAGATGCGCTACCCCTGCGCTACATCCCGTTTTCGACTCTATGTTTTTAAAAACGGTCCCACTGTCAAGTAGAGTCTTCCACTTTTTCGATATGTCGTAAGATCTCAGGGTGTGTAGGAACTTTCAAGAGGGCTTTTTTAAAAGCCAAAATCGCTTCTTCTTTCTTACCGCTCTTATACAGAAGTACGCCGAAGGAATCCAAATATGCGGGATTTTCAGGTTCGTTTTTAAGAACTGATTTTAAACAATCGGCGGCCAATTTCCATTCTTCTGGACTTGGATCTCTTTGATTCAAAAGCAGATAACCGAGAGAATTTAAACTGTTCTTATAATCGGGACGTAATTTAAGAATCTTTTTATGAATATCGATTGCGTCTTCTATACGACCGGACTTTTCCAAAGCGAAAGCCTTCATGGAAAGAATTCTCAAATCGTCCACTTGAATCTTGAGACGTTCCTCACATTTTTCCAGTGCTTTAACATATTCTTTATTTTGAATTAAAGCGTACACAATCATAAGAATCGAATTCTCCCGCTCGCCGAATCTGGGAAATTTTTCAAGAAGTTCCTCCAAAATGGAAACGCATTTCTTATGATTATTGGTTCTAACGCAACATATCGCAAAATTATAATATAATTCCGGGTCCTCGTTGCCGGAGGAAATCTCACGATCGATCAGAGTAAGGGCAAAAAGAAAATTTCCCTTATCGATTTCCTGAAGAATTCTCTTTTTAGATTTTTTACTTTTATCCGACATTCTTATAATAGAGTTGTTGAAAAATTAATTTTCCTTCTGTTTCCATTTCATTGAAATGAGCGATCAAAGCAGTTTTTTTAACTCCATTATGGGATTTTTCAACAACTCTAATTTATTCAAAAGTCGATCTAAGAACCTGCCGCGAAACCTTAAGAGAAATCAGTTTTAATCATCGAGTAAATTCGTAATATAACGTTGTAGTTCCACATTCCAAAGTTTTGGGACAAACTTTTTCTCGGTCAAAAATCTTACAACTTTTCCTCTGAAGAGCCGATTTTCTTAAGGCGGGTTTTATTTTTTCAATTCCGAATCCATTTCGGTTTTTTTTGAGGTCCTAAGACAAACGATTGCTGAAAGAATCCGAAAGTTCGCGCACAAGCGAAAAATCCGTCTGATCGAGAGACAAAGGAGTTAAGGAAATTTTTCCGGAGAAAAAAGCGGTAAAGTCAGTTCCTTCTTCCGTGGCATGTCCCAGTTCGGAACCACCGAGATAAAAATCGGCGATACCTCCGATGATATTTTTCTTAGAATAAGTGTCCTCGTATGTACGCTTTCCCAGCCTGGTAATCCTAAGATTTTCCGTCGAAGAGACGAAGTCGAACGGAATATTCATGTTGTAGACGATTCCCACCTTCAAAAGAGAGGAATATTCGTTGATGAAATGCCGAACGAATTCAGCTTCTCGAATATAATCATAATCTTTAGTAACATTTCCGGAACTTACAGCCAAAGAAAGTCGGCTGTGGACCGCTCCGTGTCTCGCCGCTCCGACCGTTCCCGAGTAATGAATATCGTGGCCCAAATTCACACCTCGATTGATTCCGGATAATACAAAATCTATCTTCGGAAAAATATCTCCGTGTAATCCTATGTTCACGCAGTCCGCAGGATATCCGTCTACGATATAATGATTATCGTTGATTCTTTCCACTCTCATCGAATCGTAAATCGACAATGCCATGGAAGTTGCGGACCTTTCTCTCAAAGGAGCGATTAGGAACGTATCGTGTTCTTTTTGAAGAATTGCCTCCAAAGCTTTGATCCCCGAAGAGGCAATTCCATCGTCGTTTGTAATTAAAATATTCATAAGACCAAATGAAGAATAGAACCGGAAATATAAAAATAGAATACGAAAGGAAAAACACCCGAAATCAAAACGGCGGTTAAAGAAAAACGGACCGCATCCGAAGTTTTTAAATCATAAATAAACTGAATTCCTTTTGAAACGACCGCGACATAATAACCGATCAAAAAAAGTAAAATCGAAAAGTAACCGATTCCTCCGCTCAGGCCAACCTCGTGGAATAAAATGGAAATAGGAGTAAAAAAAATAAAAACCGTCATTCCAAAACGACATAAATTGTAAGAATAATGAACGTTACCCGTTCTTTGTTTTCTCTGGGCATAAAAATCGATCACAGCTCCTAAGATCATCGGAAGAACGGATATCATGGATAGGTTTGCAAGAAACGCAAGTCCGATCATTCCCATAGAATTCCCGGTGTAAGGGGGAGAAAGATAAGTAGCGCCGACGGAGATGCTCAACGCACTCGGAATCAATACGATCCAAGAATATAAATTCAGATTTTTTTCGGAAAGATTTGCAAGCGCCGTTTCCAATCGAATCGGCTCGTAAATAGCGGCTTCCAACAATCCCAGTATAGAATTAAATAAATCTTTCAATGAGGTCCTACCTGATAGCCTGAGGAAGAATTACGAGTACCGGTGAATTTTTGAATTCTCTGAAGAAAATTCTTTCACTCGAAAAAGAATTCATCTTGGACCCTAACATCATAAACAATCTGTCAAACGGGGACTCTTCCTCTTCATAAAGAGGAATCTCTCCGTCGTACTGACAGAGCCTGGACAATTCCTCCAGGGCTTCCTTTCTTCCGCCGATTTCGTCTACGAGTTTATTTCTAAACGCATCTTGTCCGGAATAGATTCTTCCTTC
>NZ_CP040840.1:3512500-3525000 GCF_006874765.1 Leptospira weilii
AAACGGGCATAATATACTTCGAATCGTAGAGATGAAAATTATAACCGATCGTACCGTGATAACTCATCACTTGGTTGGCCGCAGAACCCGAAAATTTACTCCAAGCCCCATTCAAATAAAAACCCTTCCACGTAAAAGTCATATCGTATGTATGACCGACGATTCCGAAATTGGGACGCCCCGGAGTCGTGATCGTTCTGTCCGCAAGGTAATCGGATTTAAGTCCCGTGGGATCGATTCCACCGGTGGGAGTCGTTTGTTGAATTGCCAATCTCGTCGGGGTTTGATCCTTAAGAAGAAACTCAACGGGAACCGGTTGAGAAGTTTTGAGTTGAGTAGTCTGAGCCACCGCCGCCCCGAAAGATAATTTCGCATCGTCTTGAAAGATCTCGTCTCCTTCCACCCAGCCGATGTCATTTCCCCTTTTTATAAGACCTCCCAAGGCGTTGTATTGGACTCTTCCGTAATAAATCGGAGCGAGCAATTGAGGAAGGTTCTGACGTGCGGCGGTATTATCCTGTCTTCTACCGTAACCGTAATCTCCTCCGCCACCGTGGCCGTTCCCGACAAAACCGTGAAGAGACAAATATCGCGTATATTTTTTATCGATCGCTTCAAGAGGATGGATTGCAATCATCGCGCCCGTATCGAACTGAGGAAGCATGTTCGTTACAACCGATCTTTCCAAGGAAATGAAATTTGCAGAACTTTGAATATACTCTCTGTTAAACGGAACGTTGATCTGCCCTAAAGTAATGCGAGAACTGAGAATCGGAATGTTCACCCAAATTACAGCCTCATGGATCAAACCTCGGGCATCGTTTAATGTGACGTCCTGAACGTCTCCCGTAGTTTTATTCTTTGTGACTCTTAAAAACTGGCTATTGAGAGCGTTTTCCAAACGAAGCTGAGTCGCAAAGCCCCACCATTTCGCTCCTTGATAAAAGAAACCGAGACGGAGTCGTCTAAAGTTCGCGTCTACAGTATGAAAGTCTTCGTTCCCCGAAAAAGAAGATTGGCGATCCCCACTGACGCCGCGGAACTGAGTTCTTGCCGCAATCACAAGTTTCTCTTCATTGATATTTTCAGGTCTGTGTTTGAAATGATTCGGAAGCTGCATATCCTTACGTTCCGGATAATTCTCTTTCCCCAAAGAATCGATTTTAGTTCGGTTCGGACCCGGTTTTGTATAAATCAAACCGGTATCATTGTCTTCATAAAATTCCTTTTTCGATTTTTCAGTAGGTTTAGAATCTCCACCGGTAGGTTTTTCTTGGGCGAATAACCCGGTTTCAATGGATAAAATTAAACCAAAAATCTGAAAACCGATTTGTAACTTTCTACTTCTTTTATTACATTTTTTTTGCTTTTCCATTTCAAGATGTCGGTTAACAACCTTTTCCCCTTCTCTGCTTGAGCTTTTTGTAATTCCACCGAAATCTATATTTCATTTGCATTACAATCAGATGAGGGAATTGTTTCAATTCAATTACAATCTCACGACCTTCATAACGTAACCAAATGCAAATATCGGATATTTTTCGAACGCGCAAACGATCAAATGAATCAATGTCCTTAACAACTGGGTCGAACCGCGATAACGAAAGTATCAACTGAACAGACGCGAAAAGAAATCTTTTAAAATCCAAGGGAAAGGAAAATTCAAAAAATTATTTCCAAAATGAACCGATTCGGGCAAAAACAAGTTGTTTGGGAATTATTTTTTTTAGATCCCGTTCGAAACGAAACGGCCCTCGAAATCGGCGTCTAAAGAGCGTGGCAAATCAGTTGAAAAAACGCCAAGAAAACCAAGAAGGCAACTTCTACGTGGATTCCACCTGTATCGACTGCGAAACGTGTAGAATCATCGCACCATCCACGTTCTTCGAAAAAAACGGAGGTTCTTACGTTAGGAAACAACCGGAAACGGAATCTGAAAAAATCGAAGCGCTTCGAGCCTTGCTTTCCTGTCCGACTACTTCTATCGGAACCGAAGACAGAATGGATCTAAAAGAAGCGAAAAAAACGTTTCCTTCCAAAATTGAAGCAAACGTATACTATTGCGGTTATCATTCAAAAGATTCCTTCGGAGCATTTTCTTATCTCATCCTTAGAGAAGATGGAAATATTCTCGTAGATTCTCCCCGATTCGTACCTTCTCTCGCAAGTAAGATAGAATCTTTGGGAGGAATCCGTTATCATTTTTTAACCCATCAAGACGATGTCGCCGATCATCAAAAATTCAGGGAACGATTCGGGTGTGACCGAATCATCCACGAATACGATCTAAGGTCGATTCCTTCCGCGGAAATCGTCTTAAAGGGCGAAACAGTATTCAAACTCGGGAGGGATGTCAAAATCATTCCCACTCCGGGACATACAAAAGGACACTCGGTATTATCATTGGAAGATCGGTTTCTTTTTACGGGAGACCATCTCGCCTATGATCCTCAAAAGGACCGCCTAATTGCTTTCAAGGGAGTTTGTTGGTATTCTTGGCCGGAACAGATCAATTCCATGAAAAAATTGAAGGACTATTCTTTCGAATGGATTTTACCGGGACACGGATATCCGGTAAAAAAGGAATACAAAACGATGCAGAATCTTTTAAAGAAATGTATTTCCTGGATGGAAAAACGTTAAGCGACTTTAAAGAAGAACATAAATTTCATTTTCTTCTTTTCGAAACTTATCCCTCAAATTGAAAATCAACTCCTCCGTTTCTTCCCGAAACTGACTTTCGTTTTTTAAAATGGAGGAAGGGAGCAACCAGTTGGAGTAGTACTTTTTAAAAGAATTTTTCAGATCGATGGAGCGGCTTCTGAAGTTTTCGGCAAGAGAGGAAATATTTTCAATCTGTAAACTTTTGATTTTGGGATAGATCAAATTCTCTTCCAGATTAAGATGAAGCTTCAATCTCGCGGAAAAACTTGCAAGCTCGTGCAAAAGTTCGTCCATGCCTTCGGAAATTTCCCCTTCCCTAAGAAGTCTTTTTTCAATATCGTTCAGCAGTTTTTGAATTTCGGCGTACTGAACCTTATAGAACTCTATGTTCAAAACCTTTATCCTTGTATTTAAAGCCTGCCCAAAACCTTAAAAAAACCCGGCCGGAATCATCCAACAAATTTATAACAAAAACCTGGAAGTTCCCAGATCCTAAAGTCTTGGAACAGCTCTTAATGAATCTTTTTCTACAACTGTTCAAAATAAGCCGAAAAGATAAAAAACCTTAATTCCAAAAAGAAAAAAACTCTTCTGAGGCCAAGTGATTAATTTATTCCGCATTCGGAATTCGTGCGCAATTCTATGGAAAGCCGAAAACAAAACCTTCCCACAGCTCATTATCAAAAACAAATGTAAATTAGCGAACTTCCCCAAAGGAAAAATTTTCTCATTCAAGAGAAAATTCTCATTGTCCTACAAAATAATTTTATCAAGGGAAAAAGATAAAAACAATTTTCCATGGAACTAAACTGAAACAAAATTGCATTTTTATACATAAAATTATAATAAAAAACATTTTGAATTATAGTACGGATTTCATTATTGCTATCTGACGTTACAATTTCATACATGGGAATGCAAATACAGAACCTATCTCCGTCCTTACAAAAATCATTGTTGTATTTTTCGGATCAGTCGACGGAAGGAATTGTTGTTTTAGACCGTGACTGGAAAACTGTATATGCAAATCATAAATTTCAAAATTTTTGGTCCTTTCCAAACTTCCAAGTGCTTTACGAAAAGATAATACCTCTTCTTAAATCCAAGGAAAATCAACATTTGGAGAACGATACGAACATATCCCATCTTCTTCAAGAAATCGAAGACCCCGAAGATTCCTTTTTAGACGAAACAAATTTCCAACTACGACTCAGCGTTCACAATTTTGAAGACTCTTATATGATTCGGTTTAAACCTCAACCGAATACCCAAACCAAAAACGGATACGAAACGGGACACTGGGATCGAAACACGAATCTTCCCAATCAAAAATATTTTTTAAATCATTTTGGAAAACAAATCACCGAAGACGACTCCGCCATCAACGGACATTTTTCGTTTTTGATTTCCATATCCAATCCGGATTCGATCGTATCCAAAGAAAACAATTCTTATTTTGAATATATCTACACGAAAGTGGCCGATCGATTGAAAAAGTATCTGAATCCAAACGATCATTTATTTAGAATTGAAAGCGACAAATTTTTAATTTCATCCGCACATATAGATTCCGAAATCAAAGCGGAATGGTTCGCGGAATGCATCCAAATGCTTTTTGATTTTCCTTTCACTTATGAAGAAAGAGAATTCCATCTCAACGTGAACATCGGCTACACAAAATTCGATTCCAAATCCGGATCGGATATGAACGCTCTCGGAATTCTAAAAGAGGCTCTCCAGCGATCCTGTTTGCTCGGTCCAAACTCCTTGTTTTACTACGACCAAAACGCAATCGCCTCAACTTTCGAAAAATCGAAAATCGAAATCGACCTGAGAAAGGTACTAAACCGTAACGAATTGGAAATTCATTTTCAACCTATCATCGATCTCAAAGAGAACCGATTTTTTTCTATGGAAACTCTGGTACGTTGGAATCATCCGGAAAAAGGTAAACTTCTTCCCGGAAGTTTCATTTCGATCGCCGAGAGTTCCAGTTTTATCAAAACCATCGGAGAATGGATGATCTGGGAAACGTTCCGATATTACGAAAATTCAATATTAAAATCGGAGAATGTCTCCTTATCCTTAAACATATCTCCGAAACAACTCGGCGATAAAAATATCTTTCCGCTGCTTAAAGAGGCGAGCGACTATTATAAAATCCAACCGAGTCATATCATTTTGGAAATTGTGGAAGATTCTTTCGATTCGAGAGAGTCCCAAATCGGTAAGGTTATCGCCTCTCTCAAAGATTACGGATTTAAGTTTGCGATCGACGATTTCGGAAAAGGATATTCTTCTTTAGGAAGGCTCATTCACCTTCCGATCGATTATATCAAGCTAGACAAAATGTTTCTTTTCAATTACTTTCAAACTTCCACTCGCGCGGTGATTACTTCCATGGTAAATTTGGTGCAAGCAATGGGCAAGGCGATCATTGTGGAAGGCGTGGAGAACGAAATACAACACAAACTTCTTCGAGAGCTCAATTGTGATTTCGGTCAGGGATACTATTATTCTCACCCGATGGAAATCGATCTCGCGGAAAAATTAGTTCGAAACAAGGAAATTCCTTTCTCTTAAAGGTCGATAAGTCCTACGACAACAATTGTGACGGGAATTAAAGTATTATGTTCTTTTAAACCTTAGTGAGGTATTAGCTCGTCTTTAAATAACGTGAGTTCGATATACTTCAATCACCCAAAATCAGGAAAATTCAGACACAACGCTTCCTAAGGGGCGCGTTGAAAGAACTTAGGTGCAGAGCTTTCCTAAACTCAAATCTCGCTCCCGAAGGGTCGCGAGATAGGTCGCTCTGCGGGGCGTAAGTTTCTTTCACAGAGGATTTGTCGGAATTCCGACAGATTTATCTTCGGATTCAAGTACTTGTGGTGCCCTTAGGAAGGGTGACACTTTAGTTTCTTATTCGCCCAAACTTTCTTACGACCCTAATCACGTTAAATGCGATCGTAAGCAAATCACCGTCGTTTGTCCACTTACTACTCGAACGCACGAATAGAATACTATGACAAACTTATTTCGAAAATTAGAATATTGGAATCTTGGAATCTTCCTTTAAAAGGCCGGGATTTCCCGATTTGACTTAATTTTTGAGAACCGCTGTACTTTTGCAAAACCGACCGCTTATTTTCGAGTATCATTTTCACGCGTCCGAGTAGTAAGAACCCGTACTAAAACATCAAAATGTAGAACTACTACAATTTTAAACGATAGGAAAGCAACCAATACGACGTCATCTGTGAGAACTCTCACGTTTTTTTAGAAACTTACCGGATCGTTTAGAGATGTCTTTTTAAGGTTTTGAGACGGGGCCTCTAAGCGCAAACTCTCAAAGAAACTCATTCATCCAATCGAGTATCTTTCTCTGTTTGATTTTTTCCAAATGAGAACCGAAAAACTGAGTCGGTGCGGTTTTTTCGACTCGAATTTCGGCAGGTTGAATTCCGGTTCTAAACTTAAAAACTAATCTTTTGAAATTTTCGGAACTATAACTTTCGCTCTCCAAATTCGGAATGGAATGATTCAAAATTTCGAATATTTCTTTTTCTGAATATAATTCCCGACAAAAGTCCCCGATTCCGGCGGAAAGATCCCGAAAAAGATTCTCCCGTCTTACGTCCCTGATTCCAATCACGGACGGAAAAATCCCTCTTTGAGGTAGATTCTTCAACCGATCCACCGTATCCCTAACGTTCAATCTTTCCCAATCCACGAAAAATAGGCCGGGTTCGTATTCTTTAAATATTTCCTTGAGCGCGGATAACTCTCTGCAAGGAATCGTTTCCCATCCCAGAACTTTGAGATGAGCTCGAATTCTTTGAAACAAAAGCGAATCGGGCCCGACTACGATCGAATTCAATCCTTTTCTTTGCGAAACATTTTCCAACGGAATATCAATGATCTGAGAGGTTTGAAGATCTAAAAAGTAGTTGAGACCTTGCTGAAATAATTTCTTTAACGGAAAAGATTCGATTCTTCCGATCAATAAAGGTTGTTTCGACCAATCGATTGCGGTTTGTAAAGAATCGATCTCGATCGTTTTTCGAACGACGATTTGCCCGGAATTTGATTCCGGAAATCTTCCGGTCCACTCTTGAACTGAAATTTCTTTCCAATCCAAAAGTGAGAACAGTAACCTTTCTTCCTTTTTTGTAAGCCCGTTTAGAAAGAGACAATCGAACAATAGGCTTGCCATGGGTATTTTGCTTGACCGAAGACTTTTTCGGCAAATCCTAGAATTGTGCAATGCGCAAAAGACGCAACCAATTAAGATGAAACTTCTAAAACGATACGCGAATCGAAGACTCTACGATCCCGAGACGAGTAAAACAATCACTCTTGAGGACGTAGCGGACATGATTATCAACGGCGAAGAAATTCGTGTGATCGATAACATGTCCGGTTCCGATATCACTCCGAAAATTCTCGGACAAACTTTTCTCAAAGTTTCTCTGGGACAAAGGAACGAAGAATTTTCAAACTTCATGCTTTCGGCTCTGATTCGAGAAACCGGGAAAGACATAAGTTCCTTGTTCGGCAGATTGGTCTTAGGCGGAATCGGCGCGAGTTATCTCACTAGAGATCGGTTGGAAAAAATTCTCCAATCCATGATTTCGTTAGGCGAACTTAAACTTGAAATGGCCACGGAATACAGAGACGATCTCCTTACGCACATGGCAAGCAGGGCTTCCGAAAACAAATTGAGAATTCAAGAAGATCTCAAAAAAATCGGAAAAGAGCTGGAAGAATCCACGGAAACCGATCTGCCACTAGAGGACCTATCCGAAAAAATCCGTAAAATTGCCGAAAGTGTAAAAGAAAAGGAAGCCTGAAACTTTAAGCCGACGATTTCAAAAACCGATATTAACAGAGAGGAAATGCCATGTTTAAAAATATTTCGATCTCTATCATTTCGTTTTCTATCAGTGTTTTGCCTTTATTCTCCTCAGATAAGGCAGTAGAATACGCCGATAGAGTATATTTCGAACAGGTTAGAAAACTCGAGTCCGGTTCTTATGAGGAAAAGTTAGACGCCGCAGATTATCTTAAGTTTGTAAGCAACAAACTTGCCGTTCGCCCCCTTCTAAATGCGCTTCGTGGAAATCCTAAAACTCCTAAGTCTCTTGAAAATCATCCTTATCTCAAATTTACGATCGCTCAAGCCCTTTCCGTAATAGATCTGGAAGTTGCGATCAAACCGACAATAGAAGAATATAAAAAATTAGAACCCACCATCCAAGAGAAGGACGAACCTTATTTCACTTCGAAAGAAGACTATACGATGGTGATGGCAGCCGGTGAAATTTTAAGAACGATAGGAAGTTATCCCTATGCGAAAGAATCCGAAGACGTTCTTGTAAACGCCCTCGGCCATTCGAACTACTATATCCGCGCTTCGGCCGCAGACGGTTTGAAATATATGAACCGCAAGGAAACCGTAAACTTTCTCGTTTCCGCTTTGGAAAAAGAAAAGAACGATTTTACCAAAGCGGCGATTTTAAACTCCATCGTTCATATCATGAGAGTTGCCGATAAAAATTTTTACGCCCTCTGCGATATGCTGAAAAGCGAAAGCCCTTCGGTTCGTTATAGAGTTTCCATAGCTTTGGGGGAAGTGGATTTAAAGGCCGCCGAATTTTACCTTCGTCAGGCTCTTTTAGTGGAAGACAAACAAAACGTTCGCGATCAGATTCGTAAAGATTTAGCGACCGTTCTCGGTTTTAAACTGCCCACAATTTCCGTAATCTTTGCGGAATAAGAATCGAATTTTTAAATTCTCCTAAATCAAAAAAGAAAAACCAAACCGATACCTGAAAGCTCCCGAACTCGGAGCTTTTTTATTTTGTTCGGATCTTCTTTTAAAACTAAGGAGTTTCCGGATTTTTAAAAAACCGAGAAATAACCAAAAACGGCGTCAAAAAGGTGGTGGGAGATACTGGGATCGAACCAGTGACCTCTACCATGTCAAGGTAGCGCTCTAACCAGCTGAGCTAATCCCCCAAATCGATCGCTTTCCAGAATTTGTTTCCCGCATAATTCGTAAAGAAGATTCCTGTCTTTTGAAGTTCGTTTTCAAACTCCAATTTCTAAGATTCCCCATTCAAATCTAAGAATCTGGATTTTCATCGGAAGAATTCCAGAACAACTCATCTCAAGAAACTCTCTCATTTACTTTGAAACGCTGTTATACGATACCGTAATTTTTAATATAGAGTAAGCCGATTTTAAAATCCGAAAGGAAAAAGACATTTTGCGAAATACAAAACCGAAATTTATCCTTTTCAAGAGTGAAACGTTAAAAAACTGAAATGATTGGCGATATGCATCGCGTGTGCCAAATCGTATTCTTCCTTAGATAAACTTCCGTAAGCGAAATGAGGTTTCAACTCTCCGTCATAAGTTTGAAATTTAAGAATGGTTTCCCGTAAAATAGAAAGGCTTTTCTTCCAATCCGTACCGATTCGTATTTCCGTAGCGCCGGGTATCGGAGCTTCTAGGTCGTGGGACATTTTTTTGGAAGATGCGAAGTTTAAAAAGACGAGTTTTCCAATCGTATTCTGAAAAAGTGCGCTTTTATTTTCAGGATAACCTTGGATCGAATATTCGATCGATTGAGCGCAGTGAAGAAACACTTTGCCCGCATCCCAAGCTCCATACCCTCGAATTGAATTCAATTTTTTGAATATTTCTAATTCATTTAACACTTGGGAGAGAGAAACAAAAGACAAATTTCCATTCACGACTCCCTTCGGCTCGGAACTACATCCGGTCAAACTCGGCACAATCGCCCCGCCAGCGCCGATAAAAACGAAAAATTTTACGGAAGAATTCAAGAATTCCCTTCTATTGAGTTTCTGCATATAGATTTCTCTTTTTATGGTTTCCGATTAAAACGTTCTTATTGGGAACTATTAACAAGACGTCTAAACGGGGATTAGTCTCAAATTCATGGTAACTATTATATAGAAATCAGTAAAGTCGAATCTCAGAAGAATTTTTGAATTCGATCATCCGTTTTGATTCTGATAAAAGAATAAAATCTCCGTTCTGCAAAATACAACGTGAAAATTTTATCATTCAACTATTGAATCCGTTAAATCACCGTTGTCTCGCCATTTCAGATCTCATAGATTTTCGAGAAAGTCCCATTTTGTTTGATTTCTTCCACAATTCTTTTGCAGTTTGTTGATCCCACAATCGAATTTTTCAACAGCTCTAATTATGCTGCCATCGCAGGAAAATTTAAGAAACATGTGCATGATTCAATTTATTATGAAAAGTCGAAGTTGCGGTCCTTCAACTTCCCGGTAGTTAAACAAAAAATCGTTTTAGTAAAAAACAAAATTACAATCTTCCCCAATTATAGATTCTTTTAGGTAGTTCAAATTATAACTCTCAAAAAACATGCAAAAGCCCGGAAACATTTTGTTATAGCCGATATGGGGAAAATTATTTGCTTATAAGAATAACAAAGTACATTTTGAAAGAATTGTTTGCATAATCAAACGGAGAAAATATTTCTTCCCTATAGAAAAAAGTGTTTCTGGGAGCAATAGGAACAAAAACAACAAAAGGATTCGAATGTGGAAGAGATTGAATATTATTCTTTAGCGGCAACGTTATACTCTATCATTGCCCTATTCGGAGTTCTCAAAAGTAACAGACAAAAGAATATCGCTACCCCGGTGCTGTTTTTTTTAATGGCCTGTACTTTTTGGTCTTTTACGGCCACAATTTTTATCTCGGAAAATACTTTTGCAAAGAAACTAGCTCAGTATTTTTACACTTACTTTTCGATTGCTGTTGCTTTTTTGTTTATAGGTTTCGCCACAAGCGTGAAGAACGATAACTTCCGGTATGTTTACGCTAATTTTACGGTTCTTCGAAAATTGTTTCTGCGCAGTTTTGCTTCCACTGCGGCCATCGTTGTTCTTTGGGATTTGCTTGGCGAATTCAAAATTCCTAATCTTTCCGAGGTAGTATCTTTAGGAATCTTTTTATTTTTTATTTGCCTTCTGTTTCATGTCTTAATTCTTTTACGTTCCGCCAAAAACAAAGAAACCCTAATAAAAATTCTTCCTTCCATTGGTTTATTGCTCATCATAAAACTCACGGAAATGTTCCGTCATTTTGAAGGCGCAAAAATCATCGAACCGATCAATAAAATTAATTATTATTTTCTAATTCTTTCCCCAATTATCTTGAGCGAATGTATCTCGATGCTCTCCAACATTCAAAGAACCCAAAACGAACTTTTACTAACCGGCGATTTGTCTGGAAAAAAAATCTCGGATCAAAATTTTTCTCAACGAGATTCCGTTCAGGACAAAAAATCTCTTTTGGAAGACCTTAACATCGAAAAAGTCGAAAGTAAACTCACGGAATTGATGCAGAGTGAAAGAATCCATCTGAATGAAGAACTTCGGCTTCCTTCTTTAGCGTCGGAGATGGGTCTTTCCGTACATCATCTCTCCGCTTTTTTAAACGAACACATGGGAATGAATTTCAATTCTTTTATCAATCGCCACAGGGTAAAAGAGGCGAAAGCCATGCTACTCGACGAGTCCGACCGTTCCATTCTTTCGATCGGAATGGCCGTCGGTTTTAGTTCTTCTTCCGCATTTCACAGGGCATTTCTGAAAGAAGTTAAAAAATCTCCAAAGGCTTTCCGAGAAGAAAATATTCCCAATTACAAAAGTAAGGAAAACCAAATAGGTAGCTTGAGTTCCTCTACTAGATATTCCCATTCGACCTAAAACACTGTAAAGCCCTGACGGCCAATTATGAAAAAGTCATCATTGGAAAAACTTTCGCGCAAAAGATCGAAACAAAACGCAACCGAGAAAGAACTCGGGCCTTTCGATCGCAGACCGAAAAAAAAATTATATTATAAGTTTATTATGTATTTAGAATTCAAAGCGAATCGCTTTTGTAAGAACGATTTCTTCCTATAAGCGTATATAACCCTTTTGCTACGGTTTGAAGCATCCTCGTCATTACTCCTTTCAATTTGATTTTGAGGAACAATTCCAATACTAACTCTCTAAGCGCGAGATCGAAAGGTAAGTTATAATTCTGCCATACAATCGTAAAATGAAACGGATAACTCTGTTCTGGTTTATCTTGAGAATGTGGGGCAAAGTGTATCAGAGTTCCTTCCAAAGTAGTTTCGTCCGAATTGATATGTTTGAATTCCACATAAATTCGAACCCTATTTTTGAGAAAAGGAAGCGGAATCACTTGTAACCCCGCAAGTTCCGACCAAGTGATGTCGCTTAACGACAAAAATCCTCTCGTTTCTCCGTCTAATACTCCGATTTTTAGGAAACCTCTTTTACCGAGCCTACAAGTTCCGCTTTTGGTTCTAAACAGAACTTCAAGGGGAGATCCGGAATCCATGTATCCGCCTTCGATCGCAATATCGTGCAATTGAATCGTATAAGTAGGAGTTAAAGTTTTATCCACAATCGAAATCGATCCGTTTTCCATTCTCATATTCTGAAATACGATCTTTCCACGTTTAGGCATCAGCCCTATTTTTTTATAAGAACTGATGATATTCGTATAATCCATATGAAAATTTTTGAATAGAGAAGAGGAGATTCTCAACTTTCCTTTGAAGAGGGGAAAAAACTCGATTTTCAGATTTAAAGAGGAAACTCTCGCGTAAACCTGATCCGTTTTCAATATCCCGGGGAACTCGATCGTACAGTTTCTGGAAACTACATAAAAGATGGGAAGTATCACTCCGGAAGAAAACCATCGAAATTTGAAATGACGAAACGAAAAAAAATTAATGAGAAGTTGTAAGACCG
>NZ_CP040840.1:3527500-3592500 GCF_006874765.1 Leptospira weilii
AAAAGAAGAAACTCTCAAATCCTCCGATAAGGAAGAACAAATTGAAATTTCGATCGAAGAACTCTCCAAGGTGGAACTAAGAGTCGGTCAAATCGTGGAAGCCGGTCCGGTAGAAGGCGCCGACAAACTCGTAAACGTAAAAGTGGATCTCGGCGAACTCGGGATTAAAAACGTTTTTGCGGGTATCAAAATCGCGTATCAACCGGAGAATCTCAAAGGTTTGAAAGTTGTCGTTGTTGCCAATCTCAAACCGAGAAAGATGAAATTCGGAATTTCGGAGGCGATGTTGCTTGCTTCCGGCGAAGGAGAATCCTTAAGTTTATTCGTTCCTCATAAGGACGCTAAACCGGGAGATCGGTTGAAATAAACGATCCAGTTCTGCGAGAATATAACATTTCAAAATTCAACAAGATCGTAATATGCCTTTACAATTGGATATCGCATACAGTTTTCAGAGGCTTTTAGAAAAGAGCAAGAATGTCGGCGGCCGACTCGTATCCAGACAATTGGCTCATATTGTGGATTCCTTTATTCTTTCCAAGTTTGAAAGCTCCAAAGTCGGATTAAAATCCAAAGACAAACTCTGTATCGTCGCGTTAGGAGGATACGGAAGAATGGAAATGGCTCCTCATTCCGATATCGACCTACTGTATCTACACAACGGAATCAAAGAACAAAGACTAGAATCAGTTATATCCAAAATCAACACATATCTCTATGACTCCGGAAAAGTAGTCGGACATTCCTGTAGGACGATCAAGGAATGTTTTCGATACCTGGACGATATGTCTTCTTATCATGCCTTTTTAGATGCTCGTTTTCTTACGGGATCGAAAACCCTATTCGAAAAGTTTAAAACCGATTTTTTGGAAAAACTTCCCGTAAAATGGACAAAACGTTATAACGAAATCAAAGAGAAGATCTTAACCTCCCGGTTTCTTAACGAAGAACGTCCAATTTTGTTAAGCGAACCGAATCTCAAAACGGATCTTTGCGGACTCCGGGACATACAATATATGTTTTGGATGGAAAAATCCGTTCGAAATCTTCCTTCTATAGGAGGGTTATCCATACTTCCGGTTTTTCAAAGAGGGGAAATCCAACTTCTACAAGAAGCTTACGATTTCATCCTACGGGTAAGAATCGCGATGCACATGCTCACTACCCGAAAGACAGATCGTTTAGATCTTAGTCTTCAGCAAGAAGTTGCAGAATATCTAGGCTACGGAAAAAAAGAAGAGCTTTCTTCCGTTGAAAAATTCATGCATACCTTGTATCGTCACCAGAAAAACATCTACTTCATCATCCGTACTTATTTGGATTCCATTATCGAAAAAAGAAAGAACTCCAAAGGCGAAAGTTTTTCCTACGAAGATCTTCACTTTTTTAGAATCGGAGACACTGTTTTTCCGCCCGTGATCGGAACATTATTCACAAATCCGCATACTATCTATCGGGACGTCATGCGTTCTTTTAGAATGATTCAGGAAAAGAACGTGCAGATCTCCGGAACATTGTTAAACGAATTCCGATTTGCGGCGAATTTTTTGGACGACGACTTTAAATATGCTTCCGAAGTAAACGAAGAGTTCTTAAAAATTTTAAGAACTCCTTCTCAGAGAGGAAGGGTTTTAAAGTTAATGCACGAATCCGGAGTTTTAGGAGCAATTCTTCCCGAATTCGGAGCCTGCACCAATTTTCCCCTATTCAGTTACCATCATGAATTCACCGTAGACGAACATACATTATTGATTTTGCATGAACTCGACCTTTTAGAAAAAGGAGAATTCGAAGACGCCGAAGTTCAAAAGGTTTATAAGGAATGTTCTAAGATTGAACTTTTGGCCCTTGCAATCCTGCTTCACGACGCTGGAAAAGTAAAGGAAGGAGACCACTCCGAATACGGAGCCGAGCTCGTAGTTTCCGTGGGAGACAGACTCGGACTCGACGAGGAAGACACGGATCTCTGCCGTTTTCTTGTGGAAAAACACACTCTTATGTCGGAGTTGAGTTCCAAAAGGGACATAGGAGACCCGAAACTAATTCTGGATTTTGCGAGAATCGTGGGAAACCAAGAAAGATTAAGAAAACTTTATATTCTTACCGTAATCGACACGAAGTCCGTAGGAACGGGGGTTCTCACCAACTGGAAAAGTTCGATATTAAACACTCTCTATCAAAATACGATTCCGTATTTCACAAGCGACTCAAAGGACGATCTTTGGGAAGCAGGTCCCACACGAAACATTCAGTTGGAGAATTTAAGGAGTTATCTCGTTGCCAAAGAAGATCTGGACGAAGAAATCGTCAAATCCATCGTCGCGTTCGCGGATGAAGCAACGCCCTCCTCGTATCTCAATACGGTATCCAATCGTAAAATATTAAGAAATTTTAAATCGATCGGAACACTTGCGCAAAACCCGTCCCTTGGAATGAAATTCGAAACGGAACAAGATCCGGCCTTTGTAACGATCGACGTGGTAACCGTAAATCAACCCGAGATTCTTTTGGATTTATCCTGCGCCGTTTCCTCCGAGGGCCTCAGTCTTTTAGGAATGAAAAGTTATACTTTCGGAGAATATTGGATCACGACGGTCCAACTGACAGATTCGACCGGAGGTGGAAATCTTCCGAACGAAAAACTGGACCGAATCGAAGCAAAGCTCAAGTCAATCTCTTCCGGAAATTTGAAACGGGAAAGCATCGCCTTTGAAAGGACTGATTGGAACCCGCGAAAACCCACTCCGGAAAGTATTATCAATCGATCAGTTCTATTTTATAACGACGATCTTCCGGACGTAACCATCATGGAAGTAAGAATGCCGGACGTCGTAGGTTTGGTTTATAGAATTCTCCAGATCATTCTTTATCTGGATTTAAAAGTTCGTTATCTGAGAGTATCGACCAGCGCCGATTACGCATACGATTCTTTTTATCTTCAAACTTCGAACGGAGCCAAGCTGGAAGATCCGGATCTACTTTTTACATTGCGGGAAAAAATTCTTACGATCCAATTCGGAGAACAAATTTTAGAAGAAATCCCTCTTTGAACGAAAATTCCCACTTTGGAAATTCGATTCCAGTCTATCTGAAAAGCTTTCCACTTTGTCTAGCAAGATCGATACGATCCCGTCAATATTTCCGAAAAGTTGCAGTCGAACCGTTCTTGAACAAATACCAGCACTCCATTGAACCCTTTTTTCGCTCGCTTGAAAACGAAGGTGGACTTATACTTTCCAAAGAATTTCCTTTTAAAAGTCAAAGATAGAGTGATTCGCTTCTAAAAAAGTTTAGCGAATTAGGAGAGAATGATGCAGTATCCTTCAAATCAAACCGCGAATCCAGGCCTTGCGCCTTTTGATATTTCGAATTATCGCGGCAATCGAGGAAAGAATTTTTACGAAGAGGACCGAGTATTACAGACCCTTGTGGAAAAATATTCCAAAGATTATGGTGCCGCACATAAGAAAGCGATGATCGAACATCTCTTAGGCTACGGCGCCTTAGTAGGAGGAGTTCTCGACGAACTCACGGAAGCTTCCCACAAAGAAGGAAAATACGGAGAAGTCGTTAAATACGATCGAACGGGAAATAGAATCGACGCGGTAGTGTATTCGAACGAACAAAAACTTTCCAGGAAAATTTCCTATGACTATGGAATCGTCAATCTCAATTACCATTCCTCTTGGAAATATCCTTTCACTGACTTGCATCGCTACGCACTTGCCTATCTTGCCAACCAAAACGGAGAAGGAGGAGTCACTTGTCCTCTTGCAATGACCGAAGGTATGATCAAAGTTTTGGAGGCGCTTGGAACTCCCGAACAAAAAGAAAAGTATCTATCCCTTGTCGCAGGAGAAGGAAGCGATTCTCATTTTATGGCGGGTCAGTACGTGACCGAAAGAGTCGGTGGTTCCAATGTAAGCGCAAATCGAACCATCGCAAGGAAACAGGAAAACGGTAAATGGATTCTTACCGGAGAAAAATGGTTCTGCTCCAATCCGGGAGATCTTTGGGTAACCACGGCAAGAGTGGAAGATACAAACACGATCGGAATGTTTTTGGTCCCAAGAATCAAAGACGATGGAACGTTAAACGGACATCATATTCTCCGCAAAAAAGACATTATCGGCTCCAGAGGAAAACTTACCGTCGAAATCATTTATGACGGAGTCGAAGCAGAGGCCTTAGGAAGGCCTGCTCACGGAATCGCCAATTTGATCAAATACGTAATCGGTATTTCAAGACTACATGTATCCATCGCCGCTTCCGGAATTTCCAGAAGGGCTTGGATGGAGGCCTACGAATACGCAAAGTTCAGAACCGCCTATGGAAGTAAAATATTAGAATTTTCTTCTTTACTGAAACAACTAAGCGATCAAAGACTTAAGCACACCGCCATGTTGACCTCCATCTTTAGACATTTCCATACTCCAGAACCATTAAAACTTGCTGGAGAAGTGCTAGCGCCTCTTCTGAAGTATAAATGCTCCTCCACTTCCACTGAAATTACATACAACTCGATCCTCGTATTGGGCGGCAACGGAATTGTGGGGGATTTCTCCGCGCTTCCCAGATTACATAACGATTCCATCATCAATGAGACATGGGAAGGGACACATCTATTGTTAAGCGAACATGTCCTTCGCGGATTTAAAAGGGAAAAGGTAGCAAAAGCGTTCTTCAGATACGTGGAAGAAATAACGGATTCAAAAGCCGCGGAAACGATCCGGAAAAAATCGGAACTTTTACAAGGATTACTGGACAATTCAAGTTCAGAAGAATTGGATCTGAACCGGATTTACATCGCGGATTTGGCTTTCGAAACGTTCGCTCTAGCCGCACTATCTGACGTTTCCGGTAAAAACTCGCCGAGTCTTCAAAAGGACATGTCCATGTTTCGAGACGGTTACCTGGATTTGACAAATTCCTCTCACTCGTTTTCAAAAGCAGGGAGTTTTTCAGGAAACGCCGAACGCCTCAAATCGGTGATTCATTTCTAAAAAGAATTTTAGAATTTGCTCATGAACTTAGGCCACCGCGGGTCCGTGCGATTTTAAAAAAATCCACGGATTCCGTTTTTTGATTTTTTTATGGCTTGTTCCGATCATTTCGCAAAAATGGCCCGATTCGTTGCATTTTCAACAGATTCCCTTGAAACTCGATGCACTCATAGTTTAACGTAAGTTCGGCGTAAGAAATCTATGATTCATTTTTCTCTAGGAAGTTGAAACCTGAACTTTGTGAATCGATTCTTAAAACATGGAAGCTACAACAAATTACGATTTTACGAACAAATTTTAAAAGTAGAGACTTCTATTTTTAGAAAATTCTTCTCATTTTCAACCGCCGAACTCACGTTCAATTACAAAAGCTCTTCCATCTTTTCAATAAAACGAAGACGTATCAATTGAGATTACGGCAGTTCCCATTTTACAAAACTTATCACCTAATGAACCACACCTTTCGCTAATCTCAAAATCCTGTTTAAGGTTGATGAAAAAAACGAATATAGATTGGCTAAAAAAGTTTGAAGACTACTCCAAAAGTAGACTTTCCCATTTGTCATATTCCCGCTTCGGTCGACGAATCCGAAAAGAGCGACTTTTACGTTTAAAAAAGTAAAGATCTCGTTTTCGTAAAAATTTTCAATCTATGGGAAGCAAATACGTTGTCTTGTGTTCCGTGAGAGGTTCGTAAATTTCCATGGACGCCCTTTCTTTTAGATTACAACCTCTTTCTTCGCAGGCCCTAAAAAGTTTCGGATAAACTTTGTAGATTCCGAGAAAAATGGAAAGAAAGTTTTTCAGAGGAAATTCCGCGAAGATATATCTTCGGGAAGGAATGATTCTTGTTTTAAGATCCAAAGAAAGTCCTTCGGGAACTTTTGATAATGGCTCCGCAAAAAGCGCGCCTACTTCGCATCGTAACTTTTCCTTCGGAACTTCATTTGGATTATCCAAATAAATGGAGAACAATTTAAAATCACGGATTCCTTTCTCGGGCAACTCCTTTTGAAGCGCTTCAAACGTAAGACCTACGTTTCTATAATCGCCGACTCTTTCATGAGAAAGAACGTAAAAAGGTCCTTTCGTTTCTTCCTGAATCCGAACTCGATCGAACGCGCCCATGTAGAACAAGAAAACAACGAACAACAATCCCAAAATTAAAACACTCAGCGCGAAAATTTTCATAAACTCCTCAAAGAATTAAAATTAGAAAAAAAGGGACTATCAAACTCATATTTATATAGAACATGTAAGAATACCTCTTGAAAACGGATCGTTTCTTTTTAAAGAGAAATAGATCTTGGACAAGTAGGATTCCGGCGAGAAACAATAAAAAAAGAAAAAGGAATTCCATGGAATCGTTTTTTTTGTAGGGGAAATCATGAAAAAATTTTAACCATCCCGGTCCTCTTACGAACAAACTTGCAAAAATCATTATTAAAAATAAATTCCACGGAATCAATATCGTAAGTCCGAAAGCGGAGCGATGATCGTATTTCCATAAAAGTCGAAACGATCTTAGCTCATTGAATATCCTTTCCTGTAAACCTGAAATCAGAATATCAAATAAATGGAATATTTGAAAAGATCCCTCCCGATAAGAATCCTCCAAATGAATCTGAAGGGCAACTTTCATTCTTTTAGAATAAGAAGCTGGATACGCAATTTGAATGAGAATTTGAAAACATCGAAAAACCATTTTTAATTTCCTAGAAGCTTCAACTTTTTCGCTTTTTTTAAGGCTATTTCTAATTTTTTAAGTTCATAAACGAGTATTTCTTTTCCATCGGAAGTGATTTCGTAGTAAAGTCTTCTCGGATCATCATTTTCCAGGATTTTTCTCTTCGAATGTCGAATCCAACCGAAACCGCGAATCGATTCCAAGGTTCTATACAAAGTTCCAGGTCCAAGACGGAAGTTTCCTTCCGAGGAAATCTCTATCGATTTTCCAATTCCATATCCGTGTTGCGGTCCCTCCGCCAAGGAAAGGAGAATATGAAACATTGCGGGAGTAATCCCTTTTGCCTCAGCGGATTCCTCTTTGGCTACCATATATCCATTATGGATATATCTAATTCGGACTCAAGCATTTTTCGAAAGAGAATTTAGCTATCATTCGCTACTCGAAACGTAAACTTCTTAATCGACCTTCCAACAAAATAGCTTTACTGATGTCTCTATGATAGAGTTCCACGAATTTTGAAACGATTCCCCGTTTTAAAGGTAGAATTCCCGGCACCTATTATATAGCACCCAGTAAAACCTTGGGTGTGGGAACTCCAACAGGAATTGAAACGAAAAAGGCTGTTTAGAATCCACTCAAAGAAACGATTTCTATGGGAACTCCCGCATTTATTACAAATTTACTGAATGATTGTAGCTGATTTATTCTAAGGTTTTAAATGTGGTTTTTACTGATCTCTACATAAAGGAGTACCGCCAATTTAGCACAAATTCCCGTTTAGACGCAGAATTTTGGGCACTCTATTTATAAGATAAGTAGTAAGATTGATTCATCGATTTATAATCGGAAAAAATTTCATTTTAAATTTGCTTTAAGCATCAGAATACGTGAAAGAGTCTTCAAAAATTCATAGTTTAGTTTTAGGAGCGAACCCTCTCTCTTTTATTTTTAAGACATTTGCTCTAAATTTAGATTTTTGTGGAAGTTTAATCACAAAACTGCATCTCTTTACCATGTTCGGTTGTGAAGTTCCCACATTATTCGGATACGGTAAATACATATTGTGCAAGAGTTTCTGAATATCAAATCTTTAGTTATATTTTGGATAAAGTTCCCATCTTCACGATGGCACCCAATCTTTATATTCCAAAGTGTGAAAGTAGATTTCCGGTTCGCAGTGGAGTTTGCGCGTAACTCGGTTGTTTGGCAAGTCTAAGTGAAGGATATAACTGTAAGATCGGTGGAACGCGGGAACTCCCCGAGAATCCACGGTAGAATTCCCAGCTCCCGCGGATTCTAACCGCAGAAGATAATTGAAAAGATAACAACGAGACACGCCATGGGCCATAGCAAAAGTTCCAAAAAGAGTCCAACTTGCAGAACTCACCCGAACGTTGATTCGCTTCATTTTTCTCTTTCCCGGACTGGGTTGATACAAGGTTCGTCCAGCTTTTTTACCGAGACGTCCTGAAGCAGAAAGAAGCTTACCATACGTTTTCAAAAATTGAGGAATCTTCTTTGGAAGAAGTTTCAAATCTTTTTCGGAAAAACGAAGCCAAGTACCTTCCGGAATCAAAAGAGTAACCGTTTCAGAGCGACCTTCTTGAAGAATCGAACTGATTTCATGATCGGAATTGAGCAACAAGTATCCCATACCGAATACGGTTTTTGGAAAGAATGAGACGGACTTGATTTTTTTGAAAGTTTTATAATTTTACCCACGCAAAAGAAAAAAATTTTCACAAAATGAGGAAAAGAATAACTCAAAACGCCGTGCGCCAAAGAGATAGTTTGATGAACCATAGAAAAGAAATCCGGCATATTTTAACATGAGTTTGGTATAATAAGATTAAAAAACTTTTTAAAAGTAGGAGTTCCCGCATTTAAGTGGCACTACTTCCAGAATGAGTGATTCGTAAAAGTCCTAGTATCTCAACTACTCTTATTTTTCACAGAGAATGTAAAGTAATAAACAGACACTTTCGGATTCCTTTGTGCCAAATTCTATCATTTTAGATCAAACTTCTAAATGGATTGTCATTTTTTTATTTTATATAGACGCCTAATATTTAGCCTGGTGTAAGGAGTTTAAAATGAAATTCAGTATAATCGAAAATTTGAATATAATAACTGTCCTACTCGTTTTATCTGCTTGTAAAGACGATAGGATCAAAATAAGCGATTTAGGCGTAATCGACAAAGATAAAAAGAATCAAACCGCCTTTGTTCTTCAACCCGAAAAGCTACTTGTGATGGTGCGGACAGATTCGGATTTGGATGGCAAAACGGATCTTTGGACCTGGGTACGCGGAGATGATAAGAATCCAAAAGCAAGCCTTGTCCTTTTTGAGGAACTCATCCGAAAGGGAAACCATAGTCGGACTTGGTATGGTCCGGGTAACAGAAAGTTAATCGAACAAAACGATTTGGATGAGGATGGTCGTTGGGAATCGATGGTTTATTACAACGCATTCGCCATTCCCAAGGAAACGATGCGGATCGTAGCTCATGTGGAAATGGATCTTTACGGAAAAGGAAAGCCCAGTTTATGGATTTTTCCGGAAGCTCGTATGGAATTGGATCTAGACGATGACGGAAAGCCGGATCATCTGCTTACTAAACAGGAACTTATGTTGGAAAATTTCGCAAAACTCCAAAAGGGAAAAGAAATCTCGAAAAAGGATTTCAGTCCGATGTCGGCGAGTAGTTCTTGGGTCTCCAACCCGAAACAAATCGTAAATCCTCGTTACCAAGCGTTGATTAACCAAAGTCTTTTTCCGGTAGATTCAAAACCAAATATTAGCAAACCTTAAAACTTGTTTGCGGTTGATTGGCAGAAAAATTTTTAAAATCAGAGAATTTCTCAAAATCCTCATCTCAAAAAAAGACCGCACTAAAAAGTGCGGCCTTTCCCATTTTACACAAATTCTAAAATAGAATTAGTATTTAGGATAATTTGTAGGGCAAGTTCCGATATTTTTTACGTTCGTTTCGGTTCCGACAGTAGTTTTGTTACCTGCCGCTTCTTCATCAAAATCACCGTATTTACATTGGATGGAAGTAAAGAGAACCTCTTTGACAGATTCTGCTTGTGCCGTAGTAATGATACTATCTATAACTCCACCAGTTATCGCCCCATTAAATCCCGCAGCTTGATCATGAAGAGCAAAAGCAATATTCTGAGCTGTTTCACTTTCTTTGGATAAAAGATCCTTAGCGCAAGCTCGAGTAGCTGTTCCAATCGCGTTTGCTGGATTTGCTTGAATTATTTGCCCAGCAGCTCCAAAAGCAACCAACGCTGCTCCTGATTTACCTACTGTTGTTAACTCAGACACATTGATCAAACGCCCTTTACTAGCAGCATCCGAAGTCCACTTATAATTCGATGCAGTAACCGCAGCGGTTTTTTGCTTAAAAGTAAGATTGGTTGCCATATCCGTTGCGACTGATCCAGCAATGGTTGAAAAATTCAGAGTATTCAAAAGAGCTATCTGTTTTTCTTTTGCTTGTTCAGAAGGACATGCCAAAACAGTTTTTCCAAAATATTCAGAATTAGGATCCACGCTCACTATACTCCCACCAGCAACTAGTAAGTTAAGATTCCAACCCGTACCCGCGTTCGAACAAAAACCACCACCAGCTGCAAGAGTTTGTTCCACTTTAAGAGATGTTACAGCATCAATCGCTGTTTGAAGACTTGTGCTAACAGCTGCACAATTGGCACCTGCAGTGTCTGATTTATCCTTAGCTGCCTGATAAGCGGCCTTAACCGAACTTGCAACAGCTTCTACATTGTTTATTATAAAAACTGTGTTAAAAGAAGCTGCACAAGCCGCTTTTGGTCTTGTACTACCAGTTGCCGTATAAGTAGGTTTTCCGTCTCCGGCTCCTCCACCAGCATGTGCGGCATCGTTTTTAGAAAGAGTTACGCAGTTTCCACTGGTTTGATCCACTAAATACAACAATGCTAACGTGATTGTGTCGTCATCGCTTTCACTTTTTTTACAAGCCGACAGTGCAACCGTTAAAGCGGCTACTGCGGCAAATTTCATTATGTTTTTCTTCATAAAGAAAAAACCTCTTGTGATTTTTAAGTGATTTTTGAATCACTTTCTTAAGTTCATAATATTCTTTTTATAGGGAATTTCGGTCAAATACTATACAAAAAAATGGAATTTTTGAGACCATCTTTTTATAACAATTAATAATATTTAGATACTCTAATTCTGATAATTTTTAATTCAAAATATAATATGAGATCATTTTTATTGGATATAAATCTATTGTGGTTTAAATATCCTCATTTTCGTTTCAAAATTGAAATCTTTACATTCCACAATTCTATATTTAACGTGAGTTCGGCGTAAGAAAGTTTGGGCGAATAAAAAACTAAAGTGTTGCTACCTACAGTCGTAACATAATGCACCAATTCCTTCGGAATTTAATTCAATGTTTCTCCCTAAACTCAGTGAAACGGCTTCCTAAAAGACACCGTTAACTCAGCGAATGCCTCTCTACGGGTTGGCATTCAGGTCACAACATAGAATCGCTTTCGCATTTGTTATATTGAACTCACGTTAACCAGTTTTTCAAGGGGGTAGAGCCAAGTAAGACCAACCTAAGACTTGAACAAACTCTTATTTTCAAAGCTAAAAACCGAGAACAAATTGTAAGTTTTATGGAAAACAACAGGATGATACGATCAACTCAGATTCAATCGATAACGACTGACTTGACGGCAAAATGGCACACAACTCTTTATTCGTCTGAAAAGAATAAAGCGATTTAAAAATTTTTAGAGTCTTCGGTTTATTTCTCTCTAATCGCCACTATAACCCATAGTAATCACGAAAAAGTCATGCTTCATTTTGATGCAAAAATTCAAACTCGTTTTTCAGATACTGGTTCCGATTCTTTGGACTTTAATCGGAGAAGTATTCTCATTTTTCTTTTAGACAAAATACGCACCTTCTGAGCTTGAAAAGCGTGGATTAGACACAAGGCTTGCATTTACTAGAAAGCCAATAGAAGGAACTACTACGAGAATTTAATAACAATAAAACTTATTCGAAAGTCCATAGGGACGACTATTTACTTCGTTTTAGAAACTTTCCGGACATTCAGAAATATTTTTTGAGGTTTTGAAACGGGATATGCATATAACCGGTTTCTTAGAAGAATTTTATCAATTCTTAGAGAATGCCTATTTTTTTTTAACAAAACGAAAACAATCCGTAGTATGATCCATAACCATGCCCGTCGCTTGCATAAATGCATAGCAGATCGTAGAGCCTACGAATTTGAAACCGCGCTTTTTGAGTTCTTTGCTCATCTTATCCGAGTTCGGGGTACTATTTGGAACTTCTTTGATGGTTTTCCATGAATTATAAATTGTTTTGTGATTCACGAAACTCCAAATGAATTCGTCGAAAGAACCATATTCTTTTTGAATATTCAAAAATTCTTGTGCATTAATGACAGCTGACCTGATTTTTAGCTCGTTGCGCACGATCCCCTCTTCTCTAAGAAGAGAGCGAATTTTTTCTTCCTTATACGCGGCAACTTTTACTGGATCGAAATTGTCGAAAGCATTCCGATAATTTTCCCTTTTTTTCAAGATCGTGATCCATGAAAGACCTGCTTGTGCGCCTTCTAAAATTAAAAATTCAAATAGCATTCGATCGTCATGAACGGGAATCCCCCATTCTTTGTCGTGATAATGAGTATAGAGCGGGTCTTTCGTAACCCAATCACAACGTTTTAAAAATTGTCCCAAAATTTCGCTCCCATTGTAACAAATTTCTGTTTTGACTTATTCCGAAAAACTACTCGAATTCAATCTTCCTAAAATAGAAACGATGATGTATTCCATTAAACAGAGATTTGTGCTACTAATCCCTATAAAATAGAGTACCGTTAATTTGAGTATAAATCCCGCGTTTAGACGCAGAATTTTAGACACTCTATTACGTAGAGATGAGTAAAACTGACGATATTTCCTTATATAAAGATCAGTAGAATAAAGTTGTTGAAAAATTAATTCTCCATTTGTTTTTGTTTCACTGAAATGAACGTTGAAGCAGTTTTGTTGTAGTTCCCACATTTTAAGAATAGATTTACAGAGTTCAAATTCCAACTTCCTATAAAAAAGATAAATCATGAATTTCTTACGCCGAACTTACGTTAATTCAGATCCTAAGTTACCATCTTGCGATGTGATCTTCCGCCCACCCCTGACCGTCTGTAATTTTATATTCGTTTTTTCCGAGCCGTATAATTCCCTCGAACTTTCCTATCATCTGATGAACAGAAGACGCGAAAACTCCCACATTTGTCACGGCCTTTCTATGAAAATCCGGAATAAACTGCAAATCGATTGCTTGGGAATCTTTCGTATAAAGACGCCAAGGTTTTATCCAATTCTCCCGATCCACTTCAAAAACAGCATCGGAAGGAATTTTATAAATTCTTCCATTGATTAAAATAGCATTTTCGGTCGTACCAGTTTCGTCCGTCCATCCGGCTCCCAAATTCATTCCAATTCTATTTCCTGCGTTATGTGTCATCATAGAGGCCCAATTCCATTTTGTGTAATAAGGCCATACCCCTCTCCCGTAATCCATACAGGCAAAGGAAGATTCGAGTTCGAATTTATATTCCATCGCTCCGTAGCGAACGCTTCCCTGCGCCCCGACTCCGAACAATTTTTCGGTAAATTGAAATCTTCTTTTGGACCAAGGAACCACTACGTTTAGAGTTTCCCAGTTCTCCGGAACTGGAACCAAAATCTCCGCCTGAACAGGAATTTTATTTTTGAGTGAGATGTTCACCGAAAGACGATAACCTTCTTCTTCCCTAAAAAATTGTAAACGAGCGTTATTTCCTATATACGTCGCATTGCTTCCCACGAGTTGACCGAGACTGATCCCCGAGCCGAAAGGAGTGAGAATGGTATCTTCCTCAAAGTCTCCCGTTTTTCGATTTAACCAATAAACAAAAACGACTCCTGCATAATCCACATCCGAAATCGTAAAAGATACCAAAAAATTCTCGTCGTAAATACACCAGTAATTCCATTTTTTCTTTCTCAAATAATGTCCGCTTAAATTACATCTGTGCAGGGGTTTTTTAGACCAACCTACCGAAGTTAAATTGAGATTTCCGGATTTATCGCAAAGATTCGTTTCTTGTCTAATTTCAGTCTCTAAGTTCATTTGAAGAACGCTCTCTTTAAGTTATCAGCACGAATACCATTCCCGCTCGAA
Organism: Leptospira weilii; assembly: GCF_006874765.1. Lineage (NCBI taxonomy): Bacteria > Pseudomonadati > Spirochaetota > Leptospiria > Leptospirales > Leptospiraceae > Leptospira > Leptospira weilii. Next base: position 3,541,459 of record NZ_CP040840.1, read on the forward strand.
AAGTCGATCTCTTTCTTCCACATCTATTCTCATCCTTAAGATAGGATAAAATACCCTACTCTTTCGAGAATTTCTTTTCGTAGAATTTTTAATCTTTGTAGTCGAAAAGTACATTGAGATTAGAAGGAGTATTATCTTGGTTCGCTTTTACCTTTTTGTTTTTATATTCATCCAAGCTTGTTCGCCCATTGGAGGATTGCTTAACTTAAACAAATCCGATTCAAAAGCAAACGATTACTGGTGGATAGGACTTCTTCAAGGGAATAATCATCCTGCTCCTATTGAAAATTCAATATCTTCGAATGAGGATGTCGTCGAAGAAAATGTCCTAAATGAAAACGCAGATGCCTTAGGATGGACCTTATTAGTCGGAGCGCCTAACGGGCACACTTCAGGTTCAGGACTTGCTATTGATACAAATGGATTTATCTACGTTGCCGGGGACACAAACGTTGGCGTTTACAACGAGAATCCTATCGGAACTAGGGATCTTATTCTCGCAAAATACAATTCTCGGAAACAAATCATTTGGTCAAAACAAGTCGGAGTCCGGGGTGTAAATTTAGATGTTGCCGATGTAGGAGTAGATGCGAGAGGAAACGTTTACGTAATCGCTAGTAGAAGTATCGCTCGTGGAAATAAAAATTTATTTGCATTTAAATTCGATACGAACGGGAATGAAATCTGGAGACGACTAACAGAACCCGGAGGGAGAAACGAGAGCGCTGAACCTGAAAAAATTTTCGTAGATTCGTCCGGAACTTCCTACATAGTCGGCACGTTACACACACAGCCTAGAAATTGGGACGACGCTCTATACGACGGATTCCTCATTAAGATCGATACTCAAGGAAACTGGGGTAATACCTCGCGCATTTCCATTCCCAACGCCCGGGTCTTATTAACAGGGGTGGTAGTTGCAAACAACACAGGAGATATATTTGTAACCGGCATCGCAAATGCAAACTTGGAAACCAACACTGCTCCGGGAATAGGAAACTTTGACCTTTTCATTCTTAAATACGATAGAAATGGAAGAAGACAATTTTTCGCACAACTTGGTCAGGCATTGAGTAGAACCGAAGGTAACTCCATAGCTTTGGATCCGTTCGGAAACGTTTTTGTCGGCGGAATGAGTAATGCAAATTTCGAACCAGAAGGCGGAGTTGTGGAGAGTGATCGTGGTATCTTAGTAAAGTATGATCCTCTCGGCGTTCGACAATGGATTCGATACTTGGGCCCGGCTAACGGTCATAGAACTACTTCCATCAACGCAATCATGACGGATTCGGAAGGAAATGTTTTTACGGCCAGCAAAAGCAATCATATGGAGGATGGAAGCCAGAACGGAATCGGAATGGATTTACTTCTGACCAAACACGATTCTTTAGGAAATCGGGAATGGATCCGACAAACCGGATTCAACGGAGGAACAATAATAGGCAACGGAATCGGACAAGACCCCCAAGGAAACCTTTACTGCACGGGAAGTACGGACGTTTCTTTAGACAACGAAAATGCCCGCCGTCAAGGGGATAGTGATCTATTCTTTCTGAAGTTAAGATAATTTAACGTGAGTTCGGTGTGACAAAATGCGAAAGCGATTCTATGTTATGACCTGGCTGCCGATCCATAGAGAGGCAGCCGCTGAGTTATGCCGATCCATAGATTAGTATGATTCTTGAACGTAAGACAGCTCGAAGTGTGATATTCTTGATTCGACGGAGTCAAGAAGGCCGGTGGAGTAACTCAGCATCTCACTTCCTAAGGGTCGTTCGATGGATTGATCGCTCTCTGAACTCAGTGTCTCACTCTCCAAGGATCGTTCGATGGGAGTGCTGGTGTTATCACCCGACTTTGTTAAGTCCTTCCGCCTCTGTCATTTTAGGAGAAAAGAAATGAAAAGTCAAGATGGCAAGTATGTAGGAATTGATTGTGGAAAGAAAAGTTTAGAGGTTGTTCGAATCAATACGGAAAACTTGCTCGAACGTCGACAATTCGGTACAACGGAAAACGGTATCAACAGTTTATTAAAATGGTTAACCTTGAATGATATTGTAGGTTTAGGTTTCTTAGCTTCGCTAAGAGCCAACAGCAGCGCTCCGCTGCTTTTTGGCAATCTCGCTCTCAACGGATCGCTCGATTGGATCTCAATCTTTTAGAATTGCAAAATCAATACTCAACAAAGGGATTCAAGTAATTGTCCTAAATCCCGGCGACTTAGCAACGATCTATCAATCTTTAAAAAAGACCGATAAAGAAGACAGTTTAAAAATAGCCAGACTCATTCAACGATATCCAAAAGAAGAGTTCCAATTCCCACAACGTGCCCCATAGGAAGCGTTGTGTTGAGTTTCTCCCGACGAAGAGGAAGACAATCGAAGACTTTGCACGGAACATGAGAACTGGACGAAACAACTAACGCAAGGAAAGAATCGACTTCACAGTTTATTCACTCAAGCAGGTTTGACTCATATTACCAAAAAGCATTTAAGAACAAAAACATCCGGAGAAGCTTCTGTAACTTTACTTCCCGATCGATACAAAAAGGAAGCGGAGCGAATCTTAAAGGTTTTAGATTTAGAACCGGTCTCAAAACTACCTATTAAAAAAGTTAAAAACAATGATTGAGCTTGCAAGATAAAGAGAAGCCAGATAGTTTTCTGCTTTTCTTTCCCAGCGAATCAAAATAGCTCTGAATCGATTATGCCAACTATTTGTTCTTTCAACGACCCAACGTCTAGGTTTTCCTTTGTATTTACCAATGAGAGGTTTTTCACCTTTTTTCCGAATATGAGGTCGAATGTTTCTTCTTTTGATTAATGCTTCTATATCTTTGAAGTCATAACCTTTATCTAAACAAAGGTGTTTTGGTTTTTTTCTTTTTCTTCCGGAAAAAACCAAGATGGAATTCAATGTATCTTTTACATTGCGTTTATCATGAACGTTCGCTCCACTCAACGTAATTGCCAATGGAATTCCGTTTCCATCCGTAAGAATATGCCGTTTAACTCCCAATTTGGCACGGTCTGTAGGATTTTTCCCGGTTAAACTCCCCCTTTGGAAGCCTTGACCATTGCGGAATCCATCGAAGCCCAATCCCAAGCTATCTTATTCTTCACATCATAATATTTTAAAATAGATTTATAAATCTTTTTGAATACTCCCGCTCGTTCCCATTCTTGAAATCTTCTGTGACAAGTTTGACCCGATCCAAAGTCATTCGGAATTGCACGCCACTGACAGCCTGTTTTCATTCGATAGATGATACCTGCCATTACGACTCTTGTTGGAACGCGATTGCGACCACCTTTCGGCTTTGACTTCTCTTTTGGGATCAAAGGGGCTATTTGTTTCCAAAGTCCCTCGGGAATCTCTGAATAATATTTGTCCATTTCACAATTATAGTATTACACTCTCAAAGTACAAGGAGTTTTGAGACCGGTTCTAAGTCGATATAAACTTCTTCTAATTTTAGGCGGAACTCCGCTTCCGTCACCGCTCAAAAGAAATCTTAACGATTGATTCTAATTTGCAAACTTCCGGACTTCGTTTATCTCGACGGCGGCCTTCTATAATTGCGGAAGAATTCTTGTTCTCTTTGGACTCTTTACCGATCCCTATAAAATAGGATACCGTTGTTTGAGCACAAATCCGTGTTTAGACGCAGAATTTTGGACACTCTACTATATAGAAGGAAATTTAAAAGATAGAAACCTGGACATTTTATGTTTAACGGATCATTTAGGAAAGCCCGCAAGCAATCGAAAGTTGTCTTTGGAAAGAATCTCTAAAATTAAAAAATATCTTTGTTCGAAGCGAGTTTATTTTCGAATCCTAAAAGATCGTACCGGCGGTTCTATTTTTAGAAAGATCGGTTTTTAGCAAATTTTGACAGTTCTTCCCTTGCAAAAGTTTTGAAAAAAGGTATGATAACACTAACCTAAAAATCTGGAGGTGAGCTATGGATCGTTTGAACCGTTGGCTACGAGAACATCGGGATTGGTTGGTCGATTTCCTTCGAATTTATCTTGGAGGAGTTTTAATTTATAAAGGTTTGGAGTTCTTATACGACACGGATGCGCTGATTCGTTTGATGGAGATGAACAACGCCCCGATGGCATCTACGTTACTCGCTCATTATATAGTAATCGCACATATCTGCGGAGGGATTTTGCTTTTGTCGGGATTATTGACTCGCTTTGCGGCGCTTCTTCAAGTTCCCGTACTGGTCGGAGCGGTTATATTTATTCACGGGAAGGAGGGATTTATGGCTCCCGGATCAAATCTTCCGTACGCCGCGATGATTCTCCTTTTGCTTTTCCATTTTTCTTTATACGGATCGGGAAGAATTTCAGCGGATTATTATATAGAAACTCATAAGAGTGTATAACGTGATAAAAACGTTTTAGAATTTGAAAATTTTCTTCGGTCAAAGCTTCATGCTATCGAACGGCGATCTTAAAACCTAAAAATGTGGAAACTCCCACATTTTTTGGAAATACAGGATCATTTAGAATTTTTTTAAGGTTTTGGGATAGATTCTTAGTTCCCCTTCCGTTGGTTTTCTTGTTTTACGGTTCATGCTTCGCATCTAACCCACGGTTTTCAAGCTCAGAAAGGCGCCCGGCGCCAATTTATCTAAGAGTTTGTCCCAAAACGTAGGAACAATTGCAGTGATCCGCAGGGATTCTGATAAGATCGAATGGTTTTGGGACGGACTCTAAATAAAAATCAGATCGCGGAACTCCCTCTTTCTCCGGTTCTGATTCGAATCACATCCTCAAGAGGAGTAATAAAAATCTTTCCGTCTCCGATCTTTCCGTCTCCGGTTTTTGCCGCTTTGAGAATCGCATCCACAGTAGGTTTTACAAATTCGTCGTTAACGGCAATTTCAAGACGAACTTTTCTTAGAAGATTCACTTGATACTCGTGACCTCGAAAAACTTCGGTTTTTCCTTTTTGTTGACCATATCCCTGAACATCGCTCACGGTAAGTCTGTAAATTTCATTCTTCGTTAATTCCGCTTTTACCTCTTCCAATTTATGAGGCTGAATGATAGCAACGATTAATTTCATAGAATCTCCTTATTCAAAATTCTGCAGTAGTTAATTAAAGAATATAACCTTTTTCGCCATGGATCTCCGAATCCAAACCAGTGATTTCTTTTTCTTCCGAGATACGGAACCCGATCGTTTTATCGATCAGAAATACAAGAATCACAGACACTATAAAAGAATACGCCCCGGTTGCAATGACACTGATTATCTGAACCAGAATCTGATCTCCTCTGCTTACAACGCCCGCGCCAAGAGTGAGAGTGAAAACTCCGGTAAGAATAGCGCCTAACGCGCCACCCACTCCGTGAATTCCGAAAGCATCCAGACTGTCATCATATCCGAATTTTCCTTTCAAGAGAATCGCACCGTAACATACGGGGCTTACGAGAAAACCCATGATAATGGCACCTTGAACGCCAACGAAGCCGGATGCGGGAGTAATCACAACTAAACCTGCAACGATACCGGAAGCAGCTCCGAGAGCGGTAGCTTTTTTCGTATGAAGATATTCGATTACAAGCCATGCGACACCGGCAGCCGCGGGAGCAATCAATGTAACTAAGAATGCTCTTGCCGCAACTCCGTTTACCGCGAGACCGGAACCCGCGTTAAAACCGAACCAACCGAACCAAAGTAAACCAGCGCCAATTAAAGTGTAAGTAAGATTGTTCGGAGCGATCAGAGAAGGACCTTCTCCTTTTCTTTTTCCGAGAACAAGTGCAGCTGCAAGACCCGCAATTCCGGAAATCAAATGCACCACGGTTCCTCCCGCAAAATCCAAGGCACTCAACTTAAAGAGCCAACCATCCGCCGCCCAAACCCAGTGCGCAACCGGATCATAAACAAGAGTGGACCAAAGAAAAATAAAAACTATATAACCGCCGAATTTTACTCTTTCAGCAATCGCTCCCGAAATCAGAGCAGGTGTGATTAATGCGAACATTCCTTGAAAAAGAAAGTGAATATATTTGGGAATCGTTAACTCCAAAGTGTTCTCGTCGATGCCGGATAAAAAAATGAGATCAAAATTTCCAAAATAAGGATTAGTTCCCGAAAACGCAAAACTATACCCAAAAATTGTCCATTGTAGAGTTAAAACCAAGATCGCCACAAAACTATGCATCATAGTCGAAAGAACGTTTTTAGATCTTACAAGACCGCCATAAAACAGCGCCAATCCAGGAATCATAAAAAATACGAGAGCCGATGCGACGATCATCCAGACTGTATCTCCTTTATCCGCTACGGGGGTCGCTTCTTGTCCAAATACGACAAATGGAAGAAGTAGAAGAAGTAATAAGATTAATCTTTTAGTCCAATTCATAATCATTCTCATCCCAAATCAATTGATGCCTATTACATGCAAAATCGATACCAACTAAAGAATAATTTAAGAATTTTCAGAATATGAAAAACTTCTCTGAAATACAGTAGATCCCACATTTTTTGAAAGAAGAGCCAAACACAAATCGGAACCAAAACTAAAGTTATAAAAATTTCAAACCCAGAATGAATCAAATGCTTCAGATTGCCCAAAAAATAAGCAATTTTTGAGATTTAGCTATTTCTCTATAATAGATGCTAATAAAATCTAAAAACTGCTATTCTTCTAACGTGAGTTCGGCGTAAGAAAATGCGAAAGCGATTCTATGTTGTGATCCGTAGAGAGGACCCACAAGTTAAGAAGGCTTTTGGGATCATAAGGGTCAAAAACTGATATTTTTCAAGTGTTCCGACAAGAATGATACTTTTTACTTGCAAAAAGTATCATTTTCTGATAGAGAAAAATCTCCCGAACCTTTCCAACCCCCACCCAAAAATAAGGGTGGGGCGCAAGTTTCACAGAGGATTTGTCGTAATTCCGACAGATTTATCTTCGGGTCCAAGTATTTGTTGGTTGGTTATGATAGGAGAGGCATTCGCTGAGTTAACGGCTCCCCTTAGGAAGCCGCTTCACTGAGTTTAGAGAGCAACACTTTAGTTCAATTCCGAAGGAATTGAAGCATTATGTTTCAACCGTCGGGAAACATTGAGTTCAAGGTTGTCGCGAGTTATCTTATTTATGAAATTCGCAAGCTGTTGCGACAACCCATCATCTTTATAAAGGATTTTTTAAATTCGCACTTTCGAAATTAACTGATTTTTTCCATATTCGGTTTTTACAAAAAGGTTATATACATTTTACTCATCCCTATAAGATGAGTACCGCTAATTTGAGAACAAATCCCGCGCTTAAACGCAGAATTTTGGACACTCTATTATGTAAAGATGAGTAAGATGAAACTATCCGAAGTATAGATGTGTCCTTAAAAAGGGTATTCCCTTTAAGGCAATGTCAAAAACAAGGAATGGAAACAAAAAAGAAAGTAACTGATACGATATACATTTTCAGTTCAATCAATCGAACTGCGGTTTAAAATTTTCTACATTCTAAAAATTCCATAACGAGGGTATTCCGGCCTTTTGGAATGGTCCGCATAAAGAGTGATTCCTAAAACATCCCTCGTTTTGGCGGGATCGATTACCCCATCGTCCCAAAGCCTCGCAGAAGAATAGATGCAAGAAGATCTACTTTCGTAATCGTCCAAGATCGGTTTACGAAATGCGAACTGCTCGGCTTCAGAAAGTTTTTTGCCTTCTCTTTCCAACTGCTCCATCTTTACCGTCAAAAGTACATTTGCCGCCTGCTCTCCGCCCATTACGGAGATTCTTGAATTCGGCCACATCCATAAAAATCTCGGATTAAAAGCCCTTCCGCACATTCCGTAGTTTCCCGCTCCGTAAGAACCTCCGATTACTACCGAATATTTAGGTACGACGGAAGTTGAAACCGCATTTACCATCTTAGCGCCGTCTTTTGCAATTCCGGAATTTTCGTATTTTTTACCGACCATAAATCCGGTGATGTTCTGAAGAAACAAAAGAGGAATCCCTCTTTGATTACAAAGCTCGATGAAGTGCGAAGCTTTCAGCGCACTTTCTGAAAACAAGACCCCGTTGTTTGCGATGACTCCGACCATTTTTCCGTAAATTTTTGCAAAGCCGGTCACGAGAGTAATTCCATAATATTTTTTGAATTCTTGAAAGCGGGATCCATCCACGATTCTCGCAATGATCTCTCGAACGTCGTACGATTTACGAATGTCCTTTTGTATGATTCCATAAATTTCTTCGGAAGGATATAAGGGTTCTTCCCAACTGATTGAACCTTTTGCGGCAACGTTCCCCGCATGATGTAAGGTAAAAACGATGTTCCTTGTGATCTCAATCGCGTGCGCGTCGTCTTCCGCATAGTGATCCGTCACTCCGGAAATTGTACTGTGAACCAAGGCGCCGCCCAATTCTTCCGGCGTAACGATTTCCCCAGTCGCCGCCTTTACAAGAGGGGGACCGCCTAAGAAAATCGTTCCGTTCCCTTTTACGATAACGGATTCGTCGGACATCGCGGGAATATACGCACCGCCCGCAGTACAACTTCCCATCACCACTGAAATCTGCGGAATCTTAAGAGAGGACAAATTCGCCTGGTTATAAAAGATCTTCCCGAAATGATCCTTGTCGGGAAATACTTCGTCCTGCATCGGAAGAAAGGCTCCTCCGGAATCCACGAGATAAATACAAGGGAGAAAATTTTGAAGAGCGATCTCCTGCGCTCTGATATGTTTTTTTACGGTCAGAGGATAATACGTCCCACCTTTTACAGTCGCATCATTCGCGACGATCACACAATCGATTCCGCAAATCCTCCCGATGCCGGTCAAAATTCCCGCTGCGGGAACGCCATCAGGATAAACACCCTCCGCAGCCAAAGGAGAAAATTCCAAAAAGGAAGTTTCCGGATCAATCAGGGAAGAAATTCTCTCTCTTGCGGTAAGTTTGCCCCTTCCTTTATGGCGTTCGATTGCTTTTTCGCCGCCGCCTAACTCGATTTTACGGATTAGTTTGCGTAAAGATCCCACCTTCTGTTTTAGATCTTCAAAATTCTCTTTATATTCCGACGAGGACGTGCGTATTTTGGATTCTATGATTTCCATAAAACCCTCCGGATTTTTATTTTTTTACTTTAGATTCGTACAAAATGCGAATCAATTCGGTTTCGGATAACGTGAGTTCCCTGTTTCTTCTCGCCATAATTTTTCGAGCGTCTCTTAAAAACAGATCGAGAATATAAGGTTGCCCCGATTCCGCCCAAGTAAACGGAAAAACATATCCGCCGATTCGAGAGGATACGACGTTTGATCCGAAATCCACTACGGTTCCCGTATTCAACATCACTCCGATCGCGATCTTACAATAGTCCGAAATCACGGAACCGAACTTGATGGAGCCGGTGATACATTCGTCGCTCTCTTCCCTAATTTTTACGACTCCGTAATTGTTTTTTAAATCGGATGTGGTCGCGAGTGCGCCTATGTTCACCCAACTTCCAAGAACGGAATGTCCTAAAAACCCTTCGTGGTGTTTGTTCGTAAAATCTCCGATCAAACAGGTTCCCACTTCTCCGCCGACTCTGCAAGTCGCTCCGATACTCGTGGCACCCGTAATTCTTGCGTTATCGATTTGAGAATTCGGTCCGATGTAGACCGGGCCTTCTATAAAAGAAAAAGAGGAAATCTTTGCGTCCTTATCTACGATCACGGGTCCCGAAGTCGTATCGAATACGACTCCGGGATATATGACGGCGGACGAGTGTACATGAAGATGTTTGGATTTTCCGACAACGTGAAAATGATTCGATTTCACTTTGAGTTTTCGAATCCATTTCTGAACTTCCTTACTAAGTTCGAGATCGTCTTCTATATGTTTTGCGATTCCGTCGATTAAATTCCACGGCAGGCAAGACTCAGGCGATAAAACCAAGTCCACGTCCTTTTCATCATAAGGAAAAAGTTTCGGATTTCTTTCTAAAAAAGCCTGTTGAAAGGTAGGATTCGAATGCGCATAAAAAATCTTCGCGTCCGGATGAAGTTCCTTCGTTCTTTGAATCGTATTCAAAATTCCATTACGAATCTCCGAAAAAGATCGAATGCGCGTCAGAGAACGTAAACCAACAGGAATCTCTCTTTCATCAATGAGAATTCTCTGAACCTTCGGCATTGAACTTACTCTACGGTTACGGACTTGGCCAGGTTTCTGGGTTGATCCGGAGGACAACCCCGAGCGATCGCGGAATAGTATGCGAGTAATTGCAAAGGAATCACGTTCAAAATCGGACTTAAGATCTCGGAACATTCCGGGATCTCGAAAGAATAATCCGAAAGAGATTTCGCTTCTTGATCTCCTTCGGTTACGATCGAAATGATGATTCCTTTTCTCGCTTTGATTTCTTGAATGTTGGAAACCATCTTCGTATAAATTTCGGACTTGGGAGCGATACAAACTACGGGAACCTCGTCGGTGATAAGCGCAATCGGTCCGTGCTTGAATTCTCCGCCCGCGTAACCGGACGCGTGAATATAAGAAATTTCCTTTAGCTTCAACGCGCCTTCGAGCGCAACAGGATGGTTGTAGGTTCTTCCTAAAAAGATAAAATCCTTTGCGGTCGTAAAGTGGGAAGACATCTCTTCGATCTTACTCACTTGCGCAAGAATCCGATCCATTTTAGCCGGAAGTAATCTGATTTCTTCGATAAGAGCTTTTTTTTCTTCGTCGCCGATCAACCATTTGAGATTGGCCATGTAGATGGAGAATAAAAGAAGATTCAAAACCTGAGCCGTAAACGCTTTCGTACTTGCGACTCCGATTTCGGGTCCCGCGTCGGTTCGGATATAAGAATCCGATTCCCTCGCGATCGTGGAATTTACGTTGTTCACAAGAGAAACCACTTTGATGAACTTAGCTTTCGCTTCGTGAATGGAAGCTAACGTGTCCGCGGTTTCGCCGGACTGAGAGATTCCCATGATGAGAGTATCTCCCTCTACGACCGGATTCCTATAACGGAATTCCGAAGACGCTTCCGTATCGGTTTGAATCTTTGCAAAATTCTCAAGATAATGTTTGCCGATCATTCCGGCATAATAACTGGTTCCCGCCGCTTGGATAATGATTCTATTAACTCTGGAAAGTACGTCTTTGCTGAGTTTGATTTCCGGAAAAACAATTTCACCGTTGTCTAATATTCTTTCTTGGATAATTTTACGGAAGATTCCCGCTTGTTCGTGAATCTCCTTGATCATGTAGTGAGGATAACCGCCTTTGTCCAGATCTTCCCAGCGAAGTTCCTGCTTTTTAAATGCGGGAACAAGTTCCTTTCCCGAAAAATCGAATAATTTAAATTCGTCTTGAGAAAAATAACCCCATTCTCCGGAGTTTACGTAATACACTTCTTCGCAGTTTCTGGTAAGGGGAGAAATATCAGAGGCCAGAAAATATTCTCCCTTTCCTTTTCCGATTAAAAGTGGAGCGCCGTCTTGGGCGAAATAAACACGATCGGGTTCGGTTTCAAATACGGTGGAAACCGCCCATTTACCGTGGATCTTTCCGAAGAGTTCTAAAAATGCGTCCTTGTTGGATTTGCCGTTCTTTTTGCTTTCTTCGAGCAAATGAGGAAGAACTTCCGTATCGGTTAAACTTTGAAATACGTGCCCCCTCTTCTTTAACTCACTTTTGAGTTCGAGATAATTTTCGATGATTCCGTTATGCACAACCGCAACGGTCGAGTTGGAATCCGTGTGCGGATGGGCGTTGATCTGATTCGGTTCTCCGTGAGTCGCCCAACGAGTGTGTCCGATCCCAACGTTCCCCGGCGCAGGAAATTCGCGCAAGTAAGCTTCCAAGTCTTTGATCTTTCCTTTGGCCTTTCGGACCAGAATATCGCCTTGATCCAAAACCGCAATCCCGGCCGAATCGTAGCCTCTATATTCGAGACAGATTAGACCTACTACCAGTACTGATTCCGCATTCTTTTTACCGGCATAACCGACGATTCCACACATATTCAGGCATTCTCCATGAGACTTCCCGCACGGTCGAGCAGAGAATTGAGATCTTTTTTGGTCCTCGCTTCGGCTATGATTCGTATGATCGGCTCCGTGTTAGAAGGACGAATGTGAATCCAAGAATCCTCGGAGGCCAAGCGCAAACCGTCCAGAGTTTCTTCGGAGAAAGCCGAAAATTCTTCACTGAACTTGGAATAGATGTCTTGGAGGTTTTTCCCCGCCACTTGAAAACTCGTTTTCTGCATATGAATGGCGGGGAATTCTTCTAAGATAGAATCGATCTTCTTTCCCGTCGCAGCCATTCCATTTAGGATATGTGCGATTCCGGAGAGTGAATCTCTTCCAAAAGAAGCGATTGCGGGATCGATCACTCCTCCGTTTCCTTCTCCGCCGAAAATCGATTTTTGGCGAAGCATTTCGGATACTACGTTTGCTTCCCCGACTTTAGAACGAGAAACGGGAACACCGTATTGCCCCGCTACGAACTCGTTGATAAAACTTGTGGAAAGATTTACGACCAGGTTGGCTTTTTTAGGCATTTTCCCCAACGTGAGAGAAAGAAAACTCAAAGGAAGAGTGTATTCTTCGGAGATCGCTCCTTTTTGGCGAGTGAGAACGACAAGACGATCCGCGTCCGGATCCAAAGCAAAGCCGATATCGGCACCGGAAGATTTCATTCTTCGAGAAGTTTGTTTGAGCGCGTCCGGAGTCGGTTCCGGTGGTCTTGGAAAGGTTCCGTCCGGGCTGCAATGTAAAAGGATCGGCTTACATCCGAGTCTTTCCAGAAGTTCCGGAACCAAGAAACTTCCCGCTCCATTGACTGCGTCTAGGAGAACCTTATATTTTTTCTTTCGAATTGCACTCACGTTTACTCGTTTGAGAACGGATTCGATGTGTTTTTCAGACCATTCTTTTCCGGAAAAGATCTTAGAAGAAGGTTTGTATTGAATTTGTCTATAGGATTGATTTCGAACCGTGTCCAGAATTTGCTCCAAATCCGCCGTTCCGGTAAAGAATCCGCCGGGGCCTATAAATTTAAACGCGTTCCATAGGATCGGGTTGTGAGAGGCGCTGATCATGATTCCACCTCCCGCTTTGGAAAGATTGACGACCGCTTTTACGGTTGGAGTGGGAACAATTCCGAGTTGCAGGACGTCTTTTCCCATCGCCTGCATCAAGCCTAAGGCGATGTTTTCGATATAAGGTCCGGAAGGTCTGGAATCGCGACCGATTACAATTTTAGATCCTTCAATCCAAGTACCGAAAGCGCGCAGCGCATCAAAAATAACTTCAGGAGAAAGTCCTGTGGGAATGATCCCTCGAATCCCAGAAACGGAAACCATGAGATCTGGATGATTGAATACGGAAGCATTTGTATTCATAAGTTTTAGAAATGGTTAATTTCTCCGGAAAAGTATATGGGCGATGACAGGATCGAACTGCCGACATCCTGCTTGTAAGGCAGGCGCTCTACCAGCTGAGCTAATCGCCCTTTATCATTCCGTAGTTTTAGGCTGCTGCAGATACTGTGTTGAGGCGTTTTGCCATTCTACTTTTTTTTCTATCTGCGTTTTTAGAATGGATTAAGTTTGTTTTTGCAGCTTTATCTAAAAGAGAGGTATACTCTATAAAAAGAGCCATTGCCGCTTTTGGGTCTTTTTCTTTGATGGCTTTCAGAACTTTTTTAGCCTGAGTTCTGAGCCTGGACCGATTCTGGGAATTGGCCGCATTTCTGCGTTTCGTTCTCCGAATGTCCTTTTCTGAAGACTTGATATTAGCCAAGGCCTACACTTCCTATCGAATAAGTTTTTCCAGCTTTTCCGTACCCTAACTTCTGTCAAACGAATTCTTCTAAAATTCCGCACCGATTAAAAGGCTTTAGAACCTCTACGAACGACTTCCGAAACCGCTAACAAAAGAAGAGGCAAAAATGAGGCAGAATCGTTTTGGAAATATTTTTTTGACTATTTTATTGGATCGGGACTTTTTTTCCCGTCTTCAAGAAGAGGAAATAGATCTTTCCGAACTTGCAGAGTTAGGAGTTGTTTTTCTAGAGGACTTTGAAAAGTCCGGGAGGTGTTTTTTGTCGACTGAAAGAGAAAAGATTTCCACCTCGTTATTAATTCGGAAAAGTTCTTATTTACAAATTTTTAATTATTGTTTCCATAGTTTTCGTTCGTTCGATTCGTTGATGGAAGAGATTTTGCATAACGTATATCTGGATTTTCACTTACGTTTGAATCAAAAGCCGGATTCTCTTCTTTTTGACAAATACGGCGTATTTCATCCCAAAAACTTTCTTCAACACAATAATATCGTATTTGAGGAAAAATCGTCATGTTAAAACGATCCGAATACATCGAAATCGATTCCATTTCTTCGGTAGATCCTAACGCGCTTTCCTTGGGCCAACTCAGTCAAAAATTTATCGATAAACAAGGGAACCGCTTTGCTCTTCGATTCAACCGAAATACCCGAAGAGCAGAATTCGTGAGAATTACTTTAGAATCTCCGAATGAAGCTCAAAAGCACAAACACGTTCCCCATCCGACTCATAGCCGACAAAGTGTAAAACCGATTCCCGTGCAAAAAATCTCTTCTTTGCAGGAGATTATGACCAAAACCCAGGAACAATCTTCCGTAAAAATTCCGAAGTCGAACTCAGACTCCGCCCAAACGACCAACGAAGTGGAAGTTCAAAAAAACGTCTTTCAAAAGACCGCTCCGGATCGTCATAAATCTCAAGAAAGTTCCGGTTTAGACTTAGAAACAATGGATCTCAACATCCTGGAAAGTCCCGCCCCCAAACAGGACTTAGGTGAACCTTTCTTAAAAATGGAATACGATTCCGTTCCTTCCTTCATTGAAGTAGACGTCATTGAAAAAAAAATCTCCGAACTTGCAAAGATGAAGGAAAGAATCAATTCTGTTTTGAACAACCTTCAGAATTCGAAAATTTTCGAAATCACGGGAGACCCTTCCGAAAATAAAAATATCGTTGGAAACTTAAACCGGGAATTCGACATAGAATTTTTTCAGAAACTGGATCGAATTTTGAACTACCACAAAGAGCTGACCACATATCCAAGATCCGTAAATTACTACACTGCAAAATACGAATCCTCTAGAAAACAAATCCTCCAGTCCAAAAATACCGACGGCGAGAAACTTAAACTCGTGACTCTTTGGGAGATGCAGGAATTGATGTTTGGATTGGTTCAAAAACTGAAAAAAATGGTTTTAAACACCTTGAACATTCTAAACATGAAAAACGACAATCATATCAAACAGCTTTCATACAATCAGCAACAAATGTTCCGAGATTCCAGAACCGCGCTTCTGTATTGTTCCGAAGATATATCTTCTTTGCTTATTTCCTTGGAAAGATGGGTCGATACTGAATAGGAGAGATCTCCTATGGAACCCCTACAAAGCTCCGAAATCAAAGCCGTTCTAGAAAAACTCAGAACGGAATATTCAGAAAATTCCAAAAAGAATCCGAAAATCTTCGATTTAAAAGCGTTTGAGTCAAGGCTTACGATGATTCTCCAGCAAAAAGGAAACCTTGCCCAGTTTCTCAAAGACGAAATTCAATTTATAGAAACCTTAAAGGCCAAGCACAAGGAATTGGAAGACAAAAAACAAGCGGCCAAGGGGGAAACGATCAATAAGATCCTGGAAGAACAAGAAGCAAAACTCAAAAAGTATCAGAAGATCGATTTTCATCCTTTGGCAAAACCAGAGATTCGTTATTTTTACGGCGCAATTCTTTCCTTTGCGGAAACCGAATTACCGGCTTTGATTTACGTCTTCAAAGGAACTCCCGAATTTGCGATTTTCAAAGATAGGATCACCGTCATTGAAAGAATGGGAATCAGCAGAAGGGGAATGCCTTCGATCCGAATCAACGAACATATCAAAGCTCTGTTGGACGCGAACGGAAATCAAAGCGCGATGGAAAAAGACGGTCAGAACATTCTGAAAGAAGTTTGTATCGCTCTGAAAGAAACAATCACTTCAATTCGGGAATGTATGGAAAAAAAGAGAGTTTCTCAAACCCTTTCCATCAAAATGGACGAGAGAGAATTTCCAAAAGCAGTGGAATCGTATCAGAATTTGGTTTTCGGAATCGCTCTTGAAAAAATAATAGTACGAGCTGATACGATTATCCGGGATTTCCGGATGGTCGAAATCACAGGTCTGGAGTTAATATGAAAGTTTCCATCGTCATTCCTTGTTATAACGAGAAAAATACGATTCGTAATATTCTGGAAACAGTAAAGAAAGTTCCGATCAAAAACAAGGAAATCATTCTCGTGGACGATTGTTCCAAGGATGGAACGAAAGATCTTCTTCAAACTCCCGCTCTTAAAAAACTGGCCAACCAGATTATTTTTCACGAAGTCAATTATGGAAAAGGAGCCGCTCTTAGAACGGGTTTTAAAGCCGCAACCGGAGATATCGTAATCGTTCAAGATGCGGATTTGGAATACGATCCGTTTGAAATTCCGGAAGTGATCGATCCGATCTACAAAGGCAAAGCGGACGTCGTATTCGGAAGCAGATTCCTGAGCGGACGTCCGCATAGAGTTGTTTATTACTGGCATCGATTGGGGAATATGGTGCTAACGACCCTTTCCAACATGTTCACCAATATCAACTTAACGGACATGGAAACTTGTTATAAAGCGTTTCGTAGAGAAATCATCCAGTCCATCGATATCAAAGAAAATCGTTTCGGCTTCGAACCAGAAATCACCGCAAAGGTTGCTAAAATTCCGGATGTTCGTATCTTTGAAGTAGGTATCTCCTATTACGGAAGGACTTACGCGGAAGGAAAAAAGATTGGTTGGAAAGACGGTTTTCGCGCAATTTATTGCATTCTTCGTTATAACTTATTCGACTGAAAAATGATCTTACGTTTAAAATTGTAGTTCCTACATTTTGATGTTTTGAGTTACCGCTCTAAATTTGGAAAACTCCCTGTTTTGTAATTCTCATTTGTTTTTTGGAACCCTCAGGAAAAAACTCAAAAAAACTTACGAAAGAACCGGGTTTAAAATCTCTTTACCGATCCTTTTTTGTCTTCGGGAAAATTCTTTTTCAAAAAATCAAACGGCATATTTACATACTCAAAATTATCTCGAAAAACCCAACCCAATCTTTTTGTCTTAATTCAAACCTGAGTTTAGGGTTCATCTCAAAATTCAAATTTTCTATTACAGAAAAGTCTAAAATGCAATTACCCTTTCACACTTCTCTTTGGCTCCAAAAATGAGGCACGCCAAATCATGTTAACTCGACAGGTTAGCGTTTTTGTTATTGCAACGCAAAATATGATGTTCGAATTCCGTTCCGTTTTTTCTTGTGGAGTTTGAAAAATCAGAGGATGAAACATTAAATCCCTTGCGAGATCAATCAAAAATTTATTTCTCATTTGTTATTGAATCTACGGATTGATATAATTAATATGAATAAAGACATCTTTGGAGAAAGAATTATGGAAACCAAATCCGACCCCCTTAACCAAAAATCCAATGAACTGAAACTTTCGATTGAAAACATTTCCTCCGCCGGAACCCTTCCCGGCCCAGCGATCATAGTTCAAATACAAGGAGACATCAACATATTCTCTGCCAAAAAATTAAAAGATGCCTTTAACGAAGCTATAGAAAAAAAAGTTTATATTCATCTTATAGATCTTTCGGGCGTACGTACTATGGATTCCTCCGGAATTGCCACCTTTATCGGAGCTCAGAACCAATTGAGCAAAATTCCCGGCGGTGGGCTCGTGCTCTATTCTCTCACTCCTCAGATCGAAAAAATGCTCGAATTAACGAGACTCAAAGCGCTTTTCCGTACGGCTTCCAACTTTTCAGAAGCGATTCGAATTCTTAGCGTATAACTGATTCCATTGGAAAACGTCTGAAAAACAATCGAAAGAATTTGTATTTTGAACTTGTTAAAGATTGATTCGGGATCTATTTTAAAAAATACCTTACAATAGGAAAAATTACAGTTTGAAATTTACGGAATCGTTAAAATGTTTCATCGAAATACAGTAAAAAGAAATTTTTATGATTTGAGACAGTGCACGCTACAAACTAAAGATATAAAGGAAAATCCCTCAATGATCAATTAGAATTTGTTCTCTCCGATTTCTCCTTCTAACATAATTCGAATCAATTCGTTTAGAATTGAGTAAAAACGAATCCTTAGGTAAAACGTCTTTTAAAAGCTTGTTTCGGTCTCAAAATGTAGAAACTCCTACAATTTTAAACAACGGGGAAAAAACCTCAATACAACATAATCTGTAGGAACTCATAACCAACCCCACAAATACTTGGATCCGAAGATAAAACCTGTCGGAATTCCAACCAAATCTTCTGTGAAACTTAGTTCCCACAACGCGCCCTAAACACCGACCCATAGGAAGGTGTTTACTGAGTTTAGGAAGCGTTGTGCTGAGTTTCCCTTATTTTTGGGTGGGATGACGAGCTCTGCTGAAGAGCGAGGCGCTGAGTTTGGAGGCGGAAAGACTCGGGAGATTTTTCTCTATCAGAAAATTATACTTTTTGCAAGTAAAAAGCCTTATTCTTGTCGGAACACTTCAAAAATACCAGCTTTTGATCCTTCTGACTCCAGAACCCTATGCAGCTTGTGGGGTTGGTTATGATAGGACCTCCTACATTTTTTTAGAAACTTTACCGGATTTAAAGATTTTTTTAGGTTTTGAAACGGGTTCTAATGTTCAAATAAAGTATCTTTCACACGGTATGCAGTTTAATTTTATTTAGAAAAATTTAAAAAGACATTCAATTTTTGAGATTATTTTTAACGCGATATTTACTCAAAATAAAAAATTATATTTTTATTATATAGATTCACTTTGGAAATAATAAAATTTTCCGTAAAAAATTTCGTTTGGTTTTTGTAAAAACGATACTTCCCGCTTCTATTCTTCGAAAACTTAATTTGGATCTAATTTTTCGACCAAATAGTTTGCAATGGAAACTAAAAAGCAGAACTCCGTCGACATTAACAGGCCTGAATTTACAATCTATGGAAAAAACATAGTCAGAATGAGTCCCCTTGCATTTTAGTATTTTTAAGATACTAAAGCGGAGATTTTTCACTTCTAATTCCCATGAATTTAAATCAAACTCGAAATCTTAAGATTTCCTTGAAGAACGTCATTTACATTCTCATCTTTTATTTTTCCCCGTTTCCCGTGTTTTCGGAATCTCAAACGAAAAGTACGGACCAGCAAAAAGTCATTCCTTTCATACAGGCAAACTCAGAAATTCAAACGGAACAAATTCTCCCAAACCAAACTGCATCTGTCGGAACAAAGGAATCGCCAAAAAGAGTGGATCAGAAAAAAGGAAGTTGGAGTTTTCAGTGGGGTTATAATCGCGATTCTTATACACAAAGTGATATCAATTTTCACGGCCCCGGATATAAATTCACTTTGAAAGACGTGGTTGCAAAGGATAGACCCGAAAAATTCGATCCTTCCGTTTATCTGAACCCGAGTCTTTGGGAGATCCCTCAATATAACTTTCGTCTAACTTATTATATTACGGATAGATTCTTCTTCGCTTTTGGCCAAGATCACATGAAATACGTGATGAGCCGAGGACAAGCGGCAAACATTTACGGTTATATCGACCCTCTTTCAATCCAAAAGGCTCATCTCGGAACTTCTCCCGATTCGACGGTTTATCTATACCTATTCCCTGACGCGTATAAAAAACTGGAGGGATATCACAACGGAGAGACAATTAATATCACTCCAGACTTCCTCAAATTCGAACATACGGATGGATTAAATTTTCTTTATATAGATGCGGGAACGATCCAACCTCTTTTGATTTCGTCCGATGGAGAAAATGCTCTTAGCTTCGTCGCATCCGTAGGCGGAGGCCCGATCATTTGTAGAAGCGACGTTCGCCTTTTCGGGGAAGGGAAAAACAATCGTTTTCATGCATCAGGCTACGGAGTTTCCGGTTATGTTGCAAGTCGTGTCGACATTTATCGACTCGTTTTTTTCGAACTCGGCGCCAAAGGCGGATATATCGATCTTTCGAGCATCTTTACAAACGGACATTCTAAAGACCGAGCCAGTCAAAATTTCGGTTTTTTAGAATTAGTGATTTTTGGAGGAGTGAATTTCTAAACATCTGCTACGAAGAATGTTTCGTCCAAACAGATTTTCATTGTATTCTGTCTAAGATCGTTCGATTTTTTACGCGATCGTTCAGATACACAAGATAAATCTAATATAATGTGAGTTTGAATTTTTCACCAATATCTCTATAACTTCTGAAAATACTCATATCATGGCGGGAAGTTTATCAATGTTCAGAACTCTAATTCGGGATTTATATGTGTTATATCGCTATTCCCGAAACAACCCAAAAAAAACGGAAAAGCGTTTTCAGTACGAACCCGACGGATAATCCAGCAGATAAAAAAGTACGGATCCGATAAGAAAGAGTAAAATACGCCCAACGGCTTGAGAAAAAACCAAGTATCTACGTACCGTTATACGGAATGTTTGGAAACAAACTTTCGAATCAACTCCGTCACTACGTTCGGTTGTTCTCGGTGCACCCAATGGTTGGAATCTAGTTTATGAATTTCTAAATTATCAACATAATCATATGTGTTTTCATATACTTCCGGAAGAACGATAAAATCCTTTTGAGGGATAATTAACTGTACGGGAATTTTGATGTTGGAAGGGGCGGAAATTACCGTTCTACCGAACAATAATTCCCGAAACAGATTGATGGGCGCGATTGTCGTACTGTAGATATCGTTTCGATTTACTTTTCGAAGGAAATCCTTTTTGGGAACTCCGCCGAGGTCCATGATCCATTTATAGATCAATTCACCGAAATTCTGCCACATCAATTCGGGGAGAATTGGAATTTGAAAAAACCAGATATACCAGGAACGAAAGCTCTGATCGACCACTTTCTTCCAATTATCAAAATTGAGACTGAATAGATCGTCGATCATTCGTTTGCCCGCAAGCCAGGGATGAGGACCGGAAATCGCGGTAAAAGAATTTACGTACTTAGAATATTTCGAATCGCTAATAAATAGCCAACCGAGTGTAGCTCCCCAATCGTGACCGACTATGTGCACCTTGCTATTCTTGGAAAGAAAATCGATCGCCTTCACAAGATCGGGAAGAATCACCGCGTAGTTGTACTCGGATTGTTCCAAAGGTTTGGAGGACCTTCCAAAACCTCTTAAGTCGATCGCACCTAACCTGAATTTTTCCTTTAAGGAATCGATCTGCAAGTCCCAAGTTTTATGAGTATCTGGATATCCGTGGATGAATAAGATAACATTCTTCGAATCCGTTTCCGAATAGGAGAGAAATAATTTTACTTTTTGATTTTCTATGTATGTGTATTTCAAAATTTCAACTCCCTTCTTTGATCCGTATCCTGCAATCGTCGTCTTTAGCGACAAATTTTCCAGTCTTTTTACGGAATCTTGATTCCGTTATGATTGGATTTTAACTGATATTTTCGTACATTGGCCCCATGTCGGAAAAACGATCCGAGAAATTTAATTCGCTTAACGATTTTGGAAGTCCGATGGCGATGTTTCGCAACAGACTTTCGAGAATGTCCAAACATTGGAAAAAGTGGGCTCGCAAAAGAAACATAGAATGTTTTCGAATTTACGACCGAGATATACCTCAGGTCCCCGTAAGCGTGGATCTTTACGGACCATACTGTCAAATCTCAGCCTATAAGAACAGTTATGAAATTTCGGATGAAACAAGAGAAAGGGAAAACGCGGAAATCGGGCGGATCGTCGCGGAAACGTTGAACCTCGATGCGGGTTCCATATTTTGGAAAAAGAGAGAACCTAAAAAGGGTAAAAAACAATACGAGAAACAATCCGAACAGTCGAAGTTGCTAGAAGTAAAAGAGAGCGGACTTCGATTTTACATAAACTTATCCGATTATATCGACACTGGGTTATTTTTAGATCATAGAATCACAAGGGATCTTATTCGCAAAGAATCAAAGGGAAAAAAATTCCTAAATCTTTTTTCTTATACGGGATCGTTTACCGTCTACGCAGCGTCAGGTGGAGCGACCCAAAGTTTAAGCGTAGATCTTTCCAATACGTATTTGGCTTGGGCTGAAGAAAATTTGAAGTTAAACGGACTCTCTCTTACAAAACATCGCCTACTCAGAGCGGATGTGATGGAATGGCTTTATAACGAAAGAAAAAAGTCGGACCGGGAAAAGTACGATCTGATTGTTCTCGATCCACCAACTTTTTCCAATAGCAAAAAAATGACGGGCATCTTCGACATACAAAAAGATCATGTGGAAATTTTAAACATTCTCTATCAAGACTTTGCTCTTCCCGGAGCCGTATTGTATTTTTCCACGAACTTTAGAAAGTTTGAACTTTCCCCAACGTCCATTCTCTGGAACAATCCGAAAGACATTACAAAAACGACCCTTCCGGACGATTTCAGAAATCAAAAAATTCATTTTTGCTGGAAAATGGAAAAACCGGTTTGATCTTACAGCTTATTCTAAAACGGAATTTCCAAAAAAACACAAAGTCACAGAACCAAACATCACGACTCTCTATGGGTAGCCGTAATATTTTATAGATCGCTATGACAGAGAATATTATTTTTAAAATCGCATTTCTATTCCGAAGTTGAACATCGGAATCTTAGTTTTACCAACGTCAAGACCGTTTTGATTGATATATCCAGTAGCCGGATTCCGACCCGGAAGATAGGGAGCCAACGTATTATAAAGGGTATTTGAAACCGCAATTCGATTCCCCGTAAGATTGATGATTTCAAGATATAAATCCAACTTTGCCCAACTCGTCGTTATAAAACGATCGAATCGAATATCAATTTGGTTATACGACGGAAGCCGCGCAGACCGAAGGTCCCTTGAATAGACCGGAGTGTAGAGGTTTACGGAATTAACCGGAGTCAGTTCCGATCCGACAATCGGAGTATATGCATAATTCGTTAAATGAATGATTCTCGTACCAATTTGCCAAGTATCCTTATACTTCCAACCTCCGACTATACTAAGCATATGTGTTCGATCGAGATCATAGTATTCTTCTTTCGAATTTTTCTTTAGAACTTCGATACTCCCATTGTCATAAACATTAGTGTAATAATCCTTAGATATGTCCTGATATAAAGTCCTATGATTTTTTGCTAGTTCGTTATGGATTTGAAGTTCAGTATCGTTGAGAACGGGCTGATTTCTATTTCGTTTTGTCAAAGAGTTCGTATAGGAGATCCAACCGAAAAAGCCGGAATCCTCCGGAATTTCCTTTTTTATCATCAATTCAAATCCTTTGGACCAACCAGACATAGAATTCGAATAATTCAAATTTCTCTGAGAGACAAATTCCGTGTTTTGATTGTTAACCCCGGAAATGAGATTGTTGATGTTGGCGGCGGAGGAATTGTAAATGAAATTGTCCCGAACGACTAGATTATCAAACGTGTTTTTATAACCCTCCAATTTTACGGAATAACTCGATAAAAATTTCTGCTCAATTCCAAAATTGGAATGTTGGGATTCTTCCATTTTAAGACTAGGATTCCCCATCCTTTTAGAAATATAACTGACGTCCGTGGGAGCTTGAAAGAACTTCCCGGTTCCTCCGAAAAAAGTAGTTCTAGTGGAATCTAGCTCCTTCGCAAACATAAGTCTTGGACTTGTTTTCCATTCGTCCGATAAATCGTGATAGTCCCGTCTCACTCCGAGTGATACTACATTACCCATATAATCAAACTTCATCTCGGAGAAATATCCTATCTGCCTATGAACCATTCTATCCCCTTGTAAAGTTGCGGATGTGTTCGGGTTGGAAAGTATAAAATTAGTGATTTTAAGGAATTCGGGATTTTCGTTGATGTAGATTATTTTACCCTGAAAGCTGGATACGGTTTCCCTATATTGACCGCCCGCCCTAAGCTTTAAGATTTTCTTGAATAAGTTCAATTCCATTACGTCTTCAAAATAACGAAGATCTTCCGAAAAATTGTTTCCGAGAGTATTCGCTTTTTGTAATCCCTGCGCCAAAGCGGCGAGAGCTCCTTGAGAAGTGTTAAGAAGATAAGTACTATTTTGAGTTCTTTCTTCGAAATAACTTCTTGATATGTTCATAGTATTAGAAACGGCTTCAAACGGTTTCCAAACATATTGAACTCCGTCGGTTCGAAAATTCCTATCAACAATCAAAGCATCGTTGATGCTTTCCATCGAGTCATACTTAGGTTTGTATTGTTTGTTCGCGGCAAAAGGATGACGATAGTCTTTCGTTCCGAAAGAAGAAAGCGTGATAGAGTTTTGATTATCGATGTCCCAGTTGATCCGAAATTGATAATCGCTATAATCGGAAACAAACGTTTGATTCGGTACTAAATCCGGAATTCTTCCCAAAACGTAGTTCGGATAGTATTTTCTCCCCGACACGTTTACATTCAAATTTTTTGATATATTTTTAAATACGTAACCGTCCACCAAAAAAGTATTTAGATTGAGAACAACGGAATCGTTTTTCTTTTTAAATCCTTCGACGGCAATGACTCCGCCTGTCGCAAATCCGTATCTGGCGGAATAAGTACCCGAATAAATTTCCAAAGAACGAATCGCATTATTGTTCAAAACGGAAGTGATCCCATCTGCGTGAAATGGGTAGATTAAAGGAAGACCGTCGTAATAAAATTGATTGGCTCGAGTTCCCGCTCCTCGCATCACTAGAAATCCTCTCTGGCTATTGGAAATATCCGGGCTTTTATTATTGGGAGCGGTCGGATTCAATCCGGTTGCCATTGCAGATTGAAAGCCAGCGTTCGTATAATTTTGAAATATAGGTGCAATTCCCGGAATATTGAATACCGCCTTTAAAGAATCTCCGAATGTACCGGGCATTTTGTTAATTTCTTCCGGCTTTAATCGAACAAAATCCGGTCTATCTCTTTCGCCTACTACTTCGATCCCTCCCTCTTCTTTTTCTTTTGTTTTATTTTGAGCGTATATATCCAAAGAAAAAGTACATAAAACGTAAAATAAGAGTACATAAAAAAAAGAAAGTTTATTTATTTTCAATTTAGTTCTATGAGAAAGAAAGAAAGAAAGAAAGAAAGAAAGAAAGAAAGAAAGAAAGAAAGAAAGAAAGAAAGAAAGAAAGAAAGAAAGAAAGAAAGAAAGAAAGATCTTCTAATACTTGCACATACATCCGAAAGCTCCCCGAAATCCATTAGTATTCTATGACATTTTAAACAATGGCGCAATCCCTAAGTAACACTTCATAGAGTAAAAGTGCTGACAAGTTTTTTTCAAACTTTTTCACAAAAAAACAATTCTAAGACAAAGCTTATTGAGTGATACTTACCTTAGCAACATGGGTACGGTAGAAAGCGAAATTCTAAAGTTTATAAAGCCTAACGAGCGGTTTCGGAGAATCAAAATGTCTTGAAATATCGGGAACTTCGTTTGAGACGAGTTCAAAATCGCATAACGTTTATTGAAAACTTTCTTTCCCAATCAAAACTGCATTTGTAAACGAACCTACGAATTCCCGATTTGTTTATAAACCGGCTTTTTGCGACAATTTATAAAAACCACTCGGGAAGAACGATATTTAGACTCTATACGTTATCTCAAAAATATCTTAGAGTTCGTTATTTTAAACAAAGATAAAACATTTTTAAAATAACTTATAGTTGTTAATCATCTCCACATCATAGGGTGTCTAAAATTCTGCGTCTAACACAGGATTTGTGCTTAAATTAACGGTACTCTATTTTATAGGGTAGTATCATTAAGAATAGAGTTGTTGAAAAATTCCATGGTTCAGATTAGAAAAACCGCTTCAAACATCCATTTCAATAAAGTAGAAACGGATAGAGAATTAATTTTTCAACAACTCTAATGAATACCTGATCTTCGAACGATTTCAAACCGCTTCCCAAAGCGGTTTCTCTTTAGAACTATATCGATATCTAAAGAAGTCGTTTTTTACCGGGAAACGGAAAGACGATTCGACGATACCTCAAACCATAAGATTTTTGGATTGAAATAAAAAACCCTGCACTAAAGGAAACCCCATTTCTGCCGCTATCAAAAGATCCTCTTGAGTTTCAATTCCCTCCAAGATACACAGGATGTCCGCTTCTCTCGCAAAGTCCAGAAATCCCCAGACGATATTTTTATAATATGCCTTGGCTTTAAAGAGATCGAGCCAGTATTTGTCGAATTTAATAAATTTTGAATATTCTAAAAAATCAAAACAGAAAAGGTTTCGTTTTCCGCCCACGTCGTCGAGCGCGACCGGAATATTCGACCGTTTCAATGCGTCCAAACAGAATCGAGTATCTTCGATCAGAGTGGAGTCCGTATTCTCTATGATTTCACAAACGATATTTCTTTCCTTGCTTAAAAGCTCGTGCCAATCTATCGACTGCGATCGATTTTTACAGACATGGGGATCCAAATTTAAAAATAATTTTTTCCCCTGCGGACGGTTTCTGATCTGAAACCGTTTTAAATTCTTTTCGAATTCAAAAAACAAATCCACTTCCTGATGTAGTTCGTTAAAAACAAACTTGGGAGAGATACTTTCTCCTTCGACGTAAAATCGTGCCAAAGCTTCGTATGCGAAAACTTTCCCCGTTTCCAAAGACAGGATAGGCTGATACTCGGTGTGAAAATCCCCGGTTTTCAAGATATCGGTCAATATCTTAAAGAGAGTTGAGCCAAAAGTCCGTGTGTCTTCCTCAGAAGGAGAAGAAAACGGTGTTACGGTTTCAAACTCCGCAATCATTTTCTGAGCCGCTTCACGTTTTTCATTGAAAGAGAAAAGACTTTGAGCGACTCGCTTGTCTAAAGCTGAAATAGGTTTCGAAAAATCCCAATTCACGTTAGACGACAGATCAAGAATTTCTTTCATTGTGAGACCTCTTCGCTTCCAAAGTAGAAAAGAGATGGGAAAAGTCAAGAAATATGAGAATGAAACTCAAAATCAAATTTAACTTTTAAAACAAGAAAAGGGCTCCAATCATTTCATTCGAAAAGGAATTGGAGCATTGTGTTGCGACCGTAGGCAGCAACATTGAGTTAAAGCGCG
Source organism: Leptospira weilii (assembly GCF_006874765.1). Taxonomy (NCBI): domain Bacteria; kingdom Pseudomonadati; phylum Spirochaetota; class Leptospiria; order Leptospirales; family Leptospiraceae; genus Leptospira; species Leptospira weilii. Next base: position 3,568,620 of record NZ_CP040840.1, read on the forward strand.
GTTCGCGAGCCATTTTATCTATGAAACTCACGAGCTGCGACGACGATCCATAGCGAGTCGTTGCACTTTAGTTTCTTATTCGCCCAAACTTTCCTACGCCGAACTCACGTTAGCCAATATCTTGAGTAATGTCGAATTATGCTTTTGCTTTGCTAAATACCTACTACAAAAGGTGTATAAAAATCCAACCACGACTCTCAAAACAAGATCACTCTGGTAGATTTCGTCTTTGAACGCGACAAACACGATGAGCATTGCCGAGTCAGAGAAATTCAGCATCAATTTTTAATATCAGAGTTTGTCCCAAAACCTCAAAATCTAGGAACTCCTATGAAACTGGGGAGATTTTAGTATTGTTTGAAAATGTCCGATGCGGCGGTTTTTGTAAGAACTCTTATATCGGATAAAATTTCTAAAGAATGATCCAGAAGTTTTGGAACGAACTCTCAATCATTCGACCTCACAAACAACTTCAGGAAATGGGAAAATTCCAGGAAATTCTACAGTGATAAAATGATTCGTAAAATCCCACTCAAAGCGAAAGCGTTCGCTCAAACTCTAACAAAGCAAAGGCGAACACTCCCATAACGTCTTCAAAAGAATTGCGATCTAAGGGAAATAACGTAGTTCTTTTTTCCTGGATTTTTCCCTGGAATTTCTTTTTTTCTTTTCTTTCTTTGCAGCAAAGTAAGATTGTTTTAACCTCTTATGCCGGATCTAAAACCTAAGATTGGAAAAAGTCTCTTCCCTCCGGTTATTTTAAAGTCAGGGCTTTCGCCTAAATTTTTTCTCAACCTTCTCAAGGAAATTTCCCCTATCGTCGCAATCGACGATAAAAGGATAATTCTATTTGCCAACGAATCCTTTCGGAAAGAATTTGCAGGAAATTCTCGCAATTTGATGGGCAAAAATCTGTTTCGAATCTTCGGTCTCAATCCGACGGATCAAGAGGAAATGGAATCGAACATCAAACTTTCCAAAAAAGGAATGGTTCAGAACCAAGAATTCAAAAAACAAAAGATTTACTACGGTTATTCCGTGTTTCGCTTCGGGGAAAGTATAGGAATCATTCTTAAAAATATTACGGAAAATAAAAGGTTGGAAAGAAAAATCGCCAGCCTTCACACCAAACTTTTACAATCTCAAGAAGAAGAGAGAATTCGACTTTCCAGAGAACTGCACGACGGAGTCGGTCAGACAATTCTCGCAGCCAAACTCAACTTCCAAGCATACAATAGAAATCCAAAAGTTTACGGTGCTCAGTTCGATACCGGCCTTCTTTTAATCGATAAAGCGAGTCAAGAACTGAGAGATATCTACACGAACTTACATCCTTCCACTCTTCGGGAAATCGGTTTGGAAGCCGCGATTCGCGTTTTGAGTTCGGATTTGTTTCCGTCCATGGATGTGGAAGCCGATTTGGATCTTAATCTAAAGCCGGATCTGGAACCCACGGTCGCAAATCAAGTTTTTAGAATCGTTCAGGAAATCTTTCAGAATGTGATCAAACATTCTCAAGCAAGAAAAATCTATCTCAAGATTCACGTCAAAGGAAGACAGCTGTTTCTTGACGCAAAGGACAACGGAATCGGTTTCCAGGAAAAAAAAGCAAGAGCCAAGTCCCCCGGTTTTGGACTTGAAAATATCCGCAGAAGAGTAGAAGATTTAAACGGTAAATTTAAGATCGAATCCTCTTCGGGAAAAGGAACTAAATTTATCGTCCGAATTCCTTTAGAAAAAACAAAAACACATTCGCCAAAAAAATATGAAACCTACTAACACAAAAATATTCTTAGTTGATGATCACGCTATTCTCAGAGAAGGACTTAAGATGATCCTTTCCGGACAAACCGGATTTGAAATCTGCGGTGAATCCGGAGACGCTGAAAAGGCTCTGGACCAAATCGGCAGATTGAATCCCGATTTGGTAATTACAGACATTTCTATGCCAGGTTTAAGCGGGATCGATCTTGTCAAAAATCTAAGAAAGCATTATCCGAACATTCGGATCATCATTCTTTCCCGACACGACAACAGAGAATACGTTCAGAAATTATTGGAATTAGGAATCAACGGTTACGTTTTAAAAGACGACGCCGGTAATGATCTCCTTCGAGCAATCGAAGCGGTTCACAAAGGAGAAACGTATTTAAGCCCAGGAATCACCGCCCATTTCCTATCCGGCTTTGTAGGTTCCGGTAAATCGGGTGAAGAAAATCAAGACGCCAAAAAAGCGTTTTCCGTTCTTTCGGATCGAGAAAGGGAAATTTTAAAACTGGTAGCCGAAGGGAATTCCAACGAATCCATCGGTAAAATTTTAGGAATTTCTCCGGCCACCGTAAAAGTTCACCGAGCGAACATCATGAAAAAGTTGAATCTTCATAAGGTTGCGGATTTGGTTATGTATGCAATCCGCGCGGGTTTGATCGAATCTTAATCTTTTCCTACATAGCGTGAGTTCGGTATAACAAAATGCGAAAGCGATTCTATGTTGTGACCTGGCTGCCGATCCATAGAGAGGCAGCCGCTGAGTTATGCCGATCCATAGAGAGGCAGCCGCTGAGTTATGCCGATCCATAGAGAGGCAGCCGCTGAGTTATGCCGATCCATAGAGAGGCATAACCAACCCCACAAATTGAAAAGGTTTTTAGAATCAGAAAGATCAAAAACTGATATTTTTCAAGTGTTCCGACAAGAATAAGGCTTTTTACTTGCGAGAAGTATGACTTTCTGATAGAGAAAAATTCCACCCCCCACCCAAAAATCAGGGGAAACTCAGGCACAACGCTTCCTAAACTCAGTAAACACCTTCCTATGGGTCGGTGTTTAGGGCGCGTTGTGGGAACTAAGTTTCACAGAGGATTTGTCGGAATTCCGGCAGATTTATCTTCGGATCCAAGTAATTGTGGGTAAGGTTATGTTAGAGAGCGTTTTGCTGAGTTCAGGGAGTCGTTGCACTTTAGTTTCTTATTCGCCCAAACTTTCTTACGACCCTGCTCACATGAATGGGATCATTCAAAGAGCCCGGCTTTGTTGATTCATTTTTGACTTGATCGAAGAAAGATCGGACAAAATTCTTATGCGAAAGGTTTTTTCATGTTACGTCCATCCACTCTCGACTTTCTCAAAAAATTGGCCAAGAACAACAATAAACCTTGGTTGGAAAAGAATAAGGATCTATTTATTGAGGCTAAGGCGAACTTTGAAAATTTAATCACGGAATTGATCGTAGGATTAGCGAAATTAAACCCATCCTTGGCTGAAGTAGATCCAAAAAAATACATCTTTAGAATCCATAGAGACGTTCGTTTTTCTAAAAATAAAGAACCTTACAAAACTAATTTCGGCGCAAGCATAGGAGCAACTGGTAAAGATTTAGGGAAACCTCTCTTTTACATTCACGTTCAGCCGGGAGGAGAATCTTTTCTCGCCGGCGGTCTTTATATGCCGGATTCTCCCACATTGAAAAAAGTTCGCGAATATATATTAGAAGATTCTAAATCTCTAAAAAAAATAGTTCAGGAAAAAAAGTTTGTCAAAGAATTCGGCGGACTCGCGGATATGAAATTGAAAACGGCTCCGAAAGGTTTCGCCAAAGATCATCCCGACTTAGAATGGATTCAGTATACGAGTTATATCGTGGAAAAAAGACTGAAAGACGAAGACCTTCTGACACAAAATTTCATCAAGAATACGATTGAGTCGTATAAAATCCTGCAATCGTTTCTTAAATATCTGAACGACGCCCTTTCCTAAGATTACTATTTTAACGTGAGTTCGGCGTGATGAAGTTTCTGTAATGGAAATGGGGCGAAGGTATCATGTCAAATCGGTCTGTGAACGGAATCAACCGCTTAAACGGGGAATTTCAGAATATCAATCGAAACGGCTTCTTCATTCAAAAATAATTTGGACGAAGAAGCCGAAGCCATTTATAGACTACAAGTCGAAGTTGCAGTCAAATACTTATCACCGGTCGTCTGGTTTGGGATGACTGTCGTAATAGAATTTAAACCGCAGTTCATTCGTTTATAAAGAGGGGGTCTCATCATAAAAACTTCCGATTTCAAATCGTTGAATTGCCAGTTTAAAAACCGATACATTTCGTCATACGTCGCAGTTTTTGGAAACGAAATTGTGGCAATCGAAGAGTTACAAATCGTTCCTAACGTAGGATTTGGATTCGTGAAACAAGTGGAATTTACGCCGAATGTTGTATCTCGAAAATCCAATTGATCCTGTGTTGGACGCGAATAAGAGATCGGTGTTTGGAACGCCAGCGGTCCTTCACAAGAATAAAGCGCCAAAGGATAAAATTGATTCGAAGATTTGTTAAAATAAATCTCACCCATTCCGCAGCTCATACTTCCGAAATTGTTCACTCCATTGGTTTCCAATGTTGAAATCAAATTGTTAATTCCCGAATTCAATTCGGACCAAGCGGCAATCCAATCCGGACTCGAACGAAGACTTCCGGTTATCATACCTCGGCAAGAAAAACGACCGTTCATCCGGAATGCCGCAGTCGTACACTTTGCCAAATGTCCGGTGGAAGTCGTTCTAAAAATCGATTGAATGACAGCCGGATCATTGGTGGACAAATTTGCCAAATCCGGCGCTACGGTCACCGGGTTGGTAAGCGTATTTACATTCAAAACTAAAGAGTTCAAATAAGACTGATACGAAGTATTGAGCGACATATCCTGAGACATTTGAGTCACTAAAGAATCAAATGCCGCAATATTAGAATCGCGTAATGCTCGAATCAGATCTCTCAAAACATCCTTCTTGTAGGTATAGAGATACTGGAAAAAATTACCGGCATATCGGTAGAACTTGAAATCTCCGTAATGAGCCGTTACAATCTGTGAAACGTTCATTCTAGAAGAACCGTCATGTTGGATTTGAGAAACCAAGGCTTTACGCGGTCGAATTTCCTTTGGGGTACTACCGGCCAAAAATTCCGCGATCCCTTCGTCGAACCAAGTCAATCTTTCGTTCGCATAAACCGGTCCATGACCCCACATGCCGGGAATTATAAATCTCCCCACAAGGTAATGAACATATTCGTGGCGTAGCAGCTCTTCAAGGGTGTAAATACTTTCCGCAGAAGTGCGCTGATACGTATAAAACGACTTATCGCTTTCTATATAAATTCCACCATTGTTCGTAGCCATATCGAATAGAAAAGGATGATAAACCCGATAATCTCGCAACGATCCGTATATATACATCGAGATAGTATCTGTTGGATCCCCGGACACGGGAGCGAGAATTTCTATCAAACGAAAAAATTGAGATTCGACTTGTTTGAGAGCGTGATAGAGAGGTTGAATCGATGCGAGCGATAGAGGCGTGTAGACAACTTGAATACCGTCATCAAAAGAATAAGAATTCGGAAAGGCCACGGCCTTGAGTGAATTTTTAGTTGTACTCAAACAAATTTGTCCAATACTCAAATTCACACAATCTGAATTTTGAGTCACTCCTCTGACCGCCCAAAGATATGGTTCCGAAAGATACGGATATGTGCTTAGAGCATCGGTCAAAGCCAACGTAATCGTCGGTCGCCAAACAGGAAGGTATTTATAGATCGTATTTAAATCGTAGATGGCATTATCGATGATCCAAACTTGGGAATCCGTGTTGAAATTCGTATTCAAAGCTAATTCCGATAGTCTATCAATCAATACAGCATCTATACTCGCCAGAAATTGAGGAAAACTAGGATGAGTCTGACGAGATATCAAATTGAAAACGGCAAACAAGGCGTTGTTCTGCCAATAACTATTCGTCAATCTCTGCTGGTCTTGTAAAGTTATTTCAAAAAACGCGATGATATTGGAATAAACCGCATCTCCGATGCCTGCGTTATTCGCCGTTACAAAAAAGGAATGTAAAATCTCTCCGGCTTCTTCGGTCGGATCTAAGAAATTGCCGCTATTTCCAAAAGTCTGCAACGGATCGATCAAAGCTTGTGAGATCTGATTTTGATCGAATGGAAGGGATGGATAATAGGATTTTAAATAGAAGCCTGCCCAAAACATTCTGTACAATTGCAAAAACTTTAAATCATTCGTACCATTGTAGGAAGAAGCAAGATCGTTAAACTGTTTCACTACTGCAAGCATATTCGCTTGAGAATAAATCGAATTTGAATACTGGTCATAGTTCCAGGCAAAATTATCTATACAATCCAGATCATGCGTTCTCAAAAAAGAAACAAACTCATTCGGTTGTAGATTTGCAACAAAGCTTCCGATACATTCCGAAGTGATTATACCCTGTAGGGTCTTTTTTGAATGTTCAGGTATAGAAAATTCAACGGTTGGAATAAGAATTCTTTTTTTTGAATCCGTCCTTACGTCGAAGTTTAGGCTATTTTCTCTTTCTACTTGGTTAAATCCAAAACCTACCGGTTCGTTTAACGAAGCAACGCTTCTCGTCACTGATTTCATCGTAGGCTGCGTAGTTATTCCAAACAAAGTAGCCAAAAAATTACGATCATTCTTGGAACCGTTCGTTTGTTTGCCACATCCTAATAACGAAATAAAAATCATGCTAAAGATTAGCATCATCTTGCATCTTATACTTTTTATCACTTTTATGTTTTCTCCTAATTTCTTTTAAAACATTCGTGATTAAAATATTCTCAAGAATTTGAGAAAAAAAATATTTCATCATACTCATAAGAGAAAGCCATGATAAAACGACAAGACTCGTATGCCATTTAACACGAGTTCGACACAACAAATACGAAAGTGTTGGCCCCAACATAGTTTAGAAAAAACTATCTGAATGCTTTCCTATGGATCGGTGTTCAGAGAGTTGTTGTGTTCAGTTTCTTCGCCCAATTTACTTTCTTTAAAATAAAACTCGATGTTCTACGTATGGAATGACGGAATGACAAAGATTTGAAAAATAAAAGTTAAAATGACCTTTCTAATTTGCTACTGATCTCTATAAAATAGAGTACCGTTAATTTGAGCACAAATCCCACGTTTAGACGCGGAATTTTAGGCACTCTATTATGTAGAGATGAGTAAGAGGACATACTTCTTTCTAAGGTTAAAAGAGACGTCACATTCCTATCGGATCATCGTTTTTTCTAAAACTAAATTTTAGTAAACACACTTCATTTTCAATAAGACGTTTGGAGGAAATATCCCACTTCGTTTAACATTGTGACTGAAAAAGATAAAATTGCATTCAAACGATCCATTCAGAATAGAAGTTATAATTTTTTTCCAACTTTGTAAGAACTCTAACAAAATCCAGTGGCACTGAAAAAAACGTGTGAGCGGGGATCAGTGAGCCCGAAGGCACACAACTCGAAGCCGAGGGTAAAAAGAACATTCCATTTTCGGAATATATTGGCGAAAGGCACGCCCAAATAAAAAAGCGATCCTGAAATTTTAAGACCGCCTTTGCGAATCAAATATCGACTTGAATCCGGTATTTTCAAACAACACACATTCAATGTTTGCGTCTATTTTGGAAATACCTCTTAAGAATCGAAATCTTGACTTGTACGAAGTTCGCGCTTTTACTTACCCGATTTCCGTTTTACGAAATAAGAATCCACGTCATCCGTAATCGGACGAATCGCTTCCTCGTATTTCAAAATCGACTGAACCGCTTTTTCGTAGATGCTCATAAGAAGAGCCTGAGCCGCGTCGCACATCTGTTCCTTTCTGAATTCTTCCACGTGAAGAGTTTCGGTAATCGAACCGTCCGGATTAAACGGAAGAGAAGCGAGAAGATTGGCGATCACGATTTTGTCGTCGCCCGCAACGTGGGAAGGATCGTAGATCACCGGAAGAATTGTCTGATTCTTTACGTGAGTGATCACGTTCAAGTCCGGAGTATTTCTGCAGTAGCCTTCCTTGATAAAAAGGGTTTTGACCCCTCTTTCGCAGAGAACTATATTCAAATTTCCTTGATTAGCAATGTATTCTGCGGCGGAAAACCATTCCACAGCTTCGTTTCCGAAACCGCGCTTTAAAATTACTGGCCTTCCCGTTCTTCCCACCGCTTCGAGAAGTTCGAAGTCTTGCGCGTTTCTGGTTCCGATCTGAATCATGTCGGCGTGTTTTGCGACTTCTTCCGCCATCGTATGATCCATAACTTCGGTCACGTAAGGAAGACCTGTCTCAGTCTTTACCTTATCCATCAACTCGATTCCTTCCCAACCAAGACCTCTCCAGTCGGTAGGACGAGTGCGAGGTTTAAAAGCTCCGCCCCGAAAGATGATTCTATCTAGGATATTGTATTTCTTTCCGAGTTCGACCGCTTGTTTTGCGATCGTCAAAGTTTGCTCGTAGGTTTGAGGAGAATCGGGTCCCACGATAAAGATATGTTTTCCCGTTCCGAACTTACGAACCAGTCCGTCCGGACCTTTGACTTCCACGATTCTCGTTTCTCTGTGAACCACTTCTCCGTTTTTACCGGCGGCTGTTTTTGCGATGTTTTTATAGGGAATGGACACGTTCCAGATTTTTGCGACCCCGGGGAGTTCTTTGACATAGCCTTCTTTTTCGGAAATTTTACGGGTATCGCCTATGAAATGAATCGTATCGGATACCGCCGCGCCGCGGATGATTTCGGTTTGATTCCCGCATTCTTTTGCCAGATCTTTGATTTTGTTCTCCGTTTCCGGATGGCCTTTTTCTAACTCGACTATGTCCACACTTCACTCCAAACGGGAGATTCTCCCTTAGTTTACAAGCTTCTATTGTTCTCATTATCGTCAAGAATTCGTCAGAAACTATGATCTTTCCCGGGAAACTCTCCGGATTTTACTTCGTTGTTATAAGTCCCGACGGCGTCCTTTACGATCGAATGCAGATCGGAAAACTTCTTCAAAAACTTGGGTTGGAAATTCGGATCCGTCCCGAGAAGATCGTTCAACACGAGAACCTGTCCGTCGCAATCCGGCCCCGCTCCGATTCCGATGGTAGGAACACCGACTTGTTCGCTTACTTTTTTTCCGAGGTCGGCCGGAATCATTTCCAGAACGATGGAGAACGCTCCCGCAAGCGCGACCGCCTCGCGGAGAAGTTTCGCACTCGATTCTTCCCCTTTGCCCTGAATGCGATGACCGCCGAATACGTGAACGCTCTGCGGAGTCAAACCGAGATGCCCCATGACCGGAACTCCGATCTGTTTGAGAATGGCGACTAACTCGCAGATAAAATCCGATCCGCCTTCTATTTTGACGGCGTCGCAATCGGTTTCCTTCATCATTTTTCCGGCGGAACGAATTCCTTCTTCGATCGAAGTTTGATAACTTAAAAAGGGAAGATCCGCGACGATGAATTTGTCCGGCGCGCCTCGACGAACCGCTTTCGTATGATAGATCATTTCTTCGAGCGTAACCGGAAGGGTGCTGGAATTTCCCTGGAAAACCATTCCGAGAGAATCGCCCACGAGAATCGAATCGATTTCCGTTTCGTTTAGAATTCTCGCGAAACTGAAATCGTAACACGTAACGACGGAAATTTTTTCTTTCCCTTTCTTTTCCGGAGAAAAGATCTTATGAACGTTTTTCATATTCGTCTCCCGTAAAGTGTTCGTATAAAGAACTCTCACCGATTGATTCCAAAATTTCTCGAATAAAAGGACGAGTAAAAAGAGAATGATGGGGAAGATGCAAATCACGCGTACGCATTGTCACGACGTCGTATGTAAGAATATCGATGTCGATTTCTCTCGGCCCTTTTTCGATTTTTCTCATTCGGCCCATTTCCTTTTCGATGCGCAGAGCGACTTCCAAAAGTTCTTCGGGAGAAAACGTAGTTTCGATTTTCAAAATCTGATTGAGAAAATCCGATTGATCCGTAACTTCCAAAGCTACGGTGTTCAACGGTTCCGATTCTTTGATCACTTCGATTCCGATCGTATTCTTCAATTTGCGGACTGCGATTTTTAAAAACTCGGCTCGGTTTCCGAGATTGGACCCTAAGGAAAGAAACGCTTCTTTCATCCTCTTCCTCCGGATTCCGAAAGCTTCAAACGATAGTCCGCGCATTCCAAATGAATTTCTTGTGTCATTTCTCGAAGCCTGGAATAAATTCTTCCTTCCGCCTTGTCTTTCCATTCCGCCGGAGAAGTGTTCGAAGTGAGAATCGTGAGTTTCTCCTGTTCGTATCTCGCGTCGATGAGATCGTATAATTTCGAATTCGACCAATCGGATTCTTTTTGAACTCCGAAATCGTCCAACACCAATACTTCGACTTCCGCGAACAAGGTTTCGATCGTCTTTTCCATTCCGTGCGTTTCGGAATCTTTCTGATAGGTTTCGCGTAACGTGTTTAAAAAATCCCGGTTAATCTTGGCGTATTTACAGTTCGTTTTATATCGGAAGATCAATTCGTTTAATATAATGCAAGCGAGAAGCGTTTTTCCCGTTCCCGGTCCGCCCCAAAGATACAATCCCTGAGAATGTAGATTGGAATCCGACCAGCGGTTTACAAGATCGTTCGCCCAATCGTGAGCGATCGTAAAGGAAATTCCCACATCCGCGCTGTGATCGGCTTGATCCAAAGTTCTATATCGATACTTGGGAGGAATACCGGACTTTTTGAATATAGTTTCGAGATGGCCGAGTTCCATTCTCGCGTTGTGACAAACACAAGGAACCATTTTACCGAGGCTTTCGTCGTAAACTCTCCAAGGTGGTTTGCCTTGGCAGGGACAATTCTCCGAAATACAATGACAAATAGAAAGTACACCGGAACTGTACCCGGCAATATGTTCGATGAGTGTAAAACCCACTCCCCCGCACTGAGGACAGTTGGGAGCGCCTTCTTGAACGGGTGTGTATTTCTTGAGAATCATAGAACTAATTCCAGTTTTTTCACCAAAAGACAGAAGGAAAACCTTTTATAAAAGAAGAATCTGCTGGAAAAATGCGGGGAACAAAAGAAAGTAGGAACTTGCTTTTTCGATGTGGAATTCCGACCAAAAGAAAAAGGTTTTGCCCAAACCGAGAAAAACGACTCTTATGTCGCCTATTTGGAAGAAAGCAGAAAAAAAATTCGTTCCGAGTTTATATCTCGGATGCGAAATCCGATAGTTATACAGGAGAAAAGGCACAGGATGTACCTTTTTTCTAATACCATTGAAAGAGAAGTAAAAGGTGTGAGCATATGAAGGTGATGAAAAGCATATTCATTCTTCTGGCCGTGCTGGGACTCAACCTGTCTGTTTTAGCTCAGACCGGTAATCAGCCAGCCCCAGCCAACAATGAAGCGGTAGAAAAAATTGATGAGCTGTTAAAAGGCGAGTTGGTTCCCGAAGACGATGACAAGAACCTCACGGAAGAGCAGAAGCGTCGTAAAAAAGCAATCCAGGAACAAGAAGCTCTGTGGAAAAACCCCGATTTTAAGGGTTATGATAAGAATTTCCAAGAACTCCACCAGCTCTCCAAGGCATTCGCGAACAACAAATTTAGATTGGCATTATCCAACTACCAATCGGGAGTGAACACGGTTCTCAAAATGAGAGAATCCGTCGAACAATACCGCAAAGAAGAAGCGGAGAAAAAGCGTCTCGATGAAAAGTGGTATTGGCAAAAGGTAGACCGCAAAGCGAGAGAAGACCGTAAAGTTTCTCACGACAAACTCGTTGCGAAACAACAGGCTCTGAACTATTTCACTAAGGCGATCAATCATTTAGATGAAATTAAAAACCCAGATTTGAGAGAAAGACCGGAGTTCAAAAGACTTCTTTCCGACACTTATAGATCATGGATTCTCACTGAGTATGATTTACAAAATCTTCCGCAGTGTATCCCCATTCTCGAACTTTATATCGAAATCGATGAAAACGAGAAGGAATATCCCGCTCATAAGTATCTGGCAAGTTGCTACGCTTTCGAAGAGAACATGATCAAAAAATACGGCGGGGCATCCGAAGACCAGATGTTCAAATACCGTTACAAGAAAAACGTTCACCTTCTCAGAGCAACCGAGCTGAAATACGGCAAAGACTCTCCGGAATACAAACACATCGTAAACCTCGTAAACAAGGACGAAGTGATTTCCGTAAGACCGTAACCTACTCTCTTTCAAACGAAATGAAAATAAGACCCCGTTGATTTTCAGCGGGGTTTTTTATTGCGATAATTGTATTTTGGAAAAGAGACTGAATTCCAAATTTTACGTTTTATTGATAGACACGATTCGAATCATAATTTACGTTTTTCCGTTAAACGAGGTTCGATTATGCTTCTGCCCGAAAAGATACTTATCATCGCAGGCGTTTTGAATTTGGCTTACGGAAGTCTCACCGGTTTTCCGTATGCGCTCGCAAGGAAGAAAGCCGAATTTCCCTCGCGTTATTTACAGGCGGCGCATATCGGTTCCTTGATGCAAGGTGCCATGCTATTGGGATTGGTGGTTGCGTTTCGATACGTAAATTTATCCGAAGTACTCGCTTTGACCGGCGCGTCCTTCTTTGCGATTTCTTCCCTTTTCTTGGCGCTTAAGGACACGGTTAATTGGCTTCAAGGAATTAAAGACGAATTTCAAGAAAATCCTATATTAGGAAAATCTTTAGGAACGATCGGCGTTATCGCCAATTTAGGCGGAATTGTCGTGATCTTTTATGGAGTATTGCTTACTTAATGATCTCTACATAATAGAGTGTCTAAAATTCTGCGTCTAAACGTGAGATTTGTGCTCAAATGAACGGTACTTTATTTTACGGGAATCAGTAATCTTAAAAACGAAACGAATTTTTGCGTTCTATCGGATTTTATTCCGGGAACTGATTCGGGCGTTCCTGCTCACACTGCCTCGAACAAAGAAAATTTCAGAAAAAATCGCAGGCCCGGGGGCTTGTTTCGCGCTCCGGCTAACGCCTGCGGTCGTCTCGCTTTGCGAGTCGACTGCTTCGCACGCTTCACATCCCTAACGCGCCGGAATCATGAATGTTTTGAAGAAAAATTAAAGTAAGAACTCCTGCAAACCCCAATCCTTTACAAATCCACTTCGTTTCGCAAGAGTTCGTTCCTGCACAATCCTCCAACAACTTTGAATTTTTGCACGGATACGGATTTAGGTCGATTTGTATGAGTTCCTACAAATTACGTCGCCTATACAAACGATCGCCAATCCGAAAATTTACTTTTTCTGTGGTAGTCCTACATTCGAAAAATATTAACAAATCCTTACGCCGCCCCTTAACGGACGACTTTAAAATCGAATTTCGATTTTAAAATTCCGTTGATATGAATTTCCAACGTATGTTTACCCGGAACATGAATCCTGGTTGTCATCTGTTTAAAAGATTGTTTCTTATTGTACGAAACCGATTCTTTCGGTTGAAACGTTCTTTCTTCGATTTGAAACACCTTTCTCGAAGTTTTACCGGATTCCTTTGCATAATGAATCTTGTATTCGATTCTGAGACGGCTCGGTTTTGTATCCAAGGATTGAACTTTAAATCCGAAAAAAAGATCTCCTCCGATTTTAACCGTTTGCGATTTCAGTTTTAAGTTTAGAATTTTTACATTCACCTTGGAACCGAAACCGAAAATTTTCATCGCTCGGGGATTTCCTTCTTTTAAAAGACCGCGTAACGCGTGTTTTAAAAGAGAGTCCCTTTCACTCGAAAAACCCGCCCATTTTTCCGCAATACCGAGAATCAACTCGGGATGATCTTTGGAAATATCGTTCAAATGATTCGCAACGCTTCTGCGAACGACTTCGTCTACGTCGTCTTTTAGATTTTCAAGAATCGGAAGAGTTTTATGTGGATCTTGTTTTAAACTGGGAATCCCCATTCCCCAAGGAAGTCGCGGTCTACTTCCTTCGGATGCAAGACGTCGCACATCGGCGCTCTCGTGCAAAGACCAATCGAACATCTGCTTCCAAGTAAGCTCGGGATGTCGGATTAAAAAAGGGCGAATCGAAAATTCACAAGAGATCAATTGTGTGATTCTTTCAAAGGCGATCATGGATTCGTTCGGATAATCGATCCCGAGAAATTCAACGGTATCCCCTAAGAAAATCGTGAGAAAAACTTCTTTCCCTTCGAACTTCTTTTGGAGAGAATCCGTAATTTTGAGCAAAGGTTTTAAGGTTTTAGGAAACGGTTTCGGTAAATCTTCCGCCAAGACTTCAGCAACTCTGCGAATTCTTTGTTTGAGTTCGAGTTGTTTCCAATCTTTTTGTTTGAATCGTTTGATCCATTCTTCCGAAGAAACGGAAGAAATTTCTTTCGAAAAAGAATCGGCGATTTTTCGTAACGCGGTTTCGGTATAAAGATCTTTGAGTAACCCAGCCATTTGAGAATTCCTACTCTGTCCAGTATTTTAACAACGTCGATTTTAATCGTTCCGACAAACGAAATCGTAAAAAGGAACTTGCCAGTCGAATCGAAATCCGATCTCGATTCAGGATTTCTTGTTAGAGCGTGTCCCAAAAACCTCTAAAAGCATTAAACCAAGCAAAAGTGCGTTCGACAGTCCGTCTAAAAGGTTTTAAGGGTAATCTTTTCGGTTTTATATCTTAAGCACCTTCCCCCAAAACCTGAAAAAAGATCAGCTTCAGCAAGCTCGTAATAAAACGCAATAGTTTTTATAGATTACGTCTCCTCTTGGTAAAAATTTATTTTAGGGAACCTCGAACAACGGATTTTATCGTTGTTAAATTTCCATTACCGATTCCCACATAATAAGAACTCCAAAAATTCCGCTTTTAAACGGAAGAGACTTGGCCAAAGCCAACGTTACTCTTTTTTATATAGAAGTTTAAGAGCTCCGCATTGATAAGCTTCTAATACAATTACAAAATACTTTGGGCAAATGTTGCTCTTAACTTGGATAAAGGAAATTTTAATTTTTTACTCTGAAAAAGAATATATTTGAGATATAAAACTTCCTTTTGAGTGCACGTATCGCTTCCTTGTAATGATTTTTTAGGGATAATTTCAAAATTTATATTCATTTTCTCTAAGTTTTTGGATTAAGTTATAACTTGATTCATTTTCTCTGACTTAAAAAGCAAAAATGAAATGTTTATTTATTTGTGAATTTTTGAGGAGATAACAATGAAAGAATTCTTATGGAAGACGATAACAACCACTCTCTTTATCTTATGTTTAACATCGTATTGTAACGGAGAGAAAGGAGCCGACAATTCGTCCTTGTTGCTACTTTTAAGCCCTCAGCAATCTTCAGGTGTGAATGGTTTAACCAATTCCGATATCGCGGCTGATTCAGACGCTCAAGTAGTTTCGAATTTTGAGGATTTAAATGTAAATCAAGGTGAACCTGATTTGGTTCTTTTCGATCCAAATCTTAAAGCTTGGATCGATCCCGCAGACAACAACCAATGTTTCTTTCACTTTACCTTAAAAGTAAAAAATAGAGGAAATGGCGTTTTCAATCCGCATTCCAAATTTGCACCGTCTGTCGAATCAAAACCCAACGTAAAGCCAGATCATAGGATAGGAAACGCCATTGGAAATTTACGCCCTGGGGAAATTCAAAACTTATCATTCCTCTCCAGATACCATATTAGAAGTATCGTAGACCGGAATGGTGAATTAAAAATTCGATCCGAATTTATTGGTGTGACCGACGGTTCTAAAACAGATAGTCAGTCCGCGTTTGCTTCCACTTTTGATTGCGGGGCTAAGCCCACCGAATCCGGTTCTCCGGATCTGATCGTCGCTCTCAACGGTGTAACCGAAGTGAAACCAGGAGAAGACATTTCTCGGAAATTAAAGGTAGAAGTCTCCAATATAGGAAATTCGCCGGCAAATGGAAGTCGCCCGGGTAATGAAGGTTACATGGTGGATCTCATATTGTCCAAGGACACGATCGTGCCCGAAGGATATGCTCCTTATTCTCCGGATTATCAGGAAGACGGTTTGTTACGCGGCGGAAGAATCAGTAACACTCCGGATCTAGCAGCGGGCGCTAATGTACTTGTAAGCGAGGGTTCTAACTTCATTCCTAACAATGTTCCATCGGGTAATTATTTTCTTTGCGCAAGGGTGGATGTCGGATCCAAAGTAACTGAGTCGGATGAAAAAAATAATACGGCTTGCATTCCGATTAAGGTTCAATCCAACGAGCCGCAACCGGATTTGATCATTCCACGAGCATCCATCTACCCAAGCGGAATGAAGTGCAGAGCAGGGAAACCTATGATGTTCATTACCGCCGAAGTAAAGAATATCGGAAAAGCGCCGAGCCCACAAAATTTAAATGTCGGCCTCATAAACGCGTTGGATACAAACGGAGAAATATGGGGAAAAGGGAATGGAGTTTGGGGAAATGGAATAGGACTCGAATCCGTCGAACCAGGGGAGACGGTTACCGTAACGTTCCCGATTTACTATCTAGTGAACGAACCTTCCTATATGGAAGGAAAGCACACCTTTGATTTAAAAGTCAATCGCGGAAATTGGATTGAGGAATCAGATCTTAAAAACAACGGGTATAAAAAACTTTTGGAGATTACGATTCCGGAAGGCTATTGTGAAAACCATCCGGGTTGATCGTTTAGAAAATTTGATTTGAAATCCTGTCATCGGGCTCGGGATCTTATCTCGGCCCGATGTTTTTTATTTTTGAAAAAAGCATTCAAACAAAAGACTATAGCGCATTCCTATCAAACTTGCCACCGCCATTTTTAAGGATGAAATTCTATGGATTCTTCGATCTGACGCTCCATGAATCAGCCCGATCGCCAACAAACGTGTCGCGGAAGATTTCAGGAATTGCGAAAAAACGGATGAACCGTCGATAGAATTTTAGAAACGCGGACGCCCTTTTCCATCATCTTGCAAATCTTACCATCAAATCACAAAGCAGATTCCTTTCAATCACCAAGCGGGCTCATATACGCGATTATATAATTTATAGTTTAAATAAAAGAAATTCTAAGTCTTACTACTCATCCCTACATAATAGAGTGTCTAAAATTCTGCATCTAAACGCGGGATTTGTGCTAAAATCGGCGGTACTCCTTTATGTAGAGATCAGTAAAACCTAATTTCAAAAATACCTTATTTAAAACGACGATTCCGATCCTTCTCAAATATTTTCGAGATAGGTTTTAGACAAATGACGGCTTGGAGCAGGCTTTGGTAATAGGCAAAGAGCCAGGATATTTAGCTTGCCGACTTTCCATACAAGGATCGGATGATAGGGAAATGGAAATAAAAATCACGGAAGTAGGCCCGCGCGATGGACTTCAAAACGAAAAACGTGCGGTATCAACAGAGATCAAAGCGGAATACATTCGACGTTTGGTTCAAGCGGGTTTAAAAAATATAGAAGCTACGTCTTTTGTAAAAAAAGAATCCATTCCTCAATTGGCGGATGCTTCGGAACTTTCCGCACTTTTGGATCTAAACGGAAATATTCATTATTCGGCACTGACTCCGAACATAAGAGGTTATGAAGCCGCTAAAAACGCAGGCTATAGGGAAGTTGCAGTTTTTACGGCGGCTTCCGAATCATTCACAAAAAAAAATATCAATCGAACGATCATGGAATCCATCGACGGATTTAAAGAGATTTTCAAACTTGCGAAAGATGACGGTATCCGAGTTCGAGGTTATGTTTCCACCGTGATCGATTGTCCCTATGAAGGTAAGATCGATCCGAATAAGGTTCTAAACGTTTCCAAAATTCTTCTGGATTTAGGCGCTTACGAAATTTCTCTCGGCGAAACCATAGGCACGGGAGTTCCCGCAGAAGTAGAAGTATTATTAGAATGTCTTCTTAAAGAAATTCCTGTTAACAAACTTGCAGGACACTTTCACGACACCTACGGAATGGCGATCGCAAACGTGGAAAAAGCTTTTTCAATGGGACTTCGTTCTTTCGACTCTTCTTCGGGAGGTCTGGGAGGATGTCCTTACGCCAAAGGAGCCGCCGGAAATTTAGCTACTGACGATTTGGTATATTTTCTAGAAAAATCGGGAATCCCTACGGGAATCGATCCCGACCTTTTGTGGGAAGCGTCTGCTTTTATGGAAAAAGCTCTTTCGAGAGAACTACAATCAAGAACTTATCTGGCAAATAAAAAGAAAAAAGAATCTTGAAACACCCTTCTCAAAGAATCAAACAGGTTCTGAAAAAAATTTTCTTAGAATACCAAACACCCCAGTATCTCAAGTCGGATCCGATAGAGTTTCCCCATTCCTACTCGGATCTTCAAGACCGGGAAGTTTCCGGATTCATTTCCGCTTTATTCTCCTACGGAAACGTCGTCTCAATCAAAGAACATCTCAAAAGACTCTTCGCACTTTGCGGAAACTCCCCATATCAATTTCTTTTAAAAGAAGATCTCAAATACATCCGGAATGAACTCAAATCCTATCGCTTTCAAAAACCGGCAGACATATATCTTTTTTTACAAACGATTCAAAACAAACTCCAAAAAACAAAAGATCATAGACTCGAATCGCTTTTTTCCATGCCCCAAGAAGGAGAATTCAAACTCTCTACAAAAGATCAAAAATCGTTTACGGAGGGAGGAACTTTAAGACGAAGAATCCTTGCTTTCCAACTTCGGTTTTCGGAGGAATCCAGAAAGATCAATGAAAAACAAACGGAAAGTTACGGATATAAGTTTTTAATCGGACAAGGAGTTCGAACGACTTCCCTAAAAAGATATTCCATGTATCTTCGATGGATGGTTCGAAAAGAATATCCGGATTTCGGAATTTATACCACAATCTCTCCTTCGGAATTACAATTTCCTTTGGATATTCACATTCAAAGAATTGCAAACGTTTTACAGATAGGTTCCCGTCAAACACCGGATTGGAAAAAAGCCGAAGAAATCACAAATTTTTTCCGGGAAATTTTTCCGGACGATCCGGTCAAAGGCGATTTTGCCCTCAGTCGATTGGGAATCCTGAAAAAATGCAAATCAATGTATGATAAGGAACTCTGCGAAACCTGTAGAATCAATACGATTTGCAAAGTCTATGAAAATAAATTCCTTAAAAAAACGAAAGGCTCAAGATCTTAATTCGGTCCGCCGTAAAGCTTCCGATTCAACTTGCATCATACTCATATCTACATAATAGAATGTCCAAAATGCTGCGTCCAAACACGGGATTTGCGCTCAAATTAACGGTATTCTATTTTATAGGGATCGGTAATATTGCAAACACAGACAGATTAAAAATACAATTTGATGCTAATGATCTAGTCGCATTAAAATATCGGTTGTCATGAGTTTGATTCCCTAACGATCAGAAATCGATTTATTTCTTTCGAAACAATAGAACGAAAAAAGTATGGATTAAATTGAAAGCTTATTTAGATTTGCAGAATATGCAGATATGTAAAGATTGGAATGTCGAAGACTACTTAAAAACGAATGAGCGCAAAAAAATTCCGTTTTTAATCAGAAAACACCTGAACGAATGTCAAAAATGCCAAACAAAGATTCTCGAATATTCCAAATCATATACGATACCCGAGTTTTTCTTCGGTCGGCCCTTTTCTAAACAGAAACTTCTTTGGTTTGGGGCAGAACTGGCAAATCTTGATGACTTGCATTCGCCAACAAAAGAGAAAAAAAAGAAAATCCGTTCGGAGATGGGAAATTTAAAGGAAGAATCTCATATCTCAAACTTAATTCAGAATCATACTAAGTTTCTCACGTTTTGTCATCGTTATAAAAAAGCTATTTTTATATCCGGCTACTTCGCTTTGCTTATACCTACATTACAACTCGCATTTCAGATTTTTTAGAGGACGTTTATGATAAAGTCAGCTCCGCTTTTCAGACAAAATAAATTCAGGACCTTTTTCATTCCGCTTTTGATCGCATTCTTACTCGGTGGCAGTTATTTTATCTTTTTGAAAGAATCCTGTAACGGTGATTGTAAAAACGGATTTGGGTCAAAGATTTATTGGGACGGAAAAAAATACATTGGTCAATGGAAAAACGGCGAAGCGAACGGATACGGCGTACTTGTCGCAAAAGATCAAAAAATTCTTTATAGTGGCAAATGGAAAGAAGGGAAACAAATCTCGAAAGAAAGTGATGTTTTTAAAAAATAAATAAAAGTCTATTTTTAGAAACTTGCCGGACGTTTAAAGTTTAGAGATATTTTTTGAATCAACCCCCGATTTGAATCTCAAAACGGTTCTATGGATTACGGGTGATTTCAATCGACACATTCGAAGAACCTTACGAATTAACACATTGAAATATTCTAATTTACATAGTGATAAAATACCAATACGAAAGCCAGCGGCCATCGGAACTTGGGAAACAAAATTCAAAGGGCTTTTGTGATCGACACTCAGGTTAGGCAATCGATGCGCGATTCGGAAAGAGTTTAAATATGTCTGAAACTATATTAAAAATCTTGAAAGGAAAAAAATGCGATTCCTGCGGTTTCCAAACGACGGAATCTTTGATCGCTTGTTCTCAATGCGGAAATTCCAAAATATCCGAAATTCGATTTTCAGGTAAAGGTAAGGTTTACACCTATACAGTAGTTCACGTAGGTTTCGGACACCTCGCCCAAAGAGCGCCTTATGTTTTGGCGGTTGTAGAGTTGGAAGAAGGAATCAAGGCAATGGGAATTTTAGAAGGAGAAGTTTCCGTAACCGAATCGGTAAAAATCGATCTTCCCGTTCAATTCCAAAGAGATGAGCCCGGAATCGGATTCATCTTTGGCCTCGTTTGATCCCCGAAATCCCGAGAAAAATCAAGCCCATGACATTTGTCTGACAAAAAAATCCTATCATGAATTTTCCTCACAAGATAAGCTGGCTTGCTAAATAGAGGTGATTTTCGATGAACTCCAAAAATATGATCCTTTCCATCGTTATCGCTCTTACCTCTTGGGTTCTTTTTTTGAACTGTGGAGATAAGCCCGAAAAACCGGTTGAAACAGCGTCCACTCCTACTGCAACGGAGTCCGCTTCAGCTCTCAGCCCCGAACTTCAAAAGGGACAGGAAATTTTTAACCAAAACTGCGCTTCCTGTCACGGAGAAAAAGGAGCGGGAGACGGAGCCGCTGCAGCAAGTCTCAATCCAAAACCTCGCAACTATAGGGCCCCTGCTTCGCAGTGGAAAAATGGGAATACAGAGGCGGGAGTTCTAAAAACTCTCAACAACGGAATTCCAAACAGCCCGATGGTCGCTTATAAATTCTTAGGTGATGAAAATCTCAAACTACTTGCAAAATATGTAGTTCATCTTTCTCAAAACTAAGATTTTCTCTCGGATCGGAAAACAAGAGTTTTCCGATCCATTTCTACTTTTTCGACTGGCGTTTTTCGACCCCTAATCTACATTATTCTTGTGAATTTAAACAATCCCTGTGGCGAAGACTGCGGAGTCAGCAGAACTTCTCCCAATAGTCGAGAAGAGAAAATATATTCCAAATTCGGTATCTTTTTGATTCTCTTCGGAATTTCATGCAAACCGAAGGCTGTTAAATTTTATTGCAAAAAATGCGGAAGACAATTTGACCAATTGTCCCCGACCGAACTCGGAAATTATGCGTAATTCGATTGACTTTCATAGAATTTAGCGATTTTTAAGTTGTAAAATTTCTTTATGCCAGACGATTTCAAAGTTTTTGTAGATCTTGCCGTCTCCATTCCGATCATCCATATCGAAGGGGAAATTACATCGGAGGCGGACGAGGAAATTCTAGGAAAATACGAATCTATCCCCCAAGAGAAACGAGATCGTGTAATTCTAAACTTTCATGGGACTTCTTACATCAATTCGGCCGGAATTGCGACCCTTATCAGCTTGATTACAAAAGCTTCAGAGGCGAACAAGAAGATTGAATTCGCAGGTCTGAATGAACATTTCAGAAAGGTAATGGATATTGTAGGATTAACGGATTTTGTTTTGATCCACAATTCTCTTCAAGAAGCCCTTAAGTAATCCGATTTACACCTAAAGAAATCTCCTATCTAAAATTTAGGTATTGTCCCCAAAACCCTTGATTGGAAATTTACGGATGTGTGGGAAACTACTATAGGAATTTAACAACGAAAAGGTTATTCCAAAAGCCCAGGAACTATCTATTTGCGGGAACCACTCCACTTTATCACAAATTTAGCGAACTCACGTTAAATAATTTCTTTCAATCTTGAGACAAGCGTTATATGACACTCCCAATCGGAGCAGTAAATATTTTTTGCTAAAAAATAAAATCAAATGTGGGATCGCCCACTTTTAGAAAAGTTTTTTCCAATTTTTCTAAATCAAACTAGAAGCTAAATAATCCATTTTCGTTTCTTAAAATCTTCAATCACAATTTCCAAATCAGCGGGAGTATCCACAGACAACCCCGCCTCTTGAGACAAATAAACTCCGATTCCATAACCT
The DNA here is from genome assembly GCF_006874765.1 of Leptospira weilii. Lineage (NCBI taxonomy): Bacteria > Pseudomonadati > Spirochaetota > Leptospiria > Leptospirales > Leptospiraceae > Leptospira > Leptospira weilii. The sequence continues at coordinate 3,590,966 of NZ_CP040840.1, forward strand.
GCTTCGATCGCTCTGAGTTGTTCCAAAGACTCCGATTCTTCCAAATTACTTTTTGGAAGAGAATTGTATTTTAAAAGAAAATCCCGGTCATATCCGTAAATCCCCAAATGGCGATACAATGGAACCGCCCTTTTAAATTGGCTGGGAATCAAGGATCTAGAAAAATAAATCGCTTTTCCATTCCGATCGATGATTACTTTAACCCGATTGGGATCCTCACCATGAGAAAAATCGATTAAAGGAACCGCCGCCGTACTCATCTCCCATTCGGGATGAGAAGCTTTTAGACTCGCAACCCCGTCTATCAATTCCGGTTCGATTCCAGGCTCATCTCCTTGGATGTTTACAACTACGGAATATTCAGGAAATCGATTTGCAACTTCTATGATTCGATCGGTTCCCGAAATATGATCGGCCCTCGTCATTACGCTATTCCCGCCGAACGCTAATACGACATCGTGAATTCTAGTATCGTCCGTCGCGACTACCAGTTCGGAAAGAGCGGTAGACCGGGAAGCATTTCTATATGTCCATTCAATCATCGTTTTATCGCCTATCTTTGCGAGTGGTTTTCCCGGAAAACGGGAACTCGCATAACGCGCCGGAATCACGCCTAGAATTTTCCCCATCAGTTGACGATGAACTCCGTGAAGTAGACTTCTTGGATCTTACCTTCGGTAAGAATGTGGTTCACTTGCGCTTTAATCTCTTCCCTCAGATCCAATTGATCCTCAATGTTGATGAGTTCATCTTTTGATTTTCTACCCACGATTAAGTTAATCAAATCACGCATTTGGGCATTTCTTTCCGCAAGCTCGGCGGATAAGGTTTGATCTTCCTTCGCGATCCCGAAAGCAAGTTTCATCTTTACGAAATGAGCTTCTCCCTTGTCCGAAGTATTGATCCGAAATTCTTCCGTGAAGTTATAGTTCGCCAAAGGCGGAGGAGGTTTTACCAGCGCTACGTTCTTCTTCTCATAGAACATTTTCGTCGTCGTTTCTTTTGCAACGATCATCGAAATAATCGCAACAATTATAATTCCGAAAATGGCACCCGCCACATAAAGAAGCCATTTGATAATAGGCGATGTGCCACCTCCGCCTTCGGCTGCGGGGAGCCCGCCTTCTTCCTCATCTATTTCCGCGTCACCCATGGGTTTGCCTCCTGAATTTTGACGTTAGTCGTTCTTCCGATCACTCTTTGCCGGGTACACTCGACTCTGAGCCGGGAATTTTCGTTTTTGGAAGTCCGAAATTGGTTTCATAAGGACTTCTTTTGGTAGATTTCTCGGTCATAACCACGATATCGATCCTTCGATTATAAGCTTTCGCTTCGGGTGTTCCCGCATATTCGACCACCAAAGGACGAAACGCTCCGAAGCTTACCGCTTGAAACCAGGACGGGTCCAACTTTTCCACATTGATGATATAGTCCGTCGCATTGATCGCTCTCGCTCCCGCCAAATCCCAGTTATTAATGTAGGCTCTTTCCTCTTTCCCGGGCGCAACTCCCGGGTTGACAGCGTTCGCGTCACA
>NZ_CP040840.1:3597500-3605000 GCF_006874765.1 Leptospira weilii
GATTTTTTACGTTTTAGGCGCGATGAAACCCGAAGAGAAAGTAAAGTTTATTCATCATAGTTTTCAGAATCGAACCGTATCCATGCGGTCCTTTACTTCGGTTTAAAAAATTATTCTTCGTCTCCGGAGAAAACCCATTCTTTATTGAGTAAAGAATTGGAAACCTTCATCAAATCTCTCTCCGGATCGATCAGGATTTGGCTTTTCCTTCCATTTAAAGAAACCATAACGTCCGCATACACTGAAACTTCCTGAGCGGTTTTTTCCTTTTCATTTTTACCGACCCAATGAGCAAATTGCAGAATCAGATCCGGTTGATAACTCATCATAATCCTCTGGATTTCGTTGAGATGAGATTCCGGAAGAACTACGTTCGTTTCCCCAGTTTGTTGGTTCACCACTCGAAATGAGGCAATCCCGTTCTTTTGGACCAACATGATCTGCCAGGAAAACCGAAAGCCCTGCTCCGTCCAAAGATGATTTCCCGGATATAAAAAATGTCTAAGAGGAAATAAAGACTGAAAAAGAACGTAAAAAATCCAAAAATAACGAAGAATACGATCCGATAAAAGAAAACCGAATTTTTTTCTCAGCGCCTCAACTTTATAAAAAACAAACTTTTCCGAAATAGAAGACTTAGATTCTAAAAAAAATAAATAAGATTCGATAAAAGCCAAAACCGACTTCTTAAAATGAATCGGAAAACGGGTCCACAAAAAATGAAAAATGTTCTCCCGGTCCGGAAGCATACTTTTGGATTTCAGAAATTGAAACAGATCGACCGGCCAAGTCGGGGAGAAAAACAAAGTGGCGTTCAAAATCATAACCCAAGGAAACATTCCGATCGGAAACAACTTCCAAGTCAAAAAATGAAATATTACAACTAAAGAATATCCTAACATTCTCGTCTTGCGGAATAATAATAAAAAAGGAACCGAAAGATCGAACATCAAACCGGCATAACTAAAAAAGTATCCGGTAGCCGACATGGAAAGAATCGGACCGAAAAGCGGAATATCAGAATTACGAAGAAGCCAGATTCGCACCGGTTGCGCGTCGAAAAGCCAATCCGGAACCAATTTACCGATTCCTCCGAAAAAGTAAACCGCTCCAATCTGAAATCTAAGTATATAAAGGCTCCATTGCGGAATCGGATCTATCTCTTCAATCGATCCACTTTTGAATATTCTAAAAATATGAAATATATTCAAAGCCCTATCTGCCGGAATCCAAATCAAAATAAAAAGTAATAGACAAACGAGATAGTAATGATTGAGATAAACCGCAACTTCGAGAAGGTTAACATACGTAAAAATCAGAAAAAAACAAAAAACAGAAATCCTGTAAAAGATTCCCAAGGAGATAAAAACCGCAAAAAAAAGAAGCGAAACAAAAAGAGGATACAAAACCCAACCGGGAAAAACTCCGATCCAGGAAAAGCCGTAAAATTTGAAATGAAAACTCGGATCCAAAAAATATCTGGAAATCCAGCCGTTTGTAAAATAACGAAATACTAATATAAAAAGCAGAATACCGAATATGATTCTATAAAGTCCCAGCGACCAAGCGGGAACCGGATCAGAGGCCCGGAAGAATAGGTTGGAAAAAAGTTTTTTTCGCATAATAACCGGAACCGATCGATCTCCACTCACCAGAAAAGCGTTTCTCGGAAAGTTCTGCAAGCATTCCCGGAATTTTCGATTGGGAATCCGGCAAAAGATAATTCATATGAAAAACTTCTCTCATCCCAAAAGAGATATCATTCAGATCCAAACTTACCGCTCCATCTCGAATTAGAATTTCCCCTCCTTGATTTTTCGTCTGACGCGGATCGGAAAAGATAAAAATATTTCTGTTTTGTTCCAATGCGTTGTAGGCGGACGAGATCGCGCCCGATTTTTCAGGAGCTTCCACAATAAAAACGGAATTACATATTCCCGTCACAATTCGATTCCGTTTTGGAAACGTATATTTCAAAATTTTTTGACCGGGAGGATATTCCGTCAAAATCAAAGTTCGTTTCGAATCCTTCATTCTCTGATAGAGTTTTTTGTTTTCAAAAGGATATTCCGTTTCCGGCCCGGTTCCCATAACTCCGATAACCGCCAACTCTTCGTCTAACGCAGCATTCATACTCGTTGCGTCGATTCCTTTAGCAAAACCGGAAACGATCCCCGAAAAGCCGTTTTTCTTCAAATAGGAAGGCATCAACTCAGCCGCATAACGGGAAATCGGAGAAGGATTTCTCGTACCTACAACCGCCGCAAAGGATAGATCTAAAATATTCAAATTCCCTTTATAAAACAAAACCAACGGAGGATCGTATATTTCCTTTAAAAGAGAAGAATATTCCGGATCAAAAAAAGAAAGAACCGAAAATCCGGTCTTTTTTAAATCGTTTGAAATTTTTTCCGAGGCATACAAAGCCTCCCGTAAAACGGAAGAAGGGAAAAAACGTTCCAAGTGTTCGCTCAAACTCATCCAAGAATTCAATTTTTCGAATATTCTATTCTTCAAACAAAATTTGGAGACGTTGGGATCGGCGAGAACGAGAGGATTCATTCCGCTTTCGAGGAACTCTTTTCGATTTTTTTCAGGTTTTGAAGTACGTTTTGATACGAATCGTTCTTTTCAAGACCTCCGCGAACGAGACCGGCGTCGTTCAATTCCTCGATCGTCTTTTTGACCTTTAAATATTCTTCCTTGGAATCTTCCGTCCTACCGAGGCGATACAGGAAGTTGGCTTTGGCAAAACGGGCCGGAACATTTTTATATTCTTTTTTGATAATATCATCCAGGATTCGAAGAGCCTTGTCCTGATCATGAAAACCGGCCGACACGCCTTCCCAGGAAGAATCCGGCATGGAAGAATCGAAATAGATGAGAGCGAGTTGAAACGGAAACCGCGAATCGCGGGGATCCTGAATGGCCAGATGAGTGAAAAGATCAATCGCGATCTGTCTTCTTACGGTCTCCCAACCTCTGTCTTTCGAAGCGTTCGCATAAGCGAGAGCCGTTTCAAACAAGAGTTGTTGATCGATCGGCTTCAGAAGAAGCGCTTTTTCAAAAAATGGAATCGCAGGCTCGAAAAAATGAAGTTCCGCGCCTACGATTTCCACTTTTTTCCCTTCGTTGTTTTCCTTCAACGCTCGGTTGTAAAATTTGACTCCCATATCGTAGCTGCCGATTTTCATATAACCCTGGGCAATTTTCCAACTGAGAGCGCCCGCAGATCTTGTCTTTTGAGCCATTGAAGAAATTTTCTTCTCCAATTCTACGAGCTCCGCTTCCTCCATCGCAAGTCTCTCTTTCCACGCTTCCAGATCTTCCACAGCCGGAGGCCTATCTCCCCGGTTTTGAAATCCGAAATTTTTGGACCTTTCACAGGAGACAAAAACGAACAAAAATAAGAACAAAAAAATCCGTTTCCATGGAAAATCGGAATCCGTGTCTTTGAATGCAACACGGTTGCGGAAATCCGAATCCTTAGAACCGGATGGGAAGTTTCCAAAACTTTTATAAAAGAAAATTTGAATTTTTAGTAAAGCTAAGATCAGGCGCAGGATATTTTGAAACATACGATTTCCTAGGTTAGAATCGACCCTTTTCTATGAGTATCGGCTTAAGGAAAAAATCCCTTCTCCCCTAATTGATGCGGTTTTAGAAATGGAAACTGCAGTTTGAATTTTCGAAAAAAAAGAAAAAGCGGAGTTTTTTCCCCGCTTTTTAGAGGAAAAAGTCAGTCTTTTGAAGTTCCTGCAATCAGAAGAGCGGCTCCTAAAAGAGAAACATCTTTCAAAAGTGCGATTGTGGAGGCCTGATTCCCCGCAGCCGCACCCGGAAGATGAACCAAAACCACAAAAATTCCCAAAAGAACCGCAAGAAGAACCGTCGCCAAATACGTCTTAATTCCGGTAATCACAGAAACCGAAGCCGCAATCAAAGCCAGCCCGGTTACATAAACCCAAACGATCGGAAAAGGAATATAAGAAGGAACGATTCCCGTCATCGCAGGACCCGAGATAAAGTGAAATAATCCAAAAATCGCAAAGGGAACTGCATATACAATTTTACCTATTTTTTTCATATCAACTCCTCAATTCATATCCTTCAGAGAAAATTTCCGAAATCAGTCATTCTATCCGAAAGTCAAATACCGAATCCTGATTGAATATTGAACTTCAGCAACTATAATTTGACCAAAAAACAAAAGTGAGTTTTCTATTTTGGATATAAAAGTTCTCAATAAAACTGATCTGGATTGGCTCTTTGCCTTGGAAGAGAATTGTTTCGGTAGTCACGCCTGGACAAAAGAAATGCTATACTCTCACCTTCGAGAGTTTTCAGGAATCGGTTCGACTGATCTTTGTTACATTCTCTATAAACTCGTCGGTGACGAGATAGAAATCTATCGAATCGCGGTGCATTCCCGTCAGAGAAGGCAAGGAAAGGGAAAAGAACTTTTGGAGCATTTTCTGAGTTTCGAAAAGGACAAAACGTTTTTTCTGGAAGTCGATTCTATGAATTCTCCGGCAATCGCTTTGTACGAGTCGTGCGGCTTCCAAAGAATTCATGTAAGAAAACATTATTATGAAAACGGCTCGGACGCATTGATTTACAAAAAAGCTCCGATAGATATTTTTGAAAATTTTAGTTTTAACGTCCCGGATCCCTAAGACTATAAATTCTTCCTAAATCTTTCGGCGAAATTTGAAGTTTCATCAGTTTACAAAAGCAACCGGGGTCTTAGGAATGCGTTTTTCCACTGTATTCAAAAATTCTAAACGAACCTCGTCTATGTCCGTTTAACGATTCCATGAAATTTTTTTATAATGCGTTTATTAAAAGTCCTTTTTTAGCTGAAAGTTATTTCCAATCGGTATACACTGCTTTTATTGGAAATTTTTAATATGAGAAGAATTCTTCGAACTTTTTTACCTCTTTTTGTCTGCGGATTCTTTGTGAACTGTTTTTTAAATCCTCTTTCTAAAATCGTCACCGATACCGCTTTCCCCGCGAAAGAAGACTGTCCGAACTGCGAGGAACAACTTCTTCTTGCGGTCTCCTCCGTCTTACGCCTTCACACCGATGAAATCCCTCGCTCTGATGGAATCCAAGCGTTCGCTTTAGATCTTTCCGCGTTCTTTCCCTTTTATTGCATCGCCGGAATCTGCGCGGGAGGAATCACCGAGAATCAACCTACATCCACGGTTAGCGTTGCGGTTCCGAACGGAACCGATCTAACCTCCTTAAAGCCTAACTTTTTGATTCCCGAAAATTCCAAACTGGAAGTGAACGGAGAAACGCAAGTTTCGGGAACGTCGATTCAGAATTTCACCAATCCCGTGATCTATAAGTTTACGGATTCCAAGGGAGCAGCTCAAAGTTATACCGTGACGGTAAGTCCCGCCCTTCCCGAAGACAGAGTAAACGGAACCGTTTTATTTCCGGCCGGAGACCTTTGGACGAAATGTTCTTATGGCCAGGTTTGGAGGCCGGGCTTCAACGATTGTAAGGGAAAGGGAAACGAAAGCGATAATTACGGAGCGAACACGGACATCGTCTTTTGCGACACCGCCGACGCGTCTTGCGACATCTACGGAAACTTCGCGTTTCAAAACGCGTGTTTAGAGATGCAACAAATATTATCGCCTCCTAATATTCCTATGAACGTATTGAGAGCCGGGGATTTTAACCGTCTAAGCGCCCTGGTCCTATGCAACGGTTTTTCCAAAGGACCTTCTTGTGGAACTGCAGATCAGTGTCCCGGAAATTCCGGAACCACCGTCAACGAAAGTCTGTTCCCGCAAACCGTAAACGGTTACTATTGGACTTCGTCCATTTGTTCGCCTGCGAACATGCAGGTGATCCAATTCGGCGGATTGAGCAACACAACCGTTCAGGCAAAAAACGGCAAGGGCAAGGTTCTGCGTTGCACTTATAATATCTTTTCATGATATACTCTCAAACAATCAAATTCCCGTTTCATTCTAGGTGATTTCGTATGAAATTTAGATTTTACATTTTGTTTTTCTATTCCATTCTGATCCTATTCGCAAACTGCAAGATCGATCAAAGAGTCAGCGGGGATAAAGGCCATCGGACCGTTTTAGCTTCCGCTGACGCGAGTTGTCAGATCGTTTCCGTAGAACCTCTGTATTCCTTTCTGTTCGGTTTGGTTCCGGTATTTCGTAAAATCGAACCCGAGCCGGGACCGGGACAAACGTTACGCGTCACTGAAGTTACAAACTGGAAGGACTATATAGTGACTGTGTTAGGCGGCTGGGCGATCACCTTGGTCCGCCGAACAAGAACGATCGAATTCTGCGAAGAGAGCATATACGCCAGTAACTGGAATCCCGAAAAGATTTCCGTCGATCAGACCTTGTATCAGATGGCTGTATCCGGTAAAATTATCGTCCATTTAAAATCGGGGGATCCTTTGACCCAGGTAAAAATCGTAGGTTTTGACGAATCCTCCGTGGACGTTGAAACCGTGATTCCCGATCCTCAAGGCGGAGTGATGGATCGGGCTTTTTTACGGGACGGTTCGATTTTGGACGGTAAGCAGATCGGACAGGACGACAAAGAAGTGATTATGGAAAACCTGGAAGGAAAAAAAATTACGATCGCCAAAGCGACCCTTCATAAAATCGATATGCGGGTCCCAAAAACGATTAAAGAAAAAAAGAATATTCTAAAATCCGAAATTTCCAGGATCGCGTTCGAGGATCCGGGAAAAAAATAATGGTAGTTTCCACATTTTAAAGTTTTGGGGCAGAGACGGATTCTAAGACTCTTTTCCCAAAAGAATCGTACAAAACGTTCCGATCCCTTCCTGGCGTCCCAAAGCTCCCATCTTTTCGGTGGTCGTCGCTTTCACGGAAACACAATCGGTCGGAAGATCGAGAAGGTTACTCAGCGATTTCGTAATTTTTTCTTTGAGAGGAGCGATTTTGGGCCTTTCTCCGACCACGGTGCAATCCACGTTGACGAGTCGGAAATTTCTTTCCTTCATCAGTTTCAAACATTTCGCGAGAATGATCTTGCTATCGATGTTCTTCAATTTTGGATCGGTATCGGGAAAGTATCGACCGATGTCCCCCAAAGCCAAAGCCCCTAAAATCGCATCAGAGATCGCATGCAAAATAATGTCCGCATCGGAATGACCTACGAGCGCAAACTCGGACTCGCATTCCACCCCTCCCAGGATCAGAGGACGGTCTTGGTTTATTTCCAACTTATGAAAATCGATCCCGTTTCCAATTCTAAACATTCAATATTCCTAAATTAACGTGAGTTCGGTGTAACAAAATGCGAAAGCGATTATATGTTTCAACCTGAATGCCGATCCATAGAGCGTTTTACTGAGTTTAGGGAGAAACATTGAGTTTAAGCACGGTCGCGAGCTATTTTATCTATGAAACTCGCGAGCTGCGACGACGACTCATAGGGAGTCGTTGCACCTTAGTTTCTTATTCGCCCAAACTTTCTTACGTC
>NZ_CP040840.1:3607500-3692500 GCF_006874765.1 Leptospira weilii
AGACTTTCTCCGATCGTTAAAACGGAAAAAATTAAAGTTTTCGTAAAAGACGAAGATGAGGAAGTAAAAGAACTCCTCCAAGAAGGTTACGAAGAAATCGTAGGAGAAACTCCAAGTTTCAAAAAAGCGAAAGAAGCTTGGGAAAAAGCGGATAAAAAAGCGAAAGGACAGTCCTGGGGAGCGAAAGCAAATCTAGCTACTTACTACTTTTCTATCGGCGATTTCGAAAAATCGATTAAGCTCTACGAAGAAGCTATGAAACTCAAAGATGCCGATAAAAGTTATCTGAGAGAACTTAGAAAAAGAGTAGAGGCTACGTTCGCAGTTGATGAGAGTAACGCGAAGTAATCCGATTCCTTTGAAATTGCAGAATTGTATGGAAAGCGGGCGAAAGTCCGCTTTTCTTATTTCTATTTTCACTTTTTCGATCGTATTTCTTATCGATTGCAGAAAAACCCCGAACGAAGAGGAATGTGTGGAAAATCAGATGCACAATGTAAAGTTGATCGCACAAGCCTCCGAAGACGAAATCCCGCCCACAATGCAACAGATTATGCTCAAACAGATTCTTCAACCGGATATGTCTCGGGCAATCGTACTCCGTTGCATGTCCGAAAAAACTTTAAAACAGGTCCAATGCGAACTGGAAAAGGAAAAGTTTAAGGATTTAAAAGAATGTAAGAAATTCGGGAAAGAAGAATCGAAATAAGTCCGATTTCGTCGATATTTCAACGATACTTTTCGAAACCGCTAAATAGAAATTGAATCAACGAATAAAAAAGTATATTCTAATCTTCTAAATTTTCTGCTTTGGAACAATTTATCCAATATGCCAAGCGGAATCCGTAAACATTCTAGTTTCCTTTTACTCTGACTAAGCTTGTCCCAAAATCCGAAAAGAAAGCCGCGGGAGTTCCACATTGTACGGTTTTGGGATAACATTTATCAAAAAGGTTGAACTGCAAGAATCAAGATCCCGAATTGTTCCTTCTAAGATACGCCGGAATGTCGTAGTCGTCCACTTTCGGAGAAGAACCGTTCGAAGAACGAAGTCGTAAAGATCCAGGATTTCGATTCTGCTCTACGTTTTCATCCTGAAAGAATTCTTTTTTCTTCGTAGAAGAGTTTTCCATTCCCACCGCCTTCTTTTGAAGGCCGTAGTTTTCCTGAACTTTTGCAGCCGAATTCTGATTTTGGATGAGTTTTCCCGAAGAGGAACGCCTATCAAAACCGGTAGCGATTACGGTCACTCGAATTTTATTGGAAAGACTTTCATCTTCGTGAAGACCGACAATGATATTCGCGTTCGGATCCACTTGAGACGTGATGATTCCGGAAACCTCATTCCAATCGGAGATCGTAAGATCTTTTCCACCCGAAACGTTAATAAGAAGCGAAGAAGCCCCCGTAATCGAAGTCGAATCTAACAACGAATTATTGATCGCGTATTCAACGGCTTCTTTGACCTTTCCTTCTCCGCTTCCTTCGCCGACGCCCATAACGGCGTCGCCAGTGTCGCGCATGATCGTTTTCACGTCCGCAAAGTCTACATTGATAAGTCCCGGATTGTTGATAATATCGCTGATTCCTCTGACAGCATTGAGAAGAATATCGTCGATCACTTGAAACGCAAGATCGATCGGAGTGTTTTTATCCACGACTCTGAAAATGGAATCGTTGTTAATGAGGATTAAAGTATCAACGTGAGAACGAAGTTGTTCGATTCCTTTGCGAGCAAGCTCCATTCTTTTTTTACCCTCGAAGGAAAAAGGAAGAGTAACAACTCCTACCACGAGGCATTTCATTTCCTTGGCAATCTTTGCAATTACGGGAGCGGCTCCGGTTCCAGTCCCTCCTCCCATTCCGGCAGTGACAAAAACCATATCGGCTCCGCGGACTGAGGATTGTATTCTTTCCTTATCTTCTTCCGCCGCTCTGTAACCGAGTTCTGGATCACCGCCCGCTCCCATACCGCGAGTTACTTTTGTTCCTAAGATGATTTTATTTTCCACTGGGGAACGAAGTAAAACTTGTTCGTCGGTATTAAGAATCGTAAATTCAACCCCTTTTAAAGTAGAGTTAGACATTCTTGTCACTGCGTTCATTCCGCCGCCGCCGACTCCGAATACTTTGATCACCGCGGGGCTTGATTTTACTTCTTCCTCAAATCGGATCATATTTTGTTTTTCCTTTTGGAAGACGGATCAAAGATTGTCTTCAATCCATCTTCTGATTTTTTTAGACCAGCCTTCGGAACGGTCTACGGATTTCTGATCCATGTCCGTCATCCTATCAGCATATTTAATCATCCCGATCACCGTAGAAAATTCCGGAGAAGACGCTTTTTCAGCGAGTCCGCTGATTCCACCGGGTCTTGCTCTGGACACCGTTAGACGAAACACGTCTTCCGCAAGAGTGTCGATTCCCTCGAGCAGGCTCCCTCCTCCCGTGAGGATCACCCCACCCGCAAGTAGTCCTTTTTTTCCGGACTTTTCCAGTTCCTTATCGACCATCTCGAAGATTTCCCTCATTCTCGGTTCGATGATAGAAACAAGTTCCTCTCGAAGGACTTGCCTCGCGGGTCTTCCGCTGATCGGAGGAATTTCGATCGTTTCGGTAGGATCGATTTCGGACAGAACGGTATGTCCGTACCTTTTTTTTAGAAGTTCAGCGGTTTCTAAAGTGGTTTTAAGTCCGATGGAGATGTCGCTTGTAACGTTGATTCCTCCGAAAGGTATCACGCAAGAATAAGAAATCCCTCCATCCACATACACGATCAGATCGCAGATTCCGGCTCCTATATCCAGAACTGCGGTCCCCAAATCTTTTTCTCCCGAAGTCAAAACTGCCTCAGAGGACGCTAGGCTAGAAAGAATCATCGCCTCACAAGCGAGACCGGATGATTCAATACATTTTTCTAAATTATGAATCGCTGTTATTCCTGCCGTTACGATATGAACTTCCGCTTCTAGACGAACTCCTGTCATTCCGATCGGATCTCGAATACTTGTTTGATCATCCACGGAAAATTCTTTGGATAGTACGTGCAAGATCTGTTGATCCGCGGGGACCCGAATTGCCTGCGCCGCTTCGATTACTCTGACCACGTCCGGCTCCGTCACGGTCCTATCTCGATTTGTGATCGCAACGACCCCTTTGGAATTATCTGCTCTAACAGTCTTCCCGGTAATGTTAACCGCCATGACAGAAATTTCTTGACCGGACGTGAGTTCAGCTTCGCTGACCGCTTCTATGATGGAACGCGTAGTGGATTCTATGTTTATGATGGATCCGTTTTTGACTCCAGAGGAAGGATAAGCTCCGGTTCCGATGATTTCCACTTCATACTCAGAAATAGGTCGAGCCAATACCACCTTTGTCAAAGAAGTTCCAAGGTCCAGTGCAGCGATAATTTTATCTCTCGGTTCCGACATATCAGTGATAGACCGCGTCTTCTCCTCTGATATCCACAAGCTCGGATTGGATCCGATCTTTTTCAAAATATGCCAGTATAGCGTAGAGTTTTCTGATTTGGTCCCGATGAAGAAGAGTGCCGATTTGAATTCTCAATTGAATCGGTTCGTCCGCAAAGAAAAAAATTTCCCCGTCTTCTTGCAGTAGAACTTCGGAGATTCTCGGCTTTAAAGCGGGATATATTCGAAAAGCTTGTTCCACCGAATTGTAAAGATCGCGAAAGATAGCGTCTTGGATGGCTCCGTTTTTTACGGGAAAGTTTCCGGAAAGAATACAAAGATCCTTCTCACGAACATCGTCCTTAGAAAGAAGTCGTAATTCCGAATCGATCTCGTAAAGATGCCCGTTCGAATTTACGACGTATACGGCTTTTTTTTCCGTGAGTTCTATGAGTAATTGATCTTCCGACTTTTTAGTGATGCGGGCAGAATTGACTCTGGGAAGTCTGGAGAGTCTTTTTTCCAGAAGATCCAAGTCCAACGTATCAAAGGAGGTTCCGGGTTGAATTTCAAGCATTCTTACGATTTCTTCCGTTTTGAGCTTTTCATGCCCCGTAATAATTAACTTATTCAATTCTCGCGGTATCATCCCCTGATAACCAAACCCGAGCATGATTCCAACACTCAAAATTCCGATCAGGAGAGCCAAAAGGAGAATGTTTCTTCTTTTCTGCACAAATTCTCTTAGGAAGTCAATCAGATTATGTCTCATGGATACATTCTTCAGGGAAATTTCTTCCTTAGTTTCCATATCGGGTTTTGGAATCATTCTACATCTTGTTTTTTGATGTGGGAACTCCCCTATTTCAAACGACCAAGACAATATTACAATTTCATACTGATTCTAGCTTTAACCGCTTGAAGCGTAGGAACTTCTCCCGCAAATTACCTCTTCTTACGTTATTTTAAGGTCCCTAGAGACAAACTTTAAAATCAAAAAACGCCCTATTTTGATCTTACTAATCCCTATAAAAAATACCGTTCATTTGAACACAAATCCCGCGTTTAGACGCAGAATTTTGGACACTCTATTATGTAGGGATCAGTAAGCCAGCTTGGTAGGGAAAATAAACCCACTATGATTCTCTCTTTTTCAAAAAAAGAAATCGCGTCGGAACAACCGTCCTATAAAATCCGATCTTATTACAAATAGGCAACTCATGAATCTTTCCAAACATATAGCTATTTTGACAGGGATTATTTTCTTCTTAGGATTTTCCTTAGGGATCTATGTTTCCGTGGTTGAAAAGGCCGGAACTCAGGATGAATATCCATATACCATGAAAATTTATTATCCTCGTTTGGAAGGAATTCATCCGGGCGCACCGGTTCGAATTCTGGGAGTAGAAAAAGGAATTGTTCGCAGTTTGGACGCGGTTTCGATAGACGAGGTAGGAGACCAAAGATTCTTAAATAAGGATCAGACAAAAGCAATTGAGATCGTAATCCGACTCAAAGAGCCCGTCACGCTTTGGGACAACTATAAAATCACATTCCAAACAAATACGATCCTCTCTGGGAGAACGATCGACATCGATCCGGGTTCTTTCGAAAAAGAAGACACCACTTTTTTTCAACCCACCTACTTGGAAAAGGAACAAAGACCTCCGGATTTTTTACCTTCTGCGGATTATTTTGAAGATTTTTTCGCGGCTTCCACCGGAGTGATCCGAGAAAACCGGGAAGACATCCGTGTATCTTTTAATAATTTTTATGAAATTTCGGAAAAACTAAAATCGAACCGTGGGACGATTCCTCGGATTATCAACTCTCCGGAAACATACGACAATGTGATAGAACTTCTCTCCGATGCGAGAATTTTCGGAAACGATATGCGTCGCTACACGGAAGGATATCGCAAGCTGGAGCGTTCGGCTCCGACCCCATTTACAATCAATTTATACCGCAGAACCACATTAATCGGAAACGTAGGCAACAAATACTACTTTGGTAAATTATAATATAATAATTTAAACCGCCAGACTTCGTATTACTTTTAATCGGAAGCTATCTCAAAAATATCTGAGAGAGTTTGAAATCGGCGTTTTATTGATCTTATAAAATAGAATTCCGTTAATTTGAGCATACTACTCGGGCGCGTGAAAATGATACTCGAAAATAAGCGGCCGGTTTTGCAAAAGTCAGCGGTTCCCAAAAATTAAGTCAAATCGGGAAATCCCGACTTTTTAAAGGAATATTCCAATATTTTAATTTTCGAACTAAGTTTGTCATAGTATTCTATTCGTGCGTTCGAGTAGTAAATTCCGCGTTTAGACGCAGAATTTTGGACACTCTATTATATAAAGATGAGTAGGGTTTGTCCCAAAACCTCCAAAAATTTCTGGATCATTCTTTAGAAATTTTGTCCAATGTAAGAATTCTTACAAAAACCGTCGCATCGGGCATTTTCAAGCAATTCTAAAATCGTCTCAGTTTCTTAGGAGTTCCTATATTTAGAGGTTTTGGGACAAATTCTAAAGGTAAAATATTTTTGAAATAGGTTCACTTCTCCGATTTTATTCCATATTAAGAATTTCTAAACTCCGAAGAATCGAATGATTTTTCACAAAAAGAATCGCTCCTCATAGAAAAGCCAAAGCGATGAAATCAGAAATCGGCTTCTCGATCCTTTCCGATCAATTCCGCAAGAATCAATCCCGCAAAGACGATCGTACAACCCGCAATCCGAACGGGACCCGAAGTTTCACCTAATAATAAAAAGGCGATAATGGAAGAAAAAACAGGTTCCAAAGAAAAGATAATTCCCACACGAGTTGGTGACACATAACGTTGAAACTTTGTTTGCAAAAATGTGGTCAATACCGAGGCTAAAAGCGCATTGTACAACACCCCCGGAATCAATCTCATGCTCGGATTAATCCTCGCTTCCTCGATTCCGGTAAAATGAAGACCGATCACAGACACCAAAGCGAGAAAAGCAGCCACAAAGGACTGATAAAAAATGGAAACTCGAATCGGAATTTCGGCGCTCACACGATCCATTTGAATAATGTACAAAGAGAAAAAAAATGCGCCGCCAAGAGTAATCCAATCCCCGCTTGTGATCATCAAAGAACCTTCCATCCCGATTTCTCCCAAAAGGATCAGACAAATTCCAGTAAAAACCACGACAGCCCCCAAAAGATTTCCCTTTGCGGGCATTTTCCTTTTGAAAACCGCTTCCAGAAATGGCGTAATTACGACTAACGTTCCGATTAAAAAAGAGGATTTAGTCGCCGTCGTAGTTTTGAGTCCTAAGGTTTCACAAGCAAACCCGAGATACAAAAACATTCCGAGCCAAAACGCACTCGGGTACCAAACTTTACCGCTTCTAAATTCCTTCCAAACGAACGGAAAAAAAACGAAGCTTGCAATCCCAAAACGAAGACCCAAAAAGATGGAGGGGGAAGTGTCTCTGAGTCCGAAAACCGTCATGGTGAACGTTCCTCCCCAAATCAGCGTACAAAAGACAAGGTATATCTCGTTTCCGATGCGAAACATTAAATTCCACTTTTCTTAAGTATGATTTTTAGAGGTTTCCAACTTCGGCGAGGTCGGGACCAAATCTCCACGGCTTCGTAACCTTCTTTGGAAATTGTGATCTTCGTTTCCTTTCGATCGGGAAATAGCTGAAAGAAAAATCCGTTGATCGGATTGGAAACCCGAATTTCCTCATGAAAGTATTTTACTCTTTCAATTTCGACTTTCGCTTCGAGAGGTATTCCAAATTCGTCCGTAACTTTCAAGAAAATCTTTCTTCCTTCCAAGACTTCGTTTAACAAAATGTTCCAAGTTTCTCTCAAAGAAACATTCACCTTCTCCACTTCCCCATATGCGGGATTTAGATGCGTGGTTTCCAAAAGATACGCGAGTGTCCCATGAGTGAAGTATAAATAATCCTGATCCACCCCATCGATAGGATAAATATTTTTTTTCGCTTCGAATTCTTTTTCGGGATTGAGGCTTGCGACCGAAGCCGCGATCTTCCTCCCCAATTCCCCGGCCATGTCCGGTTCTGGATTGTTCAAGGAGTCGATTGAATAAGGAATTAACAGACAATTTGCATATGCGTGATAACTAATGGACGCAGCAAATCTTTCCCGATCGGCCAAATCCATCATCGCCTTTGTTTCTGGTTCCGATCCCGCTGAAGGCCCTCTATAAAAATAGTTGGAAGGATTCGAAGAAGAATAACCTCCTCCCGTTTTTCCCCAAAAGAAAGGATAGTTTCGGTTGATATCGACTCCCGGATTTAATTTTTCATTTACCGGACCGATTCCAGGATGACCATTCTTTCTTCCCATCAAATTGGACACATGCCAAAAGTGTCTGGCTCCGTCCGGATTAACAATCGGGACAACCCAGATCTTCATCTTATTTAGAATTTCCTCATATCTTTTAGGTTTGGATAAAACGGAATATATGATATCGTAACAGTGTTCGATCGAGATGACTTCGTTCGCGTGATGGGCGCAATTGAAAAGAACGGAGATCTTTTCCTCGTCGGACAGATTCGTGTTAGTAAGAAGCAATGCCGGAATCTCCCTGCCTCTTGCAGTTTTACCGATTACTTCCACGCGAGCTCGTTTGGGGTAACGACTTGCAACTCCGAGTAAATAATGAATATTTAATATATTATCCTTATATCCTTTTTTGAGATCCTCAAGATCGGTAAACCGTTCTTTGATAAGATCCTGATAATTTCCGGAATAGTATTTAAACGGAAAGTATTGTTTGACGACCGTAATTCCCGGAGACGGAAATCCGAATTTCTCGACGTCTTCCTTACTCATCACGGAATAATAAGAATCGGCCTCTTGATAACTGATGGCGTATTTTCCTTCGGTTTTTTCCTTAAATTCTCCTAGATACCCGGGATCGATCCGAACAAGGAGCATTTTTCTTGGATCATTTAACGGAGAATTCAGGATTTTTTTTCGAAAGAAACCTCCGCAGGAAACGATTACAAACAGACTCATACAAAAAAAAAGTATGACGCGAAATGGAAAGACGGAATACGGTTTCATTCTCTTTTAAGTATTAGAACTAATTTGTTCCGATCGTTTTAAGAATCCAGAGATTTTTTAAAATACTTGATTTGTTCGTTTCCTTTTTCAGTCTATCCTCATTCTAAAAGATTCTCCCTACTACGGAATCCTTTAGGATAGGAATCTTCATGAAATCGAAAATCCGAAATATCCTTCTGCTCGCAACGATTTCGACCGCCTGTTTGGAATGTACGTACAAATTGTTTGCGGACTCCCCTCCCTGCGGCGGAAAAGAAATCGCCGGAATGAAATGTATCGCTGCCGGAGAATTCATCCGAGGAAGCAACACGTACGACGCGGACGAGAGGCCGGAGGAGAAAGTTTATGTGAGTGACTTTTATATGGATATATACGAAGTCACGAACGAAGAATTTGACAAATGCAAAAACGCGGGCAAATGCCGAGAATGCCTAAAGACGGGTAAATGTAATTACATCGGACCACGTTATGGTAAACCCTACTTAAGTCCCAAACAACCCGCGGTAGGAATCAGTTGGTATACGGCAAAAGAATTCTGCGAATGGGCAGGCAAAAGACTTCCAACTGAAGCGGAATGGGAAAAAGCGGCCAGAGGGCCCGATGGAAATTTATATCCTTGGGGAAACGAACTCGCAACCTGCGAAAAAGCGATTATCGCAGTGGGAGATATCAAAGGATGCGTCGCTAAAAAAACGGAGAAACCACATCTTATGCCGACAGCCGACGTCGGAACAAAAGCCCCCGGGGTTTACGGTTTGTACGATATGGCCGGAAATTCATGGGAATGGACTGCGGATTGGTATTCCCCTTCTTTTAAAGCCTGCGGGGATGCGTGTAGAGGAAAGGACCCCAAAGGTCCTTGCGGTGGAAAAGAATCCTGTCCGGGTCACTCAAAGAAAGTTTTAAAAAGCGGTTCTTGGTGGTGGCCGGCAAATTATGCGAGGGGCTCCAAAAGGAGAGCCCACATTCCGGAGAACTTTCCGGAATACCATCATTTCGGCTTTCGTTGCGCTAAGGACGCAAACAATTAATATGATCAATAATTTTAAATTAGAAATTTATTTTATTCTTATGCTCTCAGCGTTTTGTTTTTCGTTTTGCTCAGGATCTAAGAAAACCGAAGAGAACCAAAATCGCCATTTAAGCGAACAAGATCTCGTTTCCAAACTCGGGATTTTTAAGGAGACTCCTCAAGAAATCCTCGTTCCTACAAAATGGGACGTGGGCGATACTACAGTTTCCAACGAAGATCGCTTGGATCTTCTCATTCCTCACGTTCAAAACATAGGAAACGCTTATGTTGGAGTCGGATCGGAACAAAATCTCACGATCGCGGCTTGGGCGAAATCGGATTTTATTTATCTTATGGACTTTACCCAGATAGTCGTTCACGCAAATACGATCACGATTTTTTTCCTTAAAAAAGGAGAAAAGAAGGAGGATTTTATCCACCTTTGGAGTAAAGAAGGCGAAAAGGAAGCTCTTGAGCTAATCCAGACCTCTTTCCCCGATCCGGAAGTCTACAAAAAAGTTTATAAACAAGCTTCTCCGTTTATTCGCAAACGTCATAGAACCAACTTGATGCTGGCCAAAAAATATAACTACAAGATGTTCCAAACCGACGAAGAACAATACTCTTACATCCGCAAATTGGCGATCGATGGAAGAATTTTCCCGGTTCGCGGAAATCTTCTCGGAAATATTACGTTAACCGGAATTGGAAACACTTTGAAAAAAGTAGGTCATAAAATCGGAGTTATTTATTTTAGCAACGCAGAAGAATATTTCTCTTATCCTCAAGAATTTAAGAATTCCATTCTCAATCTTCCGATCGAAGAAAATTCTCTTGTTGTGAGAACGATTTCCGTACGCAAAGATTTGTTCCCTTGGTCTCCCGGTTCCGAAATTTCCACGGACAGGGGATTCCACTACTGTGTTCAAAAAATTTCTAATTTTCAAAAATGGTTAACGAGTAACAAACCCGGGCTTCGCTCTTTACAAGTTATGGTAGAAGGCGGGACCGTCGACAGGAAGAACGGAATCACAGTCGTAGACAAGGAACCGGTCGTAACTCCTACACCGACCTTAACGACCACCCCATCAAACCAATTAAAAACCAATCAACTTACTCAATAAGAAGCGAATTCTGAAAACGGATTGAATAATTCGCTTTCAGAATCATCCGTATTTTTATACAAAATCTGTCCTACTCATCTCTACATGATAAAGTTCCCAAAATTCCGCCTCTAAACGGGAATTGCGCTAAAACTCACAACACTCTTTACGTAGCGGTCGCAGTATAAACACCTGCTGAACAATTGTAACTGATTTCCTTTTAGGTTTTTAGACAGCTTTACAGTCGATTTTTCAATTCCGATCCGCACTCTTCCTAATCCCAGGATGTGCCAACTTTATTCTTTGTAATAAGAAATTCGAACTTTAAGGCAACAAACAAAAAATCCCAAAAGATAAGTTTGTGAAAATGACATGCCCCCATTTTTAGTACCAGCGTAATGTGTGAAAATCCTCTTAAGCAGAGCGTCTTAAATATTCCTCCGGAGTTAATCCCCCGAGTGAGCTATGTGGCCTTTCTGAATTGTAGAAGATTCTCCACTCTTCGATGAGGCGCCGGGCTTCTTCGATATCTTTAAACCAATTTTCATTTAAACATTCGTTTCGCATTTTTCCGTTAAAGCTCTCGATGAAGGCATTTTCAGTAGGCTTGCCCGGTGTGATAAAATGAATATCGACTCTTTTTTCGAAAGCCCATCGTAAAAATGTTTTTGATGTGAATTCGGGACCATTATCCACAACAATTTGTTTTGGTAGACTACGGACTTCGGATACTTCATTCAAAATCCTTACTAATCTTTCTGAAGTAATTGAGAATTCCGCCTTCGTTACGACTGCGAATCGACCGAAGTCATCGATAATATTCAAAATTCTGAATCTTCTTCCCGAATAGAGCGAATCCGACATGAAATCCATTGACCATCTTTCCTCCGATTTCTTAGGAACAATCTTTGGAACAGTAGGCAATGACAGCCTCTTTCGTTTTCGCTTGATTCGGTATTTTAAGCCCAATTCGGAATACAGGCGATAGATTCGTTTATGATTTACATGCTCTCCTTGACGAATGAAAGAATGGATCTGCCTATATCCCGCTCTTCTATGTTTATACGCTAAAGAACGAATTCGATCCTTTAATTCCTTGTTTTTGTCTTGAAGTCCGCAACGATACCGAAAGACGGTTCTGGAAATTTGCAAGAGACGACAGGATTTTCGTTCTCCAAGTTTCGTTTTGATCAACATAACTGCCTCTCGTTTCTGCTCGCGGCTCACCACTTTTTTTCGAGTAACATCTTGATCGCTTCATTTTCTAAAGCTAATTCTGCATATAGTTTCTTTAGCTTACTGTTCTCTTCCTCTAAAGTCTTCATTCGCTTCAGATCGCTCAGTTCTAAACCTCCGTATTTCGAACGCCAACGGTAAAAAGTATTTCCGCTGATTCCATACTTACGACAAACATCAGAGGTCGATGCCCCTGATTCCGATTCCTTCAATATCTTGTGAATTTGATCTTCACTGAAACGTTTCTTCATATTTTCCTCCAAAATTATATGCTTTTCAGAGGATTTCAAACATTCTAATTGGTTCTAAATTCGGGGGCTAGGTCAAAAATTATTACAAATATTATAAAATTCTAATTATAAAATAAAACATCTTACAGCGCTTTTCCATTTGTAAAAATCCACTCGAATAAAATCCCCGTAGAAAAAAACTCACTTCCTAAGTAATTCCAAGTCTCCTTTTCTTCTCATTTAAACCGGATAAAGCCGATTTAAGAATGTATAACTTACTATTAAAATCCGGGCATAAAATACGTTTTTTGTTTTTAAATCAAAGCTTGAATCTAAAAAACAAACATCAGACGAAAGCAACGGAAGCTTTATTAAACCCTAAAGTAACAATCAGTCAGACACAAACCGCAACAAAATAAAAATTTAATAAGCGTTACCAATGCTTACGATTCATTTTACAGCAACACTATGATTTTATTATTTACAATATCTGAAAAATATATCAAACATTGAACGCCAAGACAGGAGCCGACATGACAGACTATATTGTTCGCGGAGGTGAACAGGAACTTCCCCCGCCTTACCAGATGAAACAAGTGGAATTTTACGCCTTTTGTATACAAGGAAATCAGAATGCGATTCAATTTATCGTAGATCGAGATTTAAACGATCCCGCAAGTGGTAAGACGCATTATTCCGCATTTACGGATACGTTATTTCTTGTATTTGCAAAACAGAAATATCTCGTTCCGGGCAACGATTGCGGCTGGGTGAAGGAAACAGACGTAGGTTTTTGGATTCCTCTTTTTGCAAAAGATCCGGTTCGAATTCGGTTTTATCAGCCTTATCTCTTCGTAGATATTCCTACCGCAATGGCCACGGGAAGGGAAATCTACGGTTTTCATAAAATTCAAGGTGAATTTCAAATACCTTCTCTTCAAGTTCCTCCAGAATACTTTTCCGTGGATGCGATCACTCCTCGCGGCAAAGACCGTCAGGCTATCTCTCAACGGATATTTACTCTTTCCTGTCCTCCGGAAGAAACTCACTCAAAGGAATCATTCGATGATTTGTCTAAGTTGGGAAATGAATTCGCTAAGATTCTCTTCGATGACCCTTTCAAGATCAAGATTCCGAGCGCTGGCTCGACAATCAATCTCTTGGAGCATTTATTTTTTCCCGAAGTTGGAATGGTCTTTTTAAAACAATTCAGAGATGCGGCCGATCCTAAATTAGCCTGTTATCAAGCAATCGTAGAGGCGAACAGCAACGTTACTCTCTTTCGTAAGGGCGGAATTTTAGAGGGGAATTACATTTTAGATATTTTAAGCAACGCGTATTTCCCTTTCATTTCCGACTTTGGCCTTAAAAGCACTTCCATCTCGATTCAATTTGGAATTTGGTGTGATTTTGATTTTGATTTTTCTCCCGGAAAAATCATTCATCAAAACGTATAAACCCGCTTCGGAAAGGAGAACCCACATATATAAAAACGTTGTCGAATTCGTTAATTCAAATTCAATCTTTAATATCAAAATTGAATATATTCTATAAATATAACTGACAGTAGGTGATATTTTATGAAGAACAAAAAAGAAAAAGTAATCATACTCGGAGGCGGTTTGAGTTCTCTCGTTACTGCATACGAAATCACTTCTAAACCCGATTGGCAGGAGAAATACGACATTACGATTTATCAATTAGGTTGGAGACTCGGCGGAAAAGGCGCAAGCGGTAGAAATCAGGACTTCTCCAATCGAATTGAAGAACACGGATTGCACATCTGGTTCGGATTTTACGATCACGCTTTTCAACTCATCAGAAAATGTTATCAAGAACTCGGAAGACCTCTCACCGATCCTTTGGCCACCTGGGAAGAAGCGTTTAAACCGGCGAACTTTTTCGTATTGGAGGAACAGATAAATGGAAGTTACCAGCCTTGGCCGATGCGATTTCCGATGAACAATCAAATCCCCGGAGATACAACCGAGCTTCCGGATCCTTCGGTTTATCCTTCGATGATTCTAAATTACGTGAACGAATATTATATAAGTCATCGAAAATCTATTTTTCAGGAAAACGAGCAAATTGACGATCAAAACATCTGGAAACTAATCTCGGAATGGATAGAAGACAAGGAAAGAGCCGACTTGGACACGATCGAGAAAGTCATTCTCGTTCTAAAAAATATTTCGGATAAACTAAACGATGATTTTGCTCGCGATCGATTTCTAAAAATCTTAGACCTATTCATTGATAATCTTTGGGAAAAAGTAGAGAAAAAGATCGAATCGAACACCGAGGTGAGAAGATTCTGGATCTTAACCGATTTCAGTCTCACCAATATCAAAGGAATGATCAAAGATAACCTTTTAGAAAAAGGTTTCGAAAGCATAGACGACTTCGATTATAGGGAATGGCTTAGACGTCACGGAGCAAACGAACTCACGATCAACTCCGCGATCGTACAAGCGATCTACGGTCTCGTATTCGGAGGAAAAGAGCAATACACTTTCGCCGCCGGAACGGCTCTTAAAGGAGCCTTAAGAATGGTCTTCACTTACAAAGGTGCGGTCGCTTATAGAATGCAAGCGGGAATGGGAGACGCAATTTTCGCCCCTCTGTATGAAATCCTGAAAAGGCGCGGAGTTCATATTAAATTCTTTCATCGAGTGAGGGAACTGATCCCCGGAAAATTAAACGGACAATCCTTGATTCAAACCGTAAAAATCGGCAAACAAGTGAACCTAAATAAGGATGAGTACGATCCTTTGATAAACGTAAAAGGACTTGCGTGTTGGCCGAGCGAACCTCTCTACGACCAGATCGTGGAAGGAGAAATATTAAAAAAATATCATATATGCTTGGAAGATTATTGGTCCACATGGCAGGATAAGGAAGAGATCATTCTCGAATACGGAAATGATTTCGATCGAATCGTATTCGGAATTTCCATTGGCGCAATTCCTTTCGTATGTCCGAAGATTTTAGAGGAAAGCTCAAAATGGAAACAAATGACGGAATCGATCACAACTTGTCTAACGGATGCGTTTCAACTTTGGATGTATCCCGATATCGCAGGTCTGGGATGGAAGTATTGGAAGAACGAACCTCCGGTGTTAGGATCTTACGTGGAGCCTTTCGACACTTGGTGTGACATGAGCCACCTCATCAATAGAGAGTCTTGGCCAGATTCTCTCTCGCCAAATCATATCGCCTATTTTTGCGGCCCTTCTCCCGTCGGAATAACGCCTAAGGATCCTTTGGTTGATCCGGATATACCGACTCAGATGAAAAAGTTAAAGGAAAGGATTGTGAAATTTCTAGAGCAAGACGTGCGCGTTCTTTGGCCGACTTCTACTATTCCTGGAAAAACTTCAGGGTTCAATTGGGATTTTCTATTGGATGCAAACAAAACGGAAAAAGGACCTCAAAGAATCGAATCCCAATATGTCCGTTTAAATATTCAACCCACCGAAAGATACGTTTTATCGGTAAAAGGTTCGACGAAATACAGGCTTTCGGCGGGAGATAACGGATACTCCAATCTTGTAATTACCGGAGATTGGATTCAAAATTCGGTGTTAAACGCAGGATGCGTGGAAAGTACAGTCGTAAGCGGTATCGAAGCGGCTCGGTGTTTTTCTTGAATTTTGGAAGTCGAATTTTTTCTTTTCGATTTTGATTTTAGAAAGGACATTCGATTCTTCTAGGATGGAATTCCAGCTCCACGGTTTTAAGACGTTCGGATTCTTCTCCGTAGATCATCAATTTCTAATATATAAATCTCTGGATCAAAGATCGGGGAAACGCGTTCTTCTCAAACTCCTTCGTCAAAAAAAACCGACTATTAAAAACATTCAAAAAATCTATCACGATTTTAGAATTTCCAATTTTGTCAAAGGACCGAGAGTTCAGAATTCCCTGGAATTAATACGACATGAAGACGTTCCAATTCTCGTAATCGAAGACTGTAATTCCGTTCCTCTTTCGAGATTGTTTCCTAACGGCGTGAATTCTATTGAGAAATTTTTTGAGATTGCCATGGGTATCTCTTTAGCGCTCAAAGAAATTCACGAAAAAAAAATTCTCCACCAAGCACTCCGTCCCGACAACATTTGGGTTCAAACGAAAACGGGGATCGTTAAAATCACGGATTTTTCATCCGCAACTTTTTCGGATAAAGAAACCTCAATTTCTATTACGCCGGATTTACCCGTCGAAATTCTCTCCTACATCTCCCCGGAACTAACCGGAAAACTCTCTCGTATCCTGAATCTTCGCACGGACTTTTATTCTTTGGGAGTCATTTTCTATCAGATGATTACTGGAATTCTTCCGTTTACTTCCAAAAACGGAAACGAAATTTTACACGCCCATCTCGCAAGAAAACCGATTCCCGTACACATAATTCGGAAAGAACTGCCTATTGCGATTTCACTCGTTATTTCGAAATTACTTAAAAAAGATCCGGATAAACGTTATGCATCTATTGATGGGTTGATATATGACTTAAAACTCTGTCTTCAAGATTTTCAAAAAAAAGAAATCGGTTCAACGTTCATTCCCGGCTCCAAAGACATCCCGGAACTAACATTCGATTCTTCCATTCTTCACGGAAGAGATAAGGAGAAAGCCGTTTTAGAATCCTCTTTTAATAAAGTACTTCGGGGAGATACGGAGCTTGTTTTCATCACGGGTGATTCTGGTTCCGGGAAATCGGCACTTGCAAAATTTTTTTTAAAAAGTATCTCCGAAAGAGGCGGAATTATCATTCAAGGTAAGTTCGATCAGTATGAAAGATCGATTCCGTTCGGCGGACTCATTCATTCCTTCAGGGAGCTAGTTCCGACTTTACTTTCCAAACAGGAAAAAGAAATCGGGAAATTAAAAAAACTGATCACCCAACACATAGGAGACAACGGAAAAATACTTCTGGATCAGCTTCCCGAATTGGAGTTTATTTTAGGTCCCCAACCGGAATTGTCCGAATTGCCTCCAGATGAGAATCGAAACCGTTTCTACTATACTTTCCATAACTTTATCAGAGCCCTTTCCGAAATGAGCAGACCGCTCGTTCTTTATATGGACGACCTACAATGGGCCGATCCGGCAAGCCTTAATCTCATAGAGACTTTTTTTATTCATTCGAAAATTAAGAATTTCTTATGTATTCTCTCATTTAGACCAGAGGCCGTCGAATCTCCAAATCCATTTTCCGAAATCCTAAAATCCATCGAAACGAATAAGATTCAAAAAACTCTGATCACAATCGAATCGCTCGGCAAAAAAAGTATCTACCACCTTATTCAGGATTTGGTTCCCAGCTCGGAAGAACAAACTCGGTCCGTAACCTCCATCCTTCATAAGAAAACATTGGGCAATCCTTTAGCGGTCATTCAGCTCCTTAGAACCTGTAAAAAAACGAATATTCTCTCTTACGAATTCGAATCTCAACTTTGGAACTGGGATCTCGAAAAGGTCGATAGTCTATCCGCTGCGGATAATGTTGTCGATTTTCTTTGCGATAGAATTAAGGAGCTTACTCCGGAGATTCGGGAACTGCTAGGAATCTGTTCTTGCCTGGGAGAACAATTCACTTTAGAATTCATTTCAAAATTAAGTTTTTTTGATATTCTAAAACTTAATCAAATTCTTTGGGAAGCCGTAAAAGAAGGGCTTTTAATACCCTTCCATAACCAGAATCAGTCTATTTTCGAAAAAAGCCTTTCTTCGGAACGAACCTTCGGTTTTTCGCACGACAGAGTTCGACAAGCGGCTTACAGCCTTTTGGAGGAATCGAAACGGAAAGAATTTCATAAACAAGCGGGGGTAACCCTACTCGCCATTCACGGTCCGCAACCTAAAAATAGAATCCTCTTTGAAATCACAAATCATCTTAATCAGGCTCTTGATCAGATCGAAGAAGAAACTCTTCGTAATAATCTTATAACCCTAAACTACAAAACCGGTCTTCAAGCCAAAAGCTTAGGTTCTTACGAAAGCTCCCTTCAATATCTGAACTCCGCATTGAATTCCTTAAATCAGGAAGTTTGCATCAAAGATTTGGAATTTTATTCCAATGTGGTTTTGGAAACCGCAGAAACGGAATACCTCCTGAACAATTACGAAAGGGCAGTATCGCTTTTAGGATTATTAGAAAATTTAAGCATTTCGAATTTACAGTACATCCGCGCCAATATGATACGTGTTCGGCTCTATTCTAAAATGAACAAGGTCGAAAAAGCCGTTTCAGCAGGTTTATGCGCGATGAAACGTTGCAAGATTCACATTCCTCACTCTCGATTTAAAATTAATTTGGCGCTTTTGAAGGAATTACTTCTCTCTTTGATTTTATCCAAGGGAAAATCGGATTTCGAACTCGTTCACCTAAAGGAAAATTCGGAACCGGAATACCAAGCCCTGATCGACCTTTTTGCAGATCTTGGCCCTTCCGCATTCACGTACAATCAAAATCTCTTTGCGCTCTTAGTATTAAAGATATTTAATACTTCTTTAACGAAAGGAGTTTCCAGAAGTAGCCCGATTGCGTACAGCGGATACGGAATGATCGCGAACCAAATGTTAAAAGATCTGAATCAAGGAATACGTTATTTCAAGATTGCGATGGATTTAAACAAAAAGATTCCCTTCGACCTTGTAAAATGGAAAGTACAGTACGTTTATTCAGCTTATCTTTGTCATTGGAAGAAACATATCGCTCCCGACATAAAGCTGTTAGACGAAGTTCACAAAGGAGCCTTACGAAACGGAGATATTCTTTATGCGGGATTTAGCCTTCAGGCAAAGATCCAGAAAGAAATCTTCGCTTCCTACCCGATAGAGGAACTTTTAATGCACGCAGATTTCGCGGAGAGATACTTTAAAACCGCAAAAGACAATTTCGCGTTTATGATTGCAAAAAGTTCCCATCAGTTGCTCAAAGCTCTCGCCGGAAAAACTTCGTCCCCTGATTCCTTAAACGATTCGGAATTTCAAATGGAAAATTTCGAAAGAAAGATCATACAAGATAAGAATCATACCGCACTTTTCTACTACTATCACGATCTTACCAAACTTCATTATTTTTCGGGACAATTTTCAAAAGCTCTCTTTTACGGCCAAAAAGGCGAAGATCTAATCCAGAATGCGTTCGGTTTAGTTCCTTTTGCCGAATTTTGGTTTTATTACGGACTCACCATTTTGGCAACTTTCGAAGAACTTCCTTTTTTTAAGAGGATTATATATTCAAAAAAACTAAATCTTATATTCTCTTATTTTACTAAGTGGAGTAAAAATTGTCCTGAAAATTTCATGGGACTTCTCGAACTTTTACACGCGGAAAGAGAAAGAGCGCGAAGAAAAATCTCCGAAGCGACCACAAGCTACGAAAAAGCGATCAAACTTTTTCAAGAAGCCGGTTTTGTTTCGTTTCAAGCCCTATCCAGCGAAATCGCAGCAAGATTTCATTACAAAATCGGAAACTTTTCCTTAGGAAACCATTACATACAACTTGCCATCAATTTTTATTCCGAATGGGGAGCTTCCGCCAAGGTCGCCGATCTTAAAAATCGTTTTGCAAAACGGTTCAATCTGACTTTTTCCCATGAAACGACTCAAAAAAAGCCTAACAACCAAAATACGAATTTGGATCAGGAAATTATATTAAAAACATATAATGTTCTTTCTGAAGGGATTGTCTTAGATAACCTTTTGAAAAAATTAATTCAAATCGCCATAGAGACCGCAGGTGCGACAAGAGCCATTTATTTTCATTTATACAACAAAAATCTAACGGTCTATCTTACGGGACAAAGTGGCGAAACGGAAATTATAGTGGAAAATTTTCCGAAAATCGACGAAACTCAATATCCGATTTCATACCTTAATTACGTTTTTAGAACGCATAGGATAATTTCCACTCGCGAATTGGATTCCTCTTTGATCAAAGATTTCACCGATCAGTACATCAAAGAAAAAAAACCTCAATCTATGATTTGTATTCCTCTGCTACACGCGGGAGAACTCAAAGGGATTCTCTACCTCGAAAATCAATTAGTCAAAGGGGTGTTCACTGAAAACAATATTCAAACCCTAAAGCTGATCGCCGGACAAGCGGCAATTCTAATCGAAAACGCAAACCTTTACGCGGAACTCGAAACAAAAGTTGCGAAAAGAACAGCAGAGCTCAATAATACGATCAATCTGCTTCAAAAAGACCTACTTTACGCGCAAAAGATTCAAGACAGAATTCTGCCCAAACCGGAAGCTACGTTAGGCAAGATATATATTCTCACGAAATACGTCCCCATGGCCCAAGTCGGAGGCGATATCTACGACTACGCGGAAATTTCCCCCGGTAAGGTGAGAATCTTTTTAGCGGACGCTACCGGCCATGGAGTACAAGCTGCGTTAGTCACCATGCTGATTAAATCAGAATATGAAAGTTTGAAATATCTAGACTTGCCTCCGGGTGAAATAATTTCCGAACTCAACCAGGAAATCATCGCGAAATACAAAACCCTCAAATCCTTTTTCAGTTGCCTCGTCGCCGACGTGGACGTCGAACAAGGAATACTTTCCTACTCCGCAGCGGGTCATCCGGATCAATTCTATCTTTCCGGAAACACGATCACAAAACTGTCCAGAAACGGACCGATCATAGGTATTCTTGAAAATATAAAATATAATTCTCAGTTTTTAGAGATATCAAAAGGGAATAAATTATTTTTCTTTTCAGACGGAATGACAGAGGAATTCAATCCATTCCAAGAAGAGTTCGGAGATCGCAGGCTTTCAGAATCCATACTCACACAGGCTTCCAAGCCCGTTTCAGAAATCGTACAATCCGTATTCGCAGATCTTCAATCCTTTCTTTCGGGTCAAAAAATCCAAGACGATATCACATTCTTATCCGTGGAGATATTATAGTTAGAATTGCTGAAAAATTAAGTATAATGAAATTGAAATATTCAACTAGTAATGCGAGATCCCGTATCGAATTATTTGATATTGACATTAAGAGAATCAACATATTTTGGATCGTAAATATGAGTTTTGTAAACTCCTGAGAAACTCGGATCTAAGCGCGTAATCGTATCATAAATGAGATTATAGAAACGAATAAGTTCTAAGTAATTAACTTGTTCTTGCACTATCATTACATTACTCAACTCAAGAAATCCTTGTAACATAATCTTGTCGTTATTCAAGGATAGATTACTTTCAGAATATTCTTTATTAGAGAGAGATGAAGTAAAACAATTACAGCCCTTATCAAAGGAAAGTGCTTCAGGGTTTTGAAAAGTAAAAATCTTTATTTGACCGACCCTTCTATCCTCATTCAGATCGTCTTTCACAAAGAAAGCGCCGTCCTCAGTAATATGCAATGTTACTATTGAATCATTTTGTCTAAGTTGAAGTTTAGGATAGATATAATATCCTATTCGGTTGACTATAAATCCATCCGCGTTAACGAAAAGAGACCCGTCTCTAGAAAAACAAGATTTCCTGAATTATTTATGAAAGCAAAAAAAGTATTTTCATTCAATATTGCGACGTCCAACTTTCTACCGTAGGATTAAAAATTCCCATTTCAAAGGATCTAATGATTTTAATTTCACCTATGCCTGAAATTGCGTCGATAGTTCTAAACTTTTTATAGGCGACAGTTTGTTTATTAGATATATTTTCAACGGTAGCCTTTATACACATATCTGTCTTTTGTAAAATATCCAAAAGGGCAGCAATATCATCTTTGTTTAAAACGTATGAGTTATTGCTTCTATCTTTATTTTTAATTGTCTTCAATATTGATTCGGTTCTATTTGAAAGACCAAATGAAGTATGAATTTTAACACGTTTACGTTTTTGAGCGCCTAAAGGTGACAGTATAAACAGAAGAACAATTACAATTATTTTTATTCTCATTCAATTGATTTCCTCAATGGTGTCTAACGACGTTACTCAATATCTTTTTAATTTCGAAGTTTCTAATTGCAAAATTGCTTCATCATAAGTCCACTTCTATTTGGCTCTTATGAATATAAAGAATTTCTTCGTAAAACAAATATCTAACAGAAGAAGCCGAATTCATTCAGCGAGTCGCTTAAGCGTCTTACCGTGTTTCTTATTTATTTTTCCAAGACTTGTTTCTAATTTTCTATCAATTGGCGTGATGATTAAACTTTTACCATCAGTACCAATATCCAATGAAGTATCGGAAGTAATGTGTAAAAGTTTAAGAATTGGCTTTTCTATAATTAATGCAGAGCTATTACCGTGTTGAATTAGTTTTTTAATCATGATTTAACTCGTTACAACTTAGTATATACAATAGTGTTACCTATGTCAAACTTAATTTGTCTTACAATCTAAAGCTTCCCCTCTCTTACTTGAAGTCTTGTATTCAAAATTAACTTTGGGGCTTTTGCGCATAACGAAAGAGTCTCCTTGACGTTTGCGCTCCGTAGCGCTTACGCGCGGAGGGATTGGCACGAGGTTCAAGTGAGACTTAGCGAACAACCTTCGTAGCCGCTCGTCTCGGGAACAAAGGGATCCCTTTTGTTCCGTCATATTTGCAGCGATCTACTATGGGCATCTTTTGACCGCACGACTGGTAGCCGTTGATACGCGAAGTATTTGGTCAAATCCGTCATAGTTCGGAGTATTCTTTTTCAAAAATCTGCAAAATGTCTGCCTCTAAGAACCCTGCATCGCAATCTTTGGTCTTGGTCGATAGATGGCGAATTGAATCGAGAATATTCTTCAGCAAAAGATCTATCGCTTGGTCCGCGGAAGCCAAAGCGAATCGATCAAAATCGATGTATAGACGATAGTCGGCTGAGCGCTGTTTCCGCTGGAATAATTTACGTTCCTTGTGCGTTTTTTGCATGTCTTGCTGGAGGATAATCGGGATAATCCGAGGCTTTTCACGTCAGGCCCGTAGTCCTTGTTTTTTAGTCTGGCGTTGAGGTGCTCCTCTACGTATTTGCGGATTTCACGAAATTTAGTTGGAATTTCATCTCCAAATCGCCCGTCTATTTCACAGCTTATGAAGAAACGCATGTTTTGTATGTTTCAAGTTTCGCCCGGGCCCGATCGTGGAAGATTACCGAACCGTTACGGAAAGACGTTTGGTTTTGCTGTGCAGATTTTGAGTACCTTTTAGCAAAAAAGTGGACGGGCGGCTGACTAATTTCAAGGGCAGTATTTTTTCGTGCGGAATTCTTTTCCTCTTGTCACGAAATTTCGTATAACTCTGAATGTCGCATAAACACATAATAACAACCGAATATACGAATACCATAAAGGCACGTTATTCCATCAACCCAAACTTAACCTTAAAATCCAACAGGCAACTTCTTATATGTATCTTATGCCCCTATTTAAGTACCTCTAAGTATTTACCAAGCTTGCCAATATGCTGAATACCACCTTCAATTGCACCATATTTGTTGTTAACTCTTTCAAGTTCTTCTTTGCTCGGGAAAATCTGTTCCATTGTTAGGTTCGTGCCTTCGCCAGCTTCTTCGAATATAATTTTCGATTGAAAATCAACATCCTCAGCGCCTTCGCCGTCACCAAGATGTTTATAGTAAATGTAATGAGGTTTTTTAATGTCTATAAATTGAATTTTGTTTTTATAGTCATGTCCGTCAGGACCATGCATGATGAAGTCCCAAATTCCACCGTTTGAAAAATCCATACTTTTAGTCGTCAATGTAAAGCCATCTGGACCCCACCACTGCAAAAGATGCTCCTGAGACGACCATACCTCGAAGAGAAGATCGATCGATACATCGAAGTGTCTTTTATAAATGACTTTGTTGTTTTCGATGATTGTCTCAACGTTATTTTTTATCATGGGATTTTTCCTTTTTTATTTTTAGAACATATTTATCCAAATTATCCAAGCGTTTATTCCATAGATTTTTAATATCTAGTAGCCAATTTTCCATTTCATTCATTCCCGAATCGTTAAGGCTATAGATACGTTTTTGGGCCTCTTTCTTCATGTGAAGAACTTTCGCTTCTTTTAACACTTTTAAGTGTTGTGAAATAGCGGGCGGACTCATTTTAAAATTTTGGCTTATTTCAGTCGAGGTAAGTTCCCCGTTCTTGGCCACCAATTTCACAATTTTTCTTCTCGTATCGTCTGCCAAAGCAGCAAAAGCATTCATATAACCATATTAAAGCATTAATTTAATTAAGTCAATTCTTAAATATAAACTTAAAAGCAAGTTTTACCACTCGGACACACGAAAAGAATACTGTAATAGTTTGTTTCAAAATTTAGAATGTTAGAAATTCTCTTCAAAAAAGCCAACAATTCTAAATTCGGCGCAATCTTGTGAGCGCTTCTATATCTTTGTAAAAACCGTCCGTTAATTTGAGCACAAGTCCTACGTTTAGACTCAGAATTTTGGACACTCTATTATGTAGAGATGAGCAACATTTTGAAACACAAGTGCAAGCAGAACTCTCAAACCAATGGAAGGGCTTGAAGTGGAAGCGACTTTGGGCTGACAAATGACAAACAGAGTGACTTGGAAAACCATTCGTTCAAATAGGAACTCGGTTTGCCTCTTTTAATTTTGCAAGATTACCTTCCAGAAAGAAAAGAGTATCAAGATGATAATCTTTCATGTGTTTGAGTCGGGCTTGTTTTCTCTCTTCCGGAAGTCTTCTACAGGAAAGTTCGAGCAGAACTCCCGCTAAAAGTCTGGAACAAATAAAAACGATTTCTTCTGCGTACATGTCTTTGTTTTCTTTTTTTGAAAAACTTTTGTAGAGAAATATCAACTCTTGAAATTCGCGAAACAATTTATGAGTAAGAGGGAAATTCGATTGATTTACGAGTTCGGAAATGTATTCTCCGAACGAATGAGTCAAACCGGAAGTGATTCCCCCGATACACGCGTTGATTTGAATTTGCGAGGTTCCGTCATAAATCGTGGTGATCCTTGCGTCACGATAGATTCTAGAGATATCATAGTCTTCGGTGTAACCAGAACCTCCGTGAATTTGAAGCGCGTCGTTGACCACTTTCAAACAGGTTTCGGAACAATAGAATTTGCCGATCGGAGTAAGTACATTTGCGATCTTCTCCCAATAGCGCACGACGGTGTCATTCTTCGCTTCTTTTTCGGTAGCTCCTTGTTTTTCAAGACGAAACGTTCTCCAATAATAACGATCCATCACTCGGGAACCTTCCAGAGTCAGACATCGCATCGCATACATTTCCCTTTCGATTCGATCGATGATTTTTTTTACCGCAGGAATTTCTATCAAAGGTTTTCCAAATTGAATTCTTTCCTTTGTATATTTTAGGGATTCATAATACGCCGCGGTTGCAAGTCCGGTGGATTGTTGTGCGATCCCCATTCTCGCCCCGTTCAACATTCCCATCGTATATTTTACGAGCCCGAGACCCTCTTCCCCGATTAAGAGTCCCGGAGAATTTTCGAAAACTACCTCACAAGTAGGAGAACAATGAAGCCCTAGTTTGCGCTCAATTCCCGCAATTTGAACGTCTTTGCTTTGAACGAGAAAAAGCGAGAGCCCCCTTGCGCCGGAACCCGTTTTTCCAGAACGTGCCAGGGTCAATAAAATGGCAGGGATGTCGCCGAACCCGCAACCGTGTGTAATGAACCGTTTGGTTCCATTCAACACCCAATTTCCGTCCTTATCTTTCGTGGCTTTGGTTCTAAGATTAGAAAGATCGGAACCGTGATCGGGTTCGGTGAGTCCCATTGCGCAGACGAATTTTCCAGAAGCAAATTTCGGAACCCATTCCTCTTTCATTTCCAAAGCCGCATGATGTTCCAAAATTTCGGCGAGATTTACGCATCCAATGGCAATGGCGAGTGACGTATCCACTCTGTAGAAAATTTCGGAAATAAACGACTTCACGGTCCAAGGTACGCCAAGTCCGCCGTATTTTCTCGAAAATCCGTAAGCTTGAACTCCGGCTTCTACGACTTTGGAAACCAGTTCGAGCATCTTCGGCGGAAATTCGACTTTACCATCTTTGAATTTCAGTCCTTCTCTGTCGAGTTTCGCCACATGCGGAGAAAGAATGTTTCCGGCTAAATCTCCCACGGTGTTTAAAAGAGTTTTATAATATTCTTTTGTTTCGGATGGATTTGTCGGCCCTCCGTCAGAAGGATCGGGGAATTCGTTTTCGTAATCGAGTATGATTTCAGTCCAGGGAAGTATGTGCTCAAAATGATTCTGGATATCTTGGTTATCCGAAAAGTAGTTGTTTTGAATCATAGACTCTCCTGTGACTTGGTCAGTATAAAAGATCGGAAAGGCCGAGAAAAGGAAAATTGTAATAGCTCCTACATTTTAAACCGAAACTGCCGACGTAGGAAGTCCGTGCCGCAACCCTTTGTAAAATTATTGTCCCTTGAGTTTGCCAAGCTTTGAGCCGTTTTTAACAAAACGTGAGCAGGGCCGTAAGAAATCCATGATTCATCTTTTTATAGGAAGTTGAAATTTGAACTCTCTAAATCTATTCTTAAAATGTGGGAATTACAACAGATCGCGATTTTACGAGCAAATTTTAAAAGTAGGGACTCATACTTTTAGAAAATTCTTCTTATTTTCTTACGCCGAACTCACGTTAACAAAGAATCATGCGCTTCGACGTCCTCCGAAAATTCTTCCAGAAATGAAAACGGATCTTTTCCGTTTTGAATTCTTGTTTTGATTCTTTTTCAAATTCGAATTTTTTTAAGCCTTTCCCGCTTAGGCGGGTTCAAATTTGAGAACGATTTCTTAAAGATCAATCGCCGATTTTGGAATCGACATTTCTTTTTAGCTGGATTTTTGAAGACATTCGTCGCAGAACTTAATTCTTTCTTAACTTAAAAGAAGCTCTCCCTTACCGAAAATTAGAGACAGAGATCTTGTATTTTAAGATCGATTTATTAAGATTCAATCATGATACAAAAAATAAATATTGAAGGATTGGAATATTTTAGAAACAAAAAGAGGATCCTTCCGGCTTCGTTTTTGAAATGCAGAATTTTGATCCCGATCTATTTCCTAGGAGCTGTGCTTTGCATCTCTTCGCTCCGCGCTCAGGAAAAGAATTCGCCTTCTTCGATCCAAGCCGACATTCAAAGCAATTCCGCAGCTCAAAAAAAAGAAAGAAAAGAATCCGCACCTGCGGTTCGGACGAACACCGGGTTCGATTCAAAAACGCAAACTAAGAATTTCGATTTATCCCAACAACCGGAATCCAAACCGCAGACTTCAACACCTACACAGACACAACTACAGTCGCAGACTTCGACATCTACACAAACGCAAACACAATTCCAAGTCCATCCAGAAAAACAATCCCAGGCCCAAATCCAAGTACAATCTCAAACCCAATTGCAATCTCAAACCCAAGAAGAAATTCCGAAAAAAGAAAACGAAGAACCGAAAACAAAAGAACAAGGACCCAGATTCGGTTTTTTTATAGATTCTTATTACGCACACAATCCGTATCGTCCGACTTCGAGGGACAACCGATATCTCACTCAACCGGCACGTTGGAATGAAGGTAATATCAATCTCGCTTATGTGGACGGAAAAATCGAAACGGATCGATATCGGGGAAGAGTCGCTTTCCAATTCGGAAACTCTGTAAACGCAAACTACAAAGCCGAAGTAAGTAACGAAAAAAATTCCAATCAGATTTCTGTGCGTAACATTCAAGAAGCGTACGCCGGGATCAAACTCGCAAAAAATCTCTGGCTCGACGGAGGAGTCTACTTCGGAAATATAGGACTCGAAAATTGGATTTCTCAGAATAATTGGAACTATTCGAGGGCACTCGCACTGGATTACGTGCCTTATTATTCGAGCGGTTTCAGACTTTCTTATCAATATTCGGATAAATTATCCTTTCAACTCCATTTGATGAACGGTTGGTCGAATATCACCGAAACAAATCGGGATAAAGCGATCGGAACCCAAGTCGATTATAAAGTCACGGATAAGTTCAAGATCACGCACAACACCTTTGTCGGAAACGAGGCCCCCGATAATCAATCTAGACAAACAAGATATTATAATAATTTAATACTTCAATATCATTTCACAAAATACATCATCGTGGCGGGATCGGGCGACATTGGAATCCAAAGGGCACCCGATCCGGGCGTTCAAGCTTATAGACAATGGTACCACGGAACGTTTTGGATAACTCTGAGGCCGGTCGAAATCTTCCGCACCTCAGTTCGTCTTGAAAGGATGTACGATCCCGAACAAACGATTATTCAAACCGGCACAAAAAACGGATTTTTGACTTCGGGCGCCACAGTCACCTTCGATTATATTCCGAACGAAAGCGCAATGATTCGGTTGGAAGGGCGTTATTTTCGTTCCTATGATGCGGTTTTTGATCGTGATCGATCCAAATCCAAAGAGGAAAAATTTATCGTTTTTGCGATTTCCCTGAAAATCTAAATTTTGGTTTCGAATTTAGGTTGCACGAAAGTAAAATAGAAAAGGAAAATCTCGCGAAGATTTCCACATCGAACGGAATTTGTGGGTAAGGTTGTAAGTATGGAACAGGCAACATTAGGCGGCGGTTGTTTTTGGTGTCTCGAAGCCGTATATCAAATGGTGGAAGGAATAGAATCGATCGTGTCTGGATACGCGGCGGGACAAACGAAAAATCCGGATTACCGTTCCGTATGCTCGGGAACGACGGGACACGCAGAAGTGGTTCAAATCACTTTCGATTCGAAGATCATTCGTTATTTCGAAATTCTCGAAATTTTTTGGATCTCTCACGATCCTACAACGTTAAACCGACAAGGAAACGACATAGGAACTCAATATCGATCCATTATTCTTTACCATTCTCCCGAACAGAAAAAACAAGCGGAACAATCCATACAAAAAGCCGAAGAACATTTTTCGAATCCGATCGTAACGCAGGTGGAAGCGCTGGAAAAATTTTATCCTGCGGAAAATTACCATCAAAATTACTTCAGAACGAATCCGAAACAGGCTTATTGTCATTATGTGATCAAACCGAAAATCGATAAATATCTCAAGACGGGTTTCAAAGTTAGGAAAGAAGGCTCCTAGATCGTCTAAGAATTCTACTTGCCCCTCTTCGAATCGGAGGATAGTTTGATTTTCTAATGAACGCTACTATACGAAGAATTTTTCTGATTCTCCTCTTGGGAACGTTCCTTTCCCAATGCAAAGCAAGTATACAACTTCAAGGTGAAATTCATCATCCTAAAACCGAAGACGGTTGGGATCTGACGATGGAACATTTTCCACCGGCACCCGGCTCCCCTTCCAAAAAATATCCGGTTATACTATGCCACGGATCGATAACCAATAGAACCTACATGAAGATCAATGAGAAAAGCTCCATCGTCGGAAGACTTCAAAAAGAAGGTTACGACGTTTGGCTGTTGGATCTGAGAGGGAGAAGGGATGCGGGTTATCCTTCTTTGTTTTTCGGAGATAAAACTTTCTCCTACGGCATGGACGACTATATTCAGTATGACGCGGACACGGCCATTAAACACGTGTTAAATTATACCGGAAAGGATAAGGTCAATTGGATTGGTCATAGTATGGGCGGTACGATCATCTATTCG
Organism: Leptospira weilii; assembly: GCF_006874765.1. Taxonomy (NCBI): domain Bacteria; kingdom Pseudomonadati; phylum Spirochaetota; class Leptospiria; order Leptospirales; family Leptospiraceae; genus Leptospira; species Leptospira weilii. Next base: position 3,637,206 of record NZ_CP040840.1, read on the forward strand.
AGAATTGGAAGCTTAGGCGAAAAAAGAATCGTAAATTTTGTCGCGATCGGTTCTTCCGCAATTCTCGATTCTCCGAGTTCCGCCCTTAAAAGTTGGGGTTCTCTTACTTGGCTGATGAGCCTTTTGCCCGTCGTTCCCGCCGAAACTTGGATTGGAATCGAAGGAGCAACGGGAATTCCGTTTCTACCCCAAGAATTCCTCAAAGAGCTTTTTTGGCACGAACCCAATATCGACTCTTCGATTCTTTCGGGAATAAAAACGACTTCGATCAATCCGGGAACGAAGAAAGAAGTCCTTCAATTTCAGGATCTTGTGGAAAGCGGAGAACTTCGAAGTTTAGATCGTAAAATTTCCTACTCAAACGGACTTAAGAATATTAAAATTCCCACCTTGTTGATTGCGGGAAGAAGAGACAAGATCGGAACGGCCTATTCTCTTCGTTACGCTTATGATACGATATCCTCCGAAGATAAAACCCTTTTTATCGTATCCAGAGCCAACAACCATTCCGAAGATTACGGTCATATGGATTTGATCGTCGGAAAGAATGCCGATAAGGATGTTTTCGTTCCTCTCGTAGTTTGGTTGAATAAGAGAAACTAATTTTTATTTTGGATTTAAAAATGAAACCTACGAACATGAAATTGGCGGTGATCTTATTTTTTGCGGCGGCATTTGTAAGCTGCACACGTTATGTGGTCATTACGGAACAGAAATTCACGTCGCAAACCGCTAACATAGGGCCAAATGTATTTCTAACCACTTTTTCCTACGAAAATTCTCACTATCCTCCCGTCCTCCTCGTGGACCCGATTTTTATCAACAAAAAGGTTTTGTATCTAGGGGACAAATCAGGATTAATCGGAGTTTTAAACGGAAACGGCTTTTCGGTTTGGCTGTTGCACTTTGAAGATTACAAATCCGTAAATCTCAAGGAAGTGGGGGAAAATCTAATTCCGGATGTTATCGCAAGAATCCAGAAAGTCACCGGTCAAAAGGAATATATTCTCGGCGGTGTATCTTTGGGAGGACAAGCGATACTACATTCTTTCAAAGCCAAAAAAATACCGGATATTTCCAAAGCTTTTTTTCTCGGAACCGGAATGGACTATAAATACAACGATAGTTTTATCGAACAAATGAAGACCGAAAAAAGGTTCGAAACCGACTTAAGTGTTTCGTGCAAAAACAAGGATAGTTTTTGCAAACGTTTTATCTCTTTCGACGAAGACGATCCTACGATTCTATTTGTATATCAGAATCTTTTTAACTATTTGCCCACTTTGGAGGAAAACCCGAAAACTTGGGAGCCGTTTGAGTCTACGAATTTCCCTTCCCTTTTTATCGGAGGAAGAATCGACAACGTATCTCCGACGGAAAGTATCCATCCGACTTATAAGAGAAAAAAAGGGAAAAAAGAGTATTGGGAAGCGGGAAGGGATAATGGAACGTCGATCGACTATGATCATTTAGGACTTTTTGCCTACAAAGACGCCCCTTCCGACATTTATCAAAGAATCGCCAATTGGTTGAAGGAAATAGAAATCACTAAGACCACTTCCAACCCAGCAGATCCATAACCTTCTTGATGTCCTCCCAGACATCGCGCTTGAGAGGACTGTTCTCTCCGCCATTGCGAATCACAAAACTAGGGTGATAGGTAGGCATCACAGGAATTCCGAAAAAAGTTCCCCAGGTCCCTCTGAGTTTCGTAATTCCCTCTTTTGTATTTAAGATAAATCTTGTGGAGGGATTTCCGAGTGTTACGATCACTTTCGGTTGAATGATTTCAAGCTGTCTCAGAAGATACGGAGCGCAGGCTCTGGTTTCCTCGTCTTCGGGAGGTCTGTCCTTTTCGAATTTCATGTCCACGGTCGGTCTGCACTTCACGATGTTCGCGATATAAACAGACTCTCTCGGAACTTTCATTCCCTTTTCAATGATCTTCGTCAGAAGTTCACCGGCCTTGCCCACGAACGGCCGGCCGGTGAGATCCTCTTGCTTGCCGGGCCCCTCACCGATAAAAACCACTTCCGAATCCGGATTTCCCTCTCCGAAAACCGTCCGAGTGCGGGTAGTATGGAGTTTGCAGAGTTTACACGCGAATACCTCGGATTGAATGAGATCGAGTCTTCTTAATTTTTCTTCATTGCTCATAAAAATACGTTCCATCCAATTTGAAAAAGAATTTCCATGGAGTCAATGGAAATGATCATTCTTATAGAAGTAGAATTTTATATTCCGTAATAGAGTTATTGAAAAATTCAACGATGAAGTTTAACAAAACTGCTTCAATCATCCATTTCAATAAAACGGAAACAAATGGAAAATTAATTTTTCAACAACTCTAATATGTATACATGCAACCAACCAACGACAAAATTCGCCTTTAATTTTTTTTACAAAAAGGGATTTTTAGGTGCATTCATTCTGAGCATATTAGAAAAGAGACTTGTTATTATCTTTGCGCCGAACCCGGACGTTCTCTCATCCGAGAACATTTGGGAAAAATTTAAATATAAAAACCTGCGGAGGTTACAAAACCACTTTCGATCCGATCTGCAAACCGATTGAAATCCCGGAATGGGATACGCTTTTTCCTCGAAGCGACTTCCCCAAAATCGCATTTCGTTTTACAAAACAAGAATTCGTATTTCAAAATATTCTAAACTAACGTGAGCAGGGTCGTAAGAAATCCATGATTCATTTTTCTGAAAAGAATTAGAACCCGAACTTTGTAAATTGATTCTTAAAATGCGGGAATCACCAAAATCACGATTTTACGAACAAATTCTGAAATTGTAAGGATTTCTACTTTTAGAAAATTCTTTCTTACGCCGAACTAACGTTAAACTATCGTTTAGCAAATCGAAAACAGGTAGAAATTACGGTCTTCATCGGGATCTTATATCATACTTGAAGAGTTTTCCCAAAATCTTAAAAAAATCAGTATAATCTTCGGCTTGGTAATCCGGACTCGAATTTTCAATCAACGAACATATTCGATCTTTCCCACCGGAAGTGTTGAATGATATATTAGAAAAACGGATTTTTTTCACCGTGGCACAAATTTCAATACATACTTCGAGTCCTTTTCGATTTGAGACTGTGTAAATCGAATCGGGCGGTGTTCTCCGTTCAAAAACATTTGAATTTGATCACCGTAAAAAGGAGAACCCAAATTTCCGGAATTTCCCGTTGGTAATACCGACCAAGAATTTTCAGGATGTATAAGATCAATGATTCTTCGTTTGGAAGGACCCACGCGAGGGGTCATTTTCGGATTGATTTCCTTCTGATTCATTAGATTGACCGCGGCTTCTCCCGAAACAACGGGAAACGGTCCTTGGTTAAAAATCAAACCGAGAAGGGGAACTTTTCCCATCGGATGTTCAAACGTGATTTCGTGAGCCTTTTCCCATTTCCAAGAAGAGGGAGAACCGCCGAATTCTTTGGACAAATAACGAACCGTTTGTGCAAAAGAGCGGATGAGAATATCCCTTCTTGTTTCTTGAAGATCCGGAGTGGAAAGGTCGTCCCAAAAATCGGACTTCGGATTAGCAAGAATCGATTTATAAGAATTCCAACGCTCCGCACTCTGACCGAAGACTTGAAGATTCGACTCTCCGAATTCGTCCATCCATAAATTCAACATTACAAATTGGTTAAGCGTATGGAAGATCGTGGCTCCGGCCGAATCCAATGTGTTTTCCCCGTCGAACTTTCGATAGACGTCCAGAGCTTCTCGAAATACTCCGGACCAATTTTTATCCAACTCGAGTTCCAAAGAGATCAAAGGAACGATGGACCTTGCGGAAAAAGAATGAATATCGGTCTGGATTTTTTTCATATCGTCCACGGACCAATTTTTTTTTCGGGAAAGAAGTTCGTAGATTCTTCTTCCCCGATCCGATTCTTGCCAATACCCTTCTGGTTTTCCATAACCCTTGAGTTCGTAAGTAGGCAGATGATTTGCCGTGAGAATAATTCCTTCGGGAGGATTGATCAACTTTGGATTTTGTTCAAACGGAAGATAACCGATTACGTCGTCTTCTCCGGAAGCTCCATTCAAAATTTTGCGAGTATTGGTTTTATTTTTACGAATCGGAAATCTTCCAACACTCCACCAAGCTATGTTGCCGTTCGCATCCGCATAAGAGATGTTCAAACCCGGAGCAGGCAGTTTCGAAACAACTTCAGAACACTCCTGCAAAGAAGAACAACGTCCCAATGAATAAACAGTTTCCAAAACAGGAGCCGGAATATGATGAAAAATCCAATAGAGAGAAACAACCGGGCCCGAATATCCAGCTATCGGTTTGGAGAGGATCGGACCGTGAGAGGTTACTTGGATCGTAATTTCACGCGCTTCCTCCCCTTTGACGGGAATCAATTCCTTGAAAACTTGAACCGGAACCCAATTTCCTTTTTCTTTTACGAAATTCGGCTTTGTCGGATGTAGGACCTCCTCATAAAAATCCATATCGTCGTTTTCCAACATAGTCAATGCCCAAGCTTTTTTTGCGTTATGCGCGATTATTGGAAAAGGAAAGATAGGAAGATGATATCCGTACGTTTCGTAACTTCCCGCCATCAAATGAACTTCATACCAAGTTCCGGGATTACCGTAACCGATATGCGGATCGTTCGCTAAAATCGCACCACCGGTCGTCGATCTAGAAGGACTAATCACCCAGGAATTGCTTCCCAGAAACAAAGGAAGTTCCTCTAGGATTTGATTCGTTCTGCGGATTACGGAAGCGAAGTCGGAAAGTTCGTTCGATTTTGCGAATTCGGATTTTTCTGCTAAGAGGAAAGAATTTTTTCGAGCTTCGGTCAGTCTTTTAGGGGAATAGGAAGGTTGATTCTCTCGAATCGAAAACGGATCTTCGGCATCGTGCCTTGGAAATAGTTCGGCGATGTTTCGATTCGGAAGTTTTCTTTCCAAAATTGTGTAAAGAGAATCGTTCCGCAAAGCCTCCGCAAAAGAAAAAGATAATAAAGAAAGAGCGCTCAGCACGTCGAGCCGGTCGAATGGTTTGGGTTGATAACCCAGAATCGTAAACTCGATCGGAAGTGATTCCGTTTTTAAAAAGTAATTGATTCCCTCCAAAAACGAATCCAATTCTTTCAAAATTTGAGGATTGCCTTTTACGGATTCCTGTAACATCTTTTCCGCAGTTCTCCTCAGCAACACCTGTCTTAAAAAAATGTCGGTGGGAACCAATTCAGCCCCTAAAACTTCGGATAATTCCCCCCTAGCCGCTCTTCTTAGAATTTCCATCTGAAACAAACGATCGCTCGCGCTTACGTAACCTAACGCGAAATAGGCGGACGAGGAATCTTCGGATCGAATATGCGGAACTCCGTAGGAATCTCGGACGACGGAAACGGGTTTCGTAAGTCCGGGCACCGTCAGCTCTCCCGACAAACGAGGGGCTTTCCAGAAAATCAAAAATACAAAACCGAGTTTTACAAAAAAAATCAAAACGAAAATAATTTCCAAAGACCTGCGAGTCCAGAGGGGAAGTTTTTTCCAAAAAGAAAATAGCCTATTCGATAAATGTTTCATATTCTAATCGCTTCCTCATTCTATGAAATTTTTCCCATTCGAATTCTGTAATACTCTCTCTCAAAGCGATTTCGGACAAGTCTCAAACGTTTTTTGGGGCAAGCTCTTCAATACGTCTTCGAATTTTGAAAACCGATAGGATGAATTTTTGATATCACAAAAAGGTTTGCCCGATTCCTTGAATACGTATCTACAGTTTCAAAACAAACCTTCGCAGACGGAATCTTATAAAAACGAATCGATAGATCAAGAAAAGTTTTAGAGAAAATTCTTTTTTTAAATGTGTCTAAGCCAAAAAATAAACTTAGAGTTTGTCCCAAAACGCCTCAAATTCTTTCGGCATCGCGTTCATTTCCGCAATTTTCGTAGGTTTTGGAACGAGTTCTTATTGAAAAATTTTATAATTCTTAACGGCTGATTCCAAAAAAATCTTTTTTAACGTGAGTCGGCGGTTGAAAATAAGAAAGAATTTTCTAAAAGTAGAAATTCCTACAATTTCAAAATTTGTTCGTAAATCGTGATTTGTGGTGATTCCCGTATTTTAAGAATCAATTTACAAAGTTCAACTTCCGATTCTTTTCAGAAAGATGAGTCATGGATTTCAACCGCCGAACTCACGTTTTTTATGAAAAACCAAAACGTTCGTTTCTCTAAACACTCGAAAAATCTACTCAATTTCCCTATAAATCGCGGACGGAAAAAATACAAAGAAGAATCAGATTTCTTTTTTGTGTCCGGAAATGCCCGTAACAATACCGCCATACCAGCTGAAGCTTTTAACTTTAGAAAATGTAAAACGAAATCTCTGTTCGTCCGATGCGATACTTCCGAAATGATCGATTGAATTTGATAAATACTTTTTTTCAACGAACGGACAAGAAAATAATCGGCCTACAATAGGAAGAAAATATACGAAGTATAGACTCCAAAGAAAATAATATATTTCATTCTTCGGTTTTGATAGTTCGGCAAAAACAAATGTACCTGAAGGTTTTAAAATCCGATCCACTTCGGAGATAAGAATGCTCATTTGCTCGCGAGGTAAGGTTTTTAATCCGAAAGTGCAGCTGACCGCATCGCAAGAATCGGATGGAACGGAGGAGGAAAGAACATTTTCGATCAAATAGATCGTATCCGATTCCCCGAAACGATTCCGCGCGCATTGAGATCGGATATGTCGATCCCTATGATTTTTCCACACCGGTAATACTTTCGTAAAATTCCTATATTGCCGCCGTCTCCGCACATCAAATCACAAACGACTCCCCCTTCTCGAATTTGTAACGCGGCAAGCGAACGTCTTCTCGTTCGGTTCGCCAAACCGAATGAAAGAATGTTTAGAAACCAATAGCTCGTCGAAAATCGATTAAAGAACCTTCTCTGATACGCGATTCTATCGAAATAAATCCTACCCGACTTTTCGACAAACGTTGTCATTTCGGATAATTCTTCTCTTCGACTTTTAGTTTGATTTTACGCAATACGTGTTGATGCAGTTCGTCCATGAGGTAGTCCGCCCAGAGCTTCCAATAAAATTTAGGGCCGAGGCTATTGACATAACGAGTTGTAGCCACGATTTTCACTTCCGTTTTAGAAATTGGAACGAGTCGAAATTCTCCAAATACCGCCCAAATCTTACCTCGTATATGTTTCGGCTCCACTTCTCTATAAAGAGAAGTTTCCACCATCGTAATCTGTGGCTCCGGAAACGAGAAGCCCATACGATCGTTTTCATCAAGTGTAGTTACGGCTGCGACCGTTGCTCCGTTGCTGTAATCAACGGCCAAAAGAGAACGCCCGTTTTCTCGAACAAGTTTCATGGAAACAGGATATGAAATTCCGTTGCGAAAGAAAAAATGATCCGCCTCGCCGAATGTGAATGGAGAAGTGATTTGTTTCCATACCTCTTTTACGGGAGCACGCACAACGAGCGATGTCTGTACTTCGTTCGTTTCAAACTTCGAGTCGTATCGATCGTAGACATACGCGGATATATTAAACGTAAAAACGATCAAGAGCAATAGATACTTGGACCAAATTCGAAATTGGATGAGATAGCCGAAGGCAGCCCCGACTAAAAAAAGTATATAAAAAATAGGAAGAGCCATCAATATGCAGAAACTTCTCTATGTTTGAAAAGGTTTGTCATTGTTGCGAAAACACCTCGAATTATAGAAAAATTTTCTAAGTCCCATCCGCTAACGTAGGAATTCCTCAATTTTCCGAATCAGTATAGAATACTTTCACAAAGGTTAGAATTCCGGAATAAATGCTTAAATCCAAAATCTTCCCGAAAAAAGTAGGAACTCCTACGATTATACTCTAACGCTCAACAGGCACTACCGATCTCCACATATAAAGGAGTACCGTTAATTTGAGCACAAATCTCACGTTTAAACGCAGAATTTTGGACACTCTATGTAGAGATGAGTAATTCCCTATTACTAAAACGAACGCCTAAAAATCGAATTCTAAAGTGAAGAAAAAGTTTCTATTTGGAGTTCTTGACAGAGACTCTCTTTCCAGTTTTTTGGTCGATATGAATCAAAAAACTGCAAAACTTCTTAACAAATACTCGGAACTTAAGGGCGTGAGTTTGAAACAAATCAAAAGAGAATGGTTGGTTTTGAACGAACATCAGAAAGATCAAAAAAGGCAGGAGATTTTGAAAGAGCTGGTGAAATAAATCGGCTTTTTTTCAGTCTTTTTAACCTGATCCCGGTCAACTTTTAGATCTTCCGAATTTATAAAACCGGGCGGGACCTCATGGAAGAAATCGAACTCACTAAAGAATTCCACTTCGACGCCGCTCATCTCCTTCCGAGCGTATCCGACGGCCATAAATGCAAACGACTTCACGGTCATAGTTTTCGATTTAAACTTCATTTAAAAGGAAAGATCGATTCCGACACCGGCTGGCTGATCGATTACGCGGAAGTCAGTAGAATCGTGAAACCTTTGATTGAAGATCATCTGGATCATTATTATCTGAACGAAGTTCCCGGTCTTGAAAATCCGACTTCCGAAAACATAGCCATCTGGCTTTGGAAGCATCTTAAACCTTTATTACCTTTGCTTTCTAAAATCACTCTGAATGAAACTTGCACGAGCGCCTGCATCTATGAAGGTCCGAAAAATTCATTATGCGACATCGATTCGTATAAATATTAATAGATGTATATGATATTTTTATAACGGGCTTAGTCTTTATGGATGATAACTTTAATGAGAAAATGAAATTTATTAATATTGTACTTAAACAGGCAGGCGTGATCTTTGAAAGTGGGTTGACTCAAAATGAGATATTACAAATTGAAAATAAATATAATTTTAAATTTCCACCAGATTTAATTGAGTATTTATCATATGAATTGCCAATCTCAAATGATTTTGTTAATTGGCGCGATAATTCAAAAATGATACAGGAAAAGATAGATTGGCCATTCGAAGGAATGTGTTTTGATATTAAAAATAATTCATTCTGGATTGATGAATGGGGTGAAAAACCATCAGAGGATAGCAAACTAATCCAAATTGCAAAATATTATTATGATTTAGCACCAAAAATGATTCCAATCTGTAGTCATCGATATATTCCTGATCAACCTAATGAAACTGGAAATCCAATATTTTCTATATATCAAACTGATATTATTTATTATGGAAATACTCTATTGAATTATTTAATGAATGAATTCGAATATTATTTTGGGCAATACCATTCCGAAATGAAATATGATACACCTATTAAAGAAATTAAATTTTGGAGTAAATTAGTTAATTAATACTACTATAACGTGAGTTCGGCGGTTGAAAGATTGGGCGAATAAGAAACTCAATGTTGCTCTCTATGGGTCGCAACATATAATCGCTTTCGCATTTGTTATATCGAACTCACGTTAAATAAATCAGATGAGATTTCCTTTAAATTAAAAGAAATATTTGCAACTTGAACTATAAACGCAACCAGTGCATAACTTCGTCCGAAAGGCGTAGTAATTTTTATAAGAACCTGTCCCGAAACCGGGCCAGAGCCCGTCGAGCGCCAATAGAAGCGAGATGTTGAGTTACTAACTTACCCTTTTTGATAAAGAGTGTGTCCCAAAACTCAAAACAATTGCAGCGATCCGCAAAGGTTCTGATAGGATCGAATGGTTTTGGGACACGCTGTAAAATCCAGAGGGAATTAAATGGCAAAAAAATTAAATATTATTAGGATCATCCGCATTGATTGTAGGCGTTTTTGGAATGTTAAGCGGGAATAAAAATCTATCACCGCTCGCAATTATCTTAGTAACAATAACAACGATTGTGTATATTCTAATTCTTTATTTAAAAAAGAAAATTAATAAAAATGAATGATAAAAACAAAGAATACGACACCCTTCACCTAATGCGATATGTGACTTTGCTCGGAACGCCCTTCGGGGATATTTTCCTTACACAAATATATTCCGGTAAGACATTTCATATCGGTGAATCGTTTGAAGAAGGTATGCATTGAATCCTCAAAAGAATGAGAGTTTAAGCCGCAAGAACTTAAAAGAGGAATCCTCGCATAACAAAGCAGTCGTTCTCTTATCGGGCGGTCTCGACTCCACTACTTGTTTGTATCAGGCGCTCTTGGACGGAAAAAAAGTCCAAGCTTTATCTTTCGATTATGGACAAAGACATAGAATCGAATTGTCTTATGCAAAAAAAATCACTCGTAAATTAGGAATTCCTCACACGATTCAAAAACTAAAACCCGAATTGTTCTTGGGTTCATCCCTCACACAAAAGTCTATCCAGGTTCCGAAAAACTCTTTGGGAAAAGAGGAGATTCCGAACACTTACGTTCCGGGAAGAAATATTCTTTTTCTTTCCTTTGCGGTTTCACTCGCGGAAGGAACGGGTTCCAATTCCATCTACATCGGAGTCAACGCGATGGATTATTCGGGTTATCCGGATTGTAGACCCGAGTTCATTAAAATGTTCGAGATGGCGATCCAACTCGGAACCAAAAAAGGAAGCCAAGGTTCTCCGATCAAAATCGTAACTCCTTTACAAAATCTTTCTAAGAAAGAAATCGTTCTTCTCGGGAATCGTTTGAAGGTCCCCTTTCATCTTACGTTCTCCTGCTACGATCCGAAGGGCGGCAAAGCCTGCGGAAAATGCGACGCGTGTCTCTTGAGAAAAAAAGGTTTTCAGGAGACTGGAGTTTCTGAAAAGTGATTTCATCTGTTGACATTTTTGTCAACACTACCTTCCTCAACTCTCCAAAGGAAGGAATTTCTTTTTAGGAAAAGTTTAAATGGAACAGTTCGTAGGTTACCTGACGATCTTCTTATTAGCCGTATTTGTTGGTTTTGAGGTCATCACAAGAATTCCTCCTCTTTTACATACCCCTCTTATGTCAGGTTCCAATGCGATTTCCGGAATCACGATCATCGGTGCGATTCTATCTCTTCATTCCGTAAACGGACCGCTGATCAATATCATCGGATTTATCGCGATGGTCGCCGCTACGATCAACGTTGTCGGTGGATTCTTAGTAACCCATAGAATGTTGGGAATGTTCAAGAAGAAAGAAAAGTAAGAATATGGAAAAATCGATTATCAATTTAGTTTATCTTCTCTCCTCCGTCCTTTTTATCGTAGGATTGAAACTTCTTTCTCACCCTAAGACTGCGGTGCGGGGAAACTTCGTAGGCGCGGTCGGTATGTTCTTTGCCGTTGCCGCCGCTCTTGTGGAAAAGGGGCTTGCTTACGAATACATCTTGGCGGGATTCATCGTCGGAACCGCGATCGGAGTGTATCTCTCCGTTAAAGTCGAAATGACTTCCATGCCTCAGCTCGTTGCGGCGTTGAACGGTTTCGGCGGCCTTGCTTCCTTCCTTGTCGCAGGCGCCGCGGTGATGGAAGTTCTTCACCAAGGAACCAACCTCGAAGTTTTAAAATCGTATCAGTTTACCGTCTCGACCGCTGCATCCGGAATCATCGGAGCCGTAACTCTTACGGGAAGCTTTGTGGCTTACGGAAAACTTCAAGGTTTGCTTTCTGAAAAAGCGGTTCGTTATCCGGGCGATCAAATCGTTAAAGTTCTCTTCTTTGTAGGTTCCATCGTTCTGAGTTACTTCGTCGTCATCGAACCGGAAAAGATCGAATGGTATTGGTATGTCGTAGTAGTCGGCTCCGTTTTAGGAATCCTTCTTGTAATGCCGATCGGCGGCGCGGATATGCCGGTCGTAATCGCGCTTTTGAACTCTTATTCCGGAATCGCAGCGTCCGCGACCGGATTCGTATTGGGAAACAACGTTCTGATTATCGCAGGATCTCTCGTGGGAGCTTCGGGAATCATTTTAACACAGATCATGTGTAAAGCGATGAACCGATCTCTTGCAAACGTTCTCTTCGGAGGACTCGGAGCCGCTGTGGATACTTCCAAAGGCGGAGAAGATATCTACGCCGGAAAAACCAAAAGCACTTCCGCGGAAGAAGTCGCAATGCTCCTCGATATGGCTCAAAGAGTCGTGATCGTTCCCGGTTACGGAATGGCGGTTGCGCAAGCGCAGCATGCCGTAAGAGATCTTTATAATATTCTTACGGACAGAGGAATCGACGTTGAGTTCGCGATTCATCCCGTTGCTGGAAGAATGCCGGGACACATGAACGTTCTTCTTGCGGAAGCGGATATTCCTTACGACAAGATGAAAGAAATGGACGAAATCAATCCTTCCTTCGAGCAAGTCGACGTGGTCATTGTCAACGGTGCGAACGACGTGGTAAATCCGCTCGCAAAAACCGATCCGAGCAGCCCGATCGCGGGAATGCCGATTTTGGACGTGGACAAAGCGAAAACAGTCATCGTTATTAAGCGAAGTCTAAGTCCCGGGTTTGCGGGAGTCCCCAACCCGTTGTTCATCCAAGACAACGCTCTCATGTATTTCCAAGACGGTAAAAAAGCGACTCAAGAAATCGTTACGGCGCTCAAAGAAACTTGAGCGTTTGATTCTTTTTAGGAACGCCTCACAAAGCCGGGCCTTAAAAAGTCCGGCTTTTTTGTTTTGGGAGAATGGATTTAAACGGAGTTCCTATGCTCGTTTCAATGATCATCCGTTTACCAATCGTTTTATCGAATCCACTTTACAAGTTTTGCAAGTATTTTAGATACGAGATAAAAACAAATGCCAAGGTTATATCCTGAGAAATCCCTACTGGTTTTGTTTTCAATGGGATTCTTTCTTCATTTAAACAACTTTACGCAGTATTTACGAGACCAAGCCGCTCACACACGGTTTTTGGTTTTTGCCCATAATAATCACATCATACTTCCAATTGTGGATTTATTCCTCTTTATAGTTATATTGTACAGCGTTTTCGCGCTCATCTGGGAACATAAAGCTTTCTTTAATAATTACAGTATCAAATACAGATATAAAATTATTTACGGGTTCGTGACCTTCTGCCTAACGCAGAGTATTGGTGGTTATTTATTTTATATTATATTCAAAGATTTTAATTTTTTCTTCAAAGATACTTTCATAGGTGAGTGCAGACGCTGTTTAGGTCTGCCTTCTCCTTCTTTTCCCATTCCCATTTCCCCTTTTTCCCCTGTCAATATATATCTGTTGTACACGGGAGACGACTCTTATCTAGAACACTTCGATTGGTGGATTAGTCCGATTATGATGACAATATACGTTGGGATGATCTGGTTTTGTTTTTCGTTAAAACCAAAGACAGAGTAATCAAACGGAAACAATTCTCAAAAGAAATATACTTCGTATTAAATTTCTCATCGGATAAGATCTGAACAATTCAAAAACCTCCTCGAATTCTAAGATCTTATCCCACTCGTATAGTTTTATCTTTAAACCTTTCTGAAACGCCCATAGTGCTCATACAAAAGCAATCAATTACGCATTAAATTTATCAAAATTAAGAAGATAAAAAGACATTTATTCGTCATAATCGACGGAAATTTTTACGGTCAACGGTTTTGCGAATATCATATTGCTTTCTTATGCTATCTTAAAAATTTGGATTGAAGCGGAATTCAACGATCTTTCTTTTCATTTCAAAAATCGATTCGTTTATTTAACCGAAGAAAAAACAAAATAGAACGACTTTTCAGATAAAATCCCGTCGAGTTTTACACGTTTCAATTTAAACAATGAAAGCAAATCCATTTTATAACGTGGTGAGAACTCCAACCCTATTTCCGATAGAATGATTTAAAGACACTGAAAAGAAGGAAATCGTTTCGAGAAAGGAAACCGATTTGCCTTTTTAATTCAAAACTTCAAACCAAGAAAGGATAACACAATGAAGAAGATTTTAATAAATTCCCACACTAGAAAATTTGTATATTCGATTTCCTTAATTCTATTCTTCTCGATCGGAATGTTCGGTATATATTCTAACGAAGAGGACAAAAAAACCCATTCCACTAAAAACATCGACATTACCGTAAAGGACAAAGACGGATACAATCATTTTCTAGTATTCACGAAAACGACGACCCCTGACAAATCCTACATCGCTTACAACGTCGAATTTTGGATGAACAACTACGTTTACGCAAACACGGATGAATTCTCCCAAATCGTTTTCAAAGCGGGTAAAAAGAATTTCAACGGAAGCTTTTATAAATACGATACTTCCTCGAACGCGTTTGTTCTTTATTTTTATCTGGACGAAGCGACCGTCAAAGGTCTTCTTTCCGGAGCCGGCTCCGTGGATAAAATCAACGTGATTCAAAAGAACAAAACGATTTTAGAATATTCCGTTGCGACAAAAGACAACTTCAAAAAAGCACTGAGCGAAATCACGAGCGCGGAATAAGAACAAAGCCTAGGAGAAAATTCATGAAAACCAATCCCGATTATCTTGAAGTGTGGAAACAAATCATAGACTCCGATGAAAAGCTTCCCGACTCGCTGACTCGACATTTTTCCTATCTCGTTGACAATCCGGCATACGATCCATTGTTGCAAGCGGTGATGCAAAAAGCTTCCAGTTGTAAGATCGAGGAGGATTCTCTCCAAATCTTTTTTTCAAACGATTTGCTGCTGAGCGCAAGCGCTCCTTCTTCGGCCAATGATTCGACAACGTGGCCTGAAAGTTTTAAGCGATTAATCGACGTGCACGAGTTTATAGAAGTCGGAGATTCTAAAAATCATAATATAGCCCGCGATCTTGTTTTAGGGGACCATGGTTCTTTTTTAGACGAATACATAGACAACGAAGAATTTGCGGAAGCGGAAAGTCCGTTGATAGACGATCAGTCGGATTGGTGGATCTATCATCCGGAAGAAAAAAACGAACACGATCAACCGATGCTCTATTACGTTTCTCACGAAAGCGGAAACGTGAAAGAAAGTTTTCCGCATAACGTTGGGATTCTTTTTTTAAAGAGACTTGCGGATCAATTGAAGATAGACAAATCCTTCTATCCTAAGTCGGAAGAGGAAGGCGCGAGTTCGCTCGAACTACAAAAGGAAATCGCGCTCCCCTTCGCTATTTTACGAACAGAACGTATCGGAGAATTTAGAATCGCGGCCGTTCTGCGACAAGACGCTCAAATATTCTTTGGAATTTTAGATACTTCCAATCCGGATGATATTAAAATAATCGGCAGAACCGATTTTCCAAGTTCCAAGGATAGTTTTAATATGAAGGTCTCCGAATCGAAAGTGATTCTTTTCAATCGTATGACGAGTCTCTTCAACCCGCTTGTATGGATCGACATCAGCGATCTCACTTCTCCGAAAGTCGGAGGTGTCATCGACGAAAAAGGAACCGAGGCGGCCGCGATCCATCAAGATCAAGTGATCTATAAAGCGAATCAATTGATCGAACAGAATCTTTTAACCGGAGAAAAGAAAACGTTCCGATCTCTCATCCGCGCAAAAGAATTGATGATGGATGAAAACGTCATCGTTGTACAAAATCAAGACGAGGTTCAAGTTTTGGACCGTCAGTACAATTTGATCAGTCAAGGTAAGGTGAAGACTTCGTTTCCTAAAAACTTTCTTTTTTCCAAACTGAAACTAATCGTATGTTTGCCCGATTCTTTAGAGGTTCTCGGCTTTGCGACCAAAAAGATTCAAAAGCAAAAATTCCCTTCCCTCAAAGATCATTCTTGCAGATTACCTCATTTTGTTTCGGGAAATTCGATTTGGTTTCTTACAACCACGCGAAATCGCGACGACGAAATCCGATACCATCTGGTTCGTTTGGATATGGATTCAAAGGAAAGCAAAGCTACGATCCACGTTTTGAAAGAAGATTTGGATTACGACGAGTTCGCGATCGAAATCGTTTCGAATGAAATCAGAATTTATCTTAGAAGGAAAATTCTTATCTATCGTTTAGAAGCTATCTCAAAAACGTCTTAGAATGATTGAAATCGGCATTTTAAGCAAAGATACAGTATTTTTTGAGACAACCTTACTACTCATCACTATAAAATTGAGTACCGTTAATTTTTATCGGAAAACACTGTTTCAATGTAAAATATTAGACACTCTATTATGTAGAGATGAGTAAAACAGCCCGTTTAAACGTAAAACGACAAAACACATTAGGAACATTGAAAGTATGAATCCAAACATAGACCTTTCCAAAAAAATAGAAGAAGCTACCTTGGCCGCGATCGAAGACGGAACGATCGATCGCGACTCCCTTCGTCAAATCGTAATCGGAGTCTCTAAACTAGGAGACGTGATTCTACTCTGGAGTTTTGACGATTGGAGCAATTATCCTTATGCGGAAGAGGACAAAGCGTATGCGAAGATTTCCAACGCGGATTGGTTGGATCGCTGGGATGCGCTTTCCGATCCGACAAGCGAGAAAGCGGATCCATTGCGACCGCAACTGCGCGCTCAAATTCACGAAGCGATTCGTAACGTCATCCTCGATCAATCCTTGGGAGAATTTTCAAATCTCGTAGGTTTCGCCGAATATCGTCTCAATCCTCACGTCGATATCGAACACGGAACTCCCGCAAGTTTTGAATACGATGAATGTGAGGGAGAAGTATTCGCTTTTTATCATCCGCATGGCGCCGGTCCAATCGTTGGGATCATGGAAAAAATTCCTCCCGGTCATTTGATCTATCCGTTTGGATCTTTTTTTGAAGATGGAATCGCGTTATTCTATCCGGAAGGGAAACAAGATTCTCTTTCCGGATCGGATCAATCTCCCGGTGTAAAGATTCTCTCGTTTCAAGACGTAGAAGCCTGGTGGAACTATGACGACTACGTGATGTATCGCTCGAAAAACGAACCTCTCAGCATCGGCCTTACCAGCGGACACACTCACGAAGAATGGGGACAACCGGATCGAAAGGAAATAGAAAGAATGATAGAGAGGCATTTTTTAAAAAGCGCTCCTCATCTTCAGTTTATTTCCGAAACGTTACCCGACATCGAAAACCTGGACGCCGTCGCGGATTGGAGGAATCGATTGGAACGGTATGATATTTATCCTTACGAGTTGATCCGAAAATTCTATCCTAGATTCGGTTTCAAAACGACTCTTCGTTTTGCGGCTTCCTTTCAAAATCAACAAACAAGAACGAGATCGATTTCCACCCTTGCTTGGTCTTCGATTCATTCGAAACGACATCAGGAAGCGTTAGACGCTCTTTCCGAATTATCCGCCGATCAGCGTTTGGAAGAATGGAGAATCGAAATTCACGCATTGATCGCTCTCCATCGTTTTGAAGAAACGATCCAACTCGTCGCGAAACTCAGAGAAGCGATGAAAATTCCTCGAAAAGGACATCGGCTTGCGGACGAAGAAGATATTCTTCCCTGGGAATTGATTGCGCTACTCGGAGTCGGCCGTAAGGAAGAAGTTTCCGCAAAACTCGCATCGATCAAAAAGGAAGATGAAAAAATAAACTTTGTCCGAGCGGTGATTCTCCAGGATTCCAACTTGAAAGAAGCTCAGTCTTATCTTTTAAAAGCGATTCGATCCGATATTTTGAATCTGAATCTGGAACAATTCATCGTTGAACCGCAACTCAAGAAGCTGATTTCCTTGACAATCAAAGTCGAACAAAGAAAAGAAAAAGCAAAACTACGTGATTTGGAAATCGGACGTTTCGAAAAAGAAGCGGAGATCAAACCGTTACAAATCGAATCCTCCGAAATCAGACGAAAGACTTCGAAACAATGGAAGACTTCTTTCGAATTCAATCTCAAAGACAAGCTCGATTCGGATCGTACAAAAACGATTTGCAAACAGGGTTCGAACGTTTGGATCATTGGACCCAACGGACTTTTGTGTGTGGAAACAAAAGAACCAAACAAAATCTCCGTAAACACGGCGGTGGAAGGAAAGTTCCGTAACTTGGCGATCGCCGGAAATTATTTGTACGCGACTTGTTCGGAAGGATTAAAAATTTTTAATATTTCCAACGCCGCTTCGCCGGTCTCTCATGGAACCGTTCCGCGTTTTGATAAACAGGAAGAACAAGAAATCGCAATCGGCGAAGGAGTCGTCGCGACGCTTTCTCGAGATGTTTGCACGTTGTATTCCATTACAAATCCTGCAAGACCGACTCCGCTTTCCTATATTCAGTTAAATCAAAGCCTGCAAGATTATATGGAAGGACTTGCAATCAAAGGAAATATTTTATTTCTTTCCACAGACGAACGGAGAATCGTATGTTTCGATATCTCCGATCTCGCAAATCCGCGTTGTGTCTCTTCTCTTCAATTGGCTTGGAACGGCGAAAGAGGTTATGGCGATCTCCGGCTTTTGGACGATCTAATCGTGATGAAGATCAGCGGCGGAGTTTGGTTGATAGACGTTTCGAATCCTCAAAACCCCCGTTCTCTGGCCGCATTTTCTATCGATCAATCTCTGTTCCCCGTTCGAAAGGGAAATAAACTCTATCTGATCGACAAATGCGGAATCATTTTGATTCTGAATCTGGATACCTTGGAGTTTGAAGAAAAAGCCAACACAATTCTCATGGATGGCAAGAAAGATGAAGACTATGATCCGAGACGGGGCATATTTTTGGACGAAAAACTTCTCTTATTATCCCCTAAAAAAATTTCTCTCTTAACCCAGGCCGAAATCCCATCCTATCCCGATCCGACTCCGCACGTCTTTGAATTGGAAGAAACGCTCAAAGAAAAGATCGAAGAGGAACTCGCGGAAGTTCCGGAAGAATTTACGGCGGGATTGATCATACTACGACGCTATCGCGGTTCTTTTAGACTGATACTCGACACACCGAGAAGTTTTGTCGGGATCAATTCATACAGGGAAGAATTGATTGAAATCGAATTAGAACTCGGAGATCTAAGCGATAGTCCGTATATTAAAGATTATGCGGAAAACAAAAATCCGGCAGAGATCGCCGATCCCGATTCGTTGAATCTTTTTCAACTTCGATTGGAAGACGCTTACAACGAACTCGCTCAAAAAATTCTGAACTGGTTACCCTCCTCCGAAGAATTTCTTCGAATCGCGTCCGGCAAAGTCTATATTTGCAACCGCACCAACGACAAAATCGAATTGGTAAACACGCTCATCGACGAAGAGAAAGAATGGAAACCGTATCGTTCCGAAGAAACCGAAGGCAGCGGAGGACGTTCGATCGACGATCTTCTTTCGGATTTTAACGTGCGGGAACGAATGACCGCAAGAGCAAAAGAAGAACCGGAAGTTCGAGAACGCGCGCATGCCCTCGCGGCTTCCGGAGTTCTTTGCGCTCTAAGAATCGTAGAGGCGATTCAAGAAGTCGATCCGACAGCGGCGATCGAAACGTTTCAAAAAACCGCGCTGACAAAGTCGGACTGCGCCGAGGAAGCCGTAGAAGAATTAGCGGCTTATAAGGACAGACCCGAAGTCAAAATCTTTTTGGAAGATCTGATTCAAACCGGCCGACCGATCATTCAAATCGAGGCTGCATTGGCGCTTGGCAGAGCGGATTCCGATCACGTAGTCGAACTTGTAAAACTTCTTTTGAAACACGATCCGTCGTTAGAAAGCGGCGGTTTGTATAACGCCTACGAATACGACGACCTCGCAATCAAAGCCACAAAAGCGATGCAAAGCAGACTAGGGGAACTACAAACACATCTTTTGGAATGGGTGCGAAACAATCCGAACGAAAATCGAATGGGCGGAATCGCGACTTCGCTTTTCAGATCCGGTTATCGAATCCTTCCTCCCGAACTGGTGGAACAGGCCAAATACGGGAAAAGCGATGAAGAATATCATACTATGCTAACGGGAATTCCCGCGCTTGATAATCAAGACTGGAATCAATCCAAAGAATGCGAGGCGGAACGGCTCTTCACCGGTTTTCGACTTGCGGAGTACACGATGGAGCTTCGTACAAAAAACGATCAAGATTCTTCCCTATGGCCCCCGGAGTTGCCGCACGAACCTTGGAACGCAAGTTGGTCGTATGTTTTGGATTCCGCTTGGTCTCATCTTGTGAATTTAGGAATCGTCGACTGGTTTGAGAATGCTCTTGGAAATCGCGCGCGAAAGTCTTCCGAAATCTATTTACCCGATCGGAAACTGCTCTCGAGTTTGTTAAAACGATATTCGGGCGCAAACGACTTGGAAGCGACGCTGAGAATTACGGATTACTTCATCACCGCACCGGAAGGGGTTTTCAAAAAAAAAGAAATCGATCACGCGACCAAACTTTGTTCTTGGGCGAGAGTTCAACTTGGATTCGCCTTTGCGAAAGAAGGAAATCTAAAACGTGCCAAGGAACTTGCAACCGCCGCTTTGACTGCGGATCCCTCGGATGGAACCGCGCTGTTTCTGGATGCAAGACTGATTTGGTTGGAAAGTAATTCTCCGGATCAGTGTATCGAACGAGCCAAACAGAATCTGGAAAAATTAGCTCCCGATGACGAGATAGGACATGGTCGTCTTTTAAATCTTGTAGGCTGCGCTCTTGACGAACTGAAAGACTGGGATCAAGCTGCGATCTGGTTTGAAAAGGCGTGGAAGGCGCATTCATCCGATCCGATGTATCTTTCCAATCTCGCGGAAGCCCACCACAAACGGGGAGCCAAAGAAGAAGCGTCTAACGCAGCCCGATTGGCAAAACGCAGCGGAGCTACGGAAAAAATCCTGGACGAGATTTTGGGAAAGAAAGCTTGAGTCTTTTTTTGAAACCGCTTTTTCCGAGTAGCTCCACAAAGTAAGCCGACACGAAGAATTCGAAAGCGTCAAACTTTTCGTAAAAGCGCTCTTGGAAATGGATCATAATAAAAACTTTATATAATATAAAGTGAGTTCGGTATAAGAAAATTTAGGCGAATAAGAAACTCAATGTTACGACTCCCTGAACTCAGCGCAGAGCTTTCCTAAGGGTCGCTCTGCGGGTCGAAACATATAATCGCTTTCGCATTTGTTATACCGAATTCACGTTAATATAAATTCAATGAAAATACGATTTATATATATAGGACTTTCACTGTTTTTCTTAGGAATCTGTTTTTTAATCCTTCACTCGTTTCGTTCAAACGTTTTTATTCGCGGTTTCATGGGAGACATGACGATCGTAATGCTTATCTATACTTGTCTACAGTCCGTCAAAGATTTCTCCCCGATAAAATTATCCGCGTCGATTCTCCTGTTTTCTTTTGGAATCGAAACGCTTCAGTATTTTAAAATCCTACATTTCCTGGGAGTTCAAGAGAATGATACGACAAAAATCATCTTCGGTTCCATATTCGATCCGTTGGACTTGGTCGCGTATTTTAGCGGAACCATTTTGATTTTGTGGATGGATGTGTCGATGATTCGGAAACACCGATGACTACGGTTTTTATCCGGGAGCTTTGATGTGGTTTCCTCGATTGCAGGTCTACGGAGCATGGGATTCCAGTCACGAAGAATTGTATGTTTTCCCGGAGAAACTCGGGCACGATGAAAACCAAATTTGAAAGTTGAGACCGGTTAAAAATTCATTTGTAGCTATTCAGGAATAAAAAATAGGTTGTGCTCAAAAACAAATTTAAAAAGTCTGACCGTGTGTATAAGAAATACAAAGATCGATTTTTTCTCTTTTTGTAACATCATCCCATCTTTCTTCTCCCCAAAAATAAACTCTCATTAGGAAATTCTCATGAATCACGAAAGACAAAAAATCGAAACAATCTTAAAAGAAATTTTTGATAACTTTATAACAGAATCGGAAATAAAATTTATAGACTGGGACGACTCGATCAAGGATGACGAAAGAGAAAGACCTTTTGATAGCGAAAGAATATTTTATAACGAAGCCGTTCAGTATTCCGAATTTCATCCGTTGATTTTGAAATATGTAAACAAAATCATCGATCATAATCTTCAATATTCGATTCTTTGGTCGTGTGAGGAAGAACACGCAGGGACACATGCGATCATGGCATTGGCTCTTTCCGAAAAAAAATATATCGGAGACTATATAAATTTTTTGCGTTCGAATGATCTGAACCATGAAGTGTACCAAAGCGACGATATTAACGCCCTAGTTCAAAAATGGGGGTGGTGTGAAGAGACGTTATCCTTAATGTCCGCGCGTTGTTTTCGAGGTCAGTTTGGAAGCGATCAATTTGACGAAATGATGGAAACAGGACTTTCCGAATTTTTGGATTTCCCCGACAAAAAGGATTATTTTTTACTTAGATTGTGCGAAGAAATAAAAAACGAAATGTGGTATGGCAGGTATGACCAAGAGGATGTTCCCGCGCTCGTATCGCAAATCTCCGATATATTTGAAAATTTGGATTTGCGCTATCCTGCAAAAAAAATTCGAGCGCTGGCGAAAGAAATCGCTTCGGCAAAAGAAACGGATAAAATTCGTTCTCAAAACGTACGCGATCGAATAAGTCAAGGTTGGGAACACATTCGAAAAAAAGAATATACTCAAGCGGAAGAATTGGTTCGATCCGCACTCTCGGAATATCCGGAGGATGCGGAAGCTTTGTATTTGGATGCGAGACTCCACTGGTTGAGTTCCAGATCAGTAGAAGCAGGGCTCCGACGAGCCCAAGAGAATTTAAAAAGAGCCTCAAAGTTTAATTCCCTCGCAATCAGTAGTATTTATAATCTTATCGGATATGCGTTAGACGAGCTTTCTCGATACCGAGAAGCGATCCAACCCTTTGAAAAAGCGGCCAAAATGAACCCAAAGGACCCGGTTTTTGCGTCCAATATCGCTGAAATGTATTGGAAAATCGGAGATAAACAAATTGCAGTTCAATACGCACAAAAAGCGAAGGACCTCGGAAAAAAGTCGGAACTGATTGATACGATACTCAAAGAAACTTCCGAAGAGCCGCATTCGTGACCTCGGGAGTTATCTTTCCGATCAAAGAAAATTAGAACGAAAACGTATTCTGATAAAAACAACATTTGTATATTCGCCAATCGTTTCCATTGTAACTTGGTTCATCTCAATCGGATCCGTTTTTCTTTTCTAAAAATTCTTATATCCTTCGCAAAACAACTTGCCAAATAAAAGTAATGCCTTTTATAAGTTGGAACAATTCGTTCTTTCATCTTTGTTAGAATCAATCCGTTCTATCTTTGCAAAAAATCAGCGATAGAAACGAAGCCGAATTCGAAATCACACGAGAAGAATCAACCATGAAACACAACTTAACGTATCAAGACGACAAATCCGATAAATTCTGGAATATAGAAGTTTCCGGAACCTCGTTCACGATAACTTACGGTAAAACCGGAACGAGCGGACAAACACAAACGAAGGGCTTTGACAGCGAAGAGAAATGTCTGAAAGAAGCGCAGAAATTGTTAAGCGAAAAGTTGAAAAAGGGATATGTGGAAATCAACTTCTCGCAAAAAAAAGGAAAAAGTGCGTCTCCAAATGCTGAGATGTATTCCATCGGCGATTTTCTTAATACGAGCGAGTTTCATGAAATAGTGGAAGTCGGTGAAAAATTGTTGGATAAAATCTCGAAAGAGGACAAAATAACTGTTTTAACCAAGTTATGCACCGCTTGCGAATCGATTTTGATTGGCTTAACCGGAAGCGAAGAAGAAGATTATGCCCAACGACTTCAAGCAGCAACAGGATTATCAAAACCAAAAGCCGCTTTTCAAAGAAAATTAGCAACTTACAAAAATCAACTGGAAAAGTTAAAGGTTACGAAGCCCCAAAACAGGGAACTGCTTGAAGAGATCAGTTCAGAATTAGACAATTCGTACATAATCAACGAGAAGAGTCTAGATGAAGTTTGCACATCCATTAGAAAAATGAAAGCGCTGACTGGCGACGACGACGCACAAGAACTCATCATTGATCATGTTTTGGGTCGTATGGAGATATTTCTTGAAAAGGAACAAAAAAGAAATTTCCTACAGATATTGCAAGCTTATGAGGAGATCTTGCCAGAATTTGGATTTCCCCAAAAGCTTGTCTACGGCCGATATCGAGTAGGCGAAGGTATCGCTTCTCTCGTTATCGACGCGGGTTTACTCTTTAACGACAAATATATGCTTGATGCCGGGCTTGCCATGATACCCGCTTCCGTAACTTACAAGAAACTCGCTTTTTCTCTAGCCCTTTACTATGCCTCGGTAAAAAATAGAGAAATATTTCTCCAATATGCTGCGCTATCGGTTAAACTAGACAGTCCCAAAAGTTGGTTTTCTTCAGAAATCTTTAACCAGTATCGAAAAGAAGAAGAGTTTGCTAAGATATTGAAACGCGCTGAATGAACCTCAAGTTGAAGCCAAACAATAACTTTTAGAGTGAAAATTTAAAATGACGACTTCTGAGACATCCGGTGCAAAAAAGAAAAATCATGAACAAGCCAATTACCTCAAAGAATGGCAAACTATTGTAGACGCCAAAGATTTGCACAAGGCTCTGATCCAACATTTTAGCTATTTGGCGGACAATCCGCGTTTTAAAAATCTATTGGAAGCCATCCTGAAAAAGGTCGTGAAAGCGAGTTGTAACAAGGAAGCTTTAGAGGTGACGTTTTCGGAATATAGAATGTTATGCACGCCTCCATTGAAACAAATCCCCGCCGAATAATCCTCGGTCCTATCAAGATCTTCTGAAAAAGCATAAAACTATCGAACTTTTCGATACTCAATGCGCACTTGGTGAACACGGCGATTCTGACCAAGAAGTTCAAGATATTTGGTTTGATGATCTTGTCGAAGAAGACATGGGAGATTCCTATATTTTTGAATTCATAAAGGCGAAAAAACTTCTTCACGCTCCGATTGATAACGGCGTAAGCGGTAATTTCTGGATTTACCATCCCAATAAAAAAAACTCCTTGGGCGAACCTATGATTTACTATCTCGAGTCTGATGGTGAAATGATCTGTAATCCTCAACCTTGCAATGCGGGTAGTGTATTTTTGAAAATACTTGCCCAAGGATATTTGGATATGCAAATGGCAGTGAAAGAAATATTGTCCGGGCAAAAGTCACAGACATTCAAGCATGGTGGAATAGTCTCGATAGCGACTGGAAAAAATTTCTCACTGATAGTTGTTATGGGAGCAAAAGACCGGCTACGGCATTGGAAAGTCTTGGTCGTAATACGGATATCGATATCAAAACGCTTGAACCCTTGCGTTCCATGAAACTGCTCAAGAATTTGGGTCTTTTTGTACCGAATATAAATAACATTTCTCCCTTAATAGACTTGAAACAACTAAAAGATCTTCGAATACAAAGTACAAGTATTTTGGATTTCTCACCTATCGGTAAACTCGTTCAATTGGAAAAACTTACGATTATTTTCACGGGAAGTATTGAATTGGATCTTTCCTGGTTGGAAAGCCTAACCAAATTGAATGAACTGACGATCTATGTAAAGGGTCATGAAGAACAAATTCGAATACAGTCGCTTCACGCGTTCCATGCACTCAAATCGTTAGTAAGATTAGAACTTATGGATATCCGCTCAACGACCCGTGAAAAAATATCGATCGAGCCATTGTCAGAATTAACAAAATTGGAGGAACTCCAGCTTCTTGATTTTTCTTTTCAAAGCCTTGAGCCGCTTTATAAATTAGAATCATTGAAAGAAATTGATCTGGATAGCTCGGCTAATAAGACTGAAATTAAAAATGCTATGCCGTGGTGCAAGGTGTATTAAAACAAATAAGAATGGATCTTAAAAAACGTGAGTTCGGTATAATAAAATGAGAAAGAATTTTCTAAAAGTGAGAATTCCTACGATTTCAGAATTTGTTTGTAAAATCGCGATTTGCGGTAGTTCCCGCATTTTAAGAATCAATTTACAAAGTTCAAATTCCTACAGAAAAATGAATCATGGAATCCTTACACCGAACTCACGTTAATTAATTCTTAATCGCTTGAGACAGTCGATCCGGATAATCGCTGATAATTCCGTCGACTCCCGCATCTATCAGTCTTCTCATTTCTTCCCGATCATTGACTGTCCAAGGAATCACTGATATTTTATGAGAATGAACTTCCTGCACGAATTCTTTCGTTACGTATAAAAAATAAGGGGAAATGATATCCGCCTTTACTTCAAGGGTCTTTTTGAGAACGTCTTCGCGCGTCCCATTTCCGAATCCCAATTTCATCATCGCCCCTTGAAAATAAGTAAGAGAAAAAAGAGCGCTCGTCCTAATCTTCGGATTTTTTTCTTTTACGACGGGGAGCGCTTGTATGTAAAAAGATTGAATCGTAGTTCGGTCTGCAACTTTCGCTTTTTCTACGGCTTGGACCAATAAGTCTACGTGATCCTTTACTTTTTCAATGGAAAACGTCTCTTGATCTTCGTCCGGAAATTTTACTTCAATGTTGAATTTTAATTTCGGCCGATTCGGATTGTTCTTCTCGATGTTTGCAACAAGAACGAAAAATTCTTCGATCGTAATCAATTCGGTTCCGGGAACGGGAATCTGTTCGGGGTATTTCGGATTTTTTTTCGCTCCGCAATCCAGCTCTTTCAGCTCGGCAAACGTTAAGTCGTACAAAGAAACGGGAACGATCGGCGTTCCGTCCTTCTTTTGGCAAATCGTAGGATTCGTTTCCGAATCGTGATGAATTACAATTTTCTTATCTTTGGTTAAAACCGTATCCAATTCCAAGGTGGTCATTCCATATCGAATCGCTTCTTCAAAAGCGGGCCAAGTATTTTCAGGCCTTAAACCTCTCGCACCCCGGTGACCCTGTAGGTCCAAACTTTTATCCAAGGGTTTGTTGATAATTTGTGTGTTCGAACAGGAATTTGCTCCAAAGTAAAGGATTAGAACGAATAGTATTTTTAAAGAATATCTAGCTTTGGTTTTTGTATCCATCTTAAACGGAATTTTTTCCATTTTCGAATTGTGGAAAAGCATTTTTTAAGTCCGCTTACATTACCAGAGCTATCTCAAAAAACAACCTAAGACGTATATACGATCAGAGGTGACGTATTTCAGCAGGTTGTTTCCGCCAGTTGTTATGAAGTCCGTCCGCATACCAAAGAGGTGCCGCAACCAATTCTTCGAGGTCTATATTATCTAATGTAGCTAAACTTACGCTGATAAACGCTCCTCCTAACTCTTCAAGATAACCTTCGGTAAACATTCTCACTCCGCAGTTTTTACAAAATTTATGGATCGCACTTTTTGTTCCAAATTGATAGGTTTGAAGTTCGTTTTCTCCGGAGAGCAGACGTAATGCTTCCGGTTTTACCATAGAACTCCAATTTCTTACTTTGGAACAATAAGAACAATTGCATTTGCTAGTTCCCTTGGAAAGATCGAGAGCCAACTCGTAACGAACCTTACCACAATGACAGCTTCCGTTGTAATTTTTCAAACTCATATCCTATTTCCCGAATGATTCATACTTCGTCGTCGTTATTCAAAATGCCTTGGGTTCAAACAGTTTCAAGAGAAAAAGTTTTTCAAACAAATGAGATTTCAGTCATAAATCGGTGGAGTTCCCACATAAAATGACAGCACCCGCATTCCGTTTTACAATCCGTAAGGCGAAAAGAGTTTTATTCCTATTACTGATTTGCGTTTTGTTATTATCTTGCGTTTATAGGCTCCGAAGACCAGCCTTATCCGGAATATCGTCGATTATGATAACAACCCCATCGAAGGATGCAGAGTGGGAGAAACATCAACCGATAAAAATGGAAAATTCATTTTCTCTGAGATTCGCTACAATCAGTTTCTTTTGACTGAAATATTTCAGATGGGGCGCCGGATTTACATGTATCAGAAAAAATTGAAAAAAGGATTTTATAAAAAGGAAATTATAGTTTTAATATTTTTAGGGGAAGCGGAGGAGAAGTTTCTAAATGGGATTTATAGGTATACTTATCTCTACATAATAGAGTGTCCAAAATTCTGCGTCCGAAACACGGGATTTTGTGCTCAAATTAACGGTACTCTATTTTATAGAGATGAGTAGTAAATAGGATTTTTGAATTTGCAGTCGGCTTTACAAAAACCATCTATAAACGAACAGGCTATGGCACCATCAACTGCCGCATAAGGTTCCTTATTTGAAGCGGGAGTGGAAATATCCTTCAGAGCCACTGCCTGAAAACAAGCCCGCAATCTTTCTCCACATTTTTCTTTCTTACATTCTTCGACGGGAATAATGTCATTACAGGAAGCAGCGAAAAAAACCAAAAGAAGTCCGAAAATAAGAATCAATATTTTATTCATAGGATGAATATAGCATAAATCCGACTTTACTCAATGATTATATTGTATCGTTTGCATCGAATTATAAAGTGAACAGAGTATATGCCGAAATTTTTTCGTATTTGCATAAATGCACTTCAATAAGAAAGAACAAATGAAATCGATTCGTAAAATTCTATAAACAAGGCTCATATTTATGTTTTTCGAAACAACTCAACGTAGATTGCAGTTAGATGCTACCTTATATCGTTGCTTGCAAACTCTACATTCCTTTGACGATTGCAAGTCCGGCCATACAATTTTCAGCGCGATGTTTACAGCCGTCACCTTCTAAATATTTTTCCCGAGGAAAAATGTTATTACAGAAACTTGTGGAAAGGCCTGAAGGATCAAAAACCAAACGGAAATAATTTTATTCGTGGACTGACTGTTCTCACCGAAAAGAACACGGTCAATATTTCTAAAAACGAACGCTCGCTTCTATTATAAACGGAATCATAGATATTTATAAAATTCTTATGTGTTTGATTTAAAACCTTTAGAACCCAACGGATGATTCAACCGATTCCCGAATTGAAATCAAAGAATTTTCTTCATTTCGGAAGAATTTCGATTCTCCCGCTCCAAACGCGTTCCAAACGCCGTATTCGGCCGTGAATTAGGAAAAATTTACCCAAAAATCAATTTGTCCCGGTACGGAGCTAGTAAAAATTGGTACTCGGAAAGCTTTATGTCCCAAGTTAAAAGAACGCCACTTTATGAAACTCATCGCGCCCTTGGCGCCAAAATGATTCCTTTCGGGGGCTGGGATATGCCGGTTCAATATTCCGGAATTATCGCAGAACATAACGCAACCAGAGAGGCGGCAGGACTTTTCGACGTCTCTCATATGGGAGAAATTTTTATAACGGGCGAGCCGAAAACGGTTCTCGATTTTTTGGAATCGGTCACTTGCAACTTGGTCGCTTCTCTTTCCAATTTTCAGGTTCAATACAACGCGATCTTGAATGAAAACGGCGGACTTGTAGACGACGTTACGATCTATAAATTCTCCGCCGAAAAATATATGATCTGTTCCAACGCTTCCAACTACGAAACAGTAACCGCACACTTACTCAAATATCTGCCCGCATCCGGCGTCAAAGTGCACGATCAAAGTCAAAACTGGCACCAGATCGCCCTACAAGGCCCGAAAGCAAACGAGATCTTCTCTAAATTCTTAGGTAGAGAATTGGATTCAATTCAGTACTATCATTTCGCTCTTCTCGGCTATCAAGGAGAAGAAATCATCGTCTCCAGAACAGGATACACTGGCGAAGACGGATTTGAAATTTATTCTTCCGTTCCTTTCGGTTTAAAACTTTGGAACGGACTATTAGAATTTGGGAAACCTCAGGGACTCCTTCCATGTGGACTCGGCGCAAGAGATACTCTGAGAATTGAGGCAAAATATCCTCTTTACGGACATGAGCTCAACAACCAATGGACTCCGGTCGAATCGGGAATCGGTTGGATTGTGAAGGAAAAAGAGAATTCCTATTTCTCATCCGGGAAAATTCTTTCTCAAAAGAAAAACGGAGCCGAATTCAAAATTGTAGCGTTCGCATTAACGGAAGCGGGCGTTCCGAGAGAAAACTTCAGAGTTTTAGATTTTCAAGGAAATGAAATTGGCAAAACTACGTCCGGCACGTTTTCTCCTTCCTTGAAAAAAGGAATTGGTTTGGCTTCCATTCGAACCGAAAAAATCAGAGACGGCGAACCGATTCAGATTGAAATCCGCGAGCAACCCAAACAAGCTATCATAACAACAAAGCCTTTTATTCCGGGCAGTATCAGAAAAAATTAAATCAGGAAAAACGAATCATGGCAGAAACACAAGCACCCGCAGGTTATCTCTTTTCGGAAAAACACGAATGGGTAAAAGTAGAAGGAGACACCGCCCTTATCGGAATTTCAGATTTTGCTCAATCCGCTCTCGGTGATATTGTCTTTGTGGATCTTCCAAAATCGGGAAAGGCCGTCAAACAGTTTGAAACCTTCGGCACAATCGAATCGGTAAAAGCGGCGGAAGATTTATACGCGCCTGTCGGCGGAGAAGTGATCGAATCCAATTCGGCTCTTTCCAAAAATCCCGGCGACGTAAACGCGAAGCCATTTGATTCTTGGATGATTAAGGTGAAAGGTTTCTCCACCTCCGAATTGGAGAAACTTTTGAGTCCCGAAAAATACAGAGCGCTCGTCGCCAAACTCGAATAACATCAAAGTCTAATATATGGATAGAAACAGATGAACGTAAACTCCACGCTCCAAAACCAAAACATAACTAATCTTGAAAGGGTAAGTACGGATCCCTTAGATACTTTTCCAAGAAGACATATCGGACCGGATTCACAACAGATCGGTGGGATGTTAAAAAAATTGGGGCTTTCTTCTCTGGAGGAGCTGGTCGATAAAGCGGTCCCCGCGGGAATTCGTCTCGAAAAGGAACTAGATCTACCCAAGGCTTCCACCGAACACAAGATCCTTCAGGATTTGAAAAATATCGCTTCTCAAAATCAAGTTTTTCGTTCTTACATCGGAGCGGGTTATAATGCCTGCATCATTCCCAGCGTAATTCAAAGAAACATTCTCGAAAATCCTGGTTGGTATACCGCGTACACTCCCTATCAAGCGGAGATTTCCCAAGGTCGTCTCGAGGCTCTTTTGAATTTTCAGACGATGATCGTCGATCTGACCGGGCTTGAGATTTCAAACGCTTCCCTTTTGGACGAAGGAACCGCGGCGGCGGAAGCGATGTTTCTCGCGTATTCGGTTCGCAAAAATGAAACCGCTAAAAAATTCTTTGTGTCGGAACTCTGTCATCCTCAAACCATCGATGTGGTCGTTACAAGAGCCAATCCGCTCGGAATCGAGGTTGAAATCGGAAACCACGAAATACTGGAATTAAATGAGGATTTCTTCGGGGTTCTTCTTCAATATCCTGCGACCGACGGAAGAATAATCGATTACACTTCTTTTATTCAAAGAGCACATAACGTTGGAGCGGTTTCCGCAGTTGCCGCCGACCTTTTAGCTCTTACTCTTCTCAAATCTCCCGGAGAAATGGGAGCCGATATCGCCCTCGGTTCCTCTCAAAGATTCGGCCTTCCTTTGGGATTCGGCGGCCCCCACGCGGGTTACTTTGCGACCAAGGACGAATTCAAACGAAGTATGCCGGGAAGATTGATTGGAGTTTCCAAAGATTCCCAAGGAAATCCGGGACTCAGACTTTCTCTTCAAACCAGAGAACAACATATTCGAAGAGACAAGGCTACAAGTAATATCTGCACGGCCCAGGTTTTACTTGCGGTTATTTCTTCTATGTATGCGGTTTATCACGGGCCGGAAGGGCTTAAAAATATTGCGACTCGAATTCATAAATTCACTTCAATTCTTGCAGACGCATTAAAGTCTTCGGGTTTTACGATTTCAAACGATTCTTTCTTCGATACAATTACGATTCAAGCAGGCGCAAAAGCGAAAGATATTTTGAATAGGGCTCGTTCCGAAAGAATCAACCTAAGGGAATACAAGGACGGAAGGATCGGGATCGCGTTAGATGAAACTGTGGATTCCGAAGATATCAAAGATCTGTTCAGAATTTTCCAAGTGAAGCAGTCGGATATAGAAAAACTTTTTTCAGATTCGGGAAATATTTCCGATTCCTTCAAAAGAGGCTCTTCTTACCTAACCCATCCCGTATTTCAATCATTTCATACGGAAACGAAAATGCTTCGTTATATTCGTAAACTTGAATCTAGAGATCTTTCCCTGACGACCTCGATGATTCCGCTTGGTTCTTGTACGATGAAACTCAACGCTACGACGGAAATGTATCCGGTTACCTGGCCTGAATTCGGAGCAATTCATCCGTTTGCGCCTTCCGATCAGACCAAAGGGTACAAGATCATCTTTGAGCGATTGGAAAAATGGCTTTGCGAGATTACTGGATTCGCGGGAGTTTCCTTACAGCCGAACGCGGGTTCTCAGGGAGAATACGCCGGTCTTTTAGCAATTCGAAAGTATCACGAAAGTAGAAAAGAAACCCATAGAAACGTTTGTTTGATTCCGATCTCCGCCCACGGAACCAATCCTGCAAGCGCGGCGATGGCGGGCTTTAAGGTCGTAGTCGTTTCCTGCGATCAAAACGGAAACGTAGACTTGGAAGATCTAAAAATAAAAGCAGACCAACATAAGAACGATCTCGCCGCCTTGATGATCACCTATCCTTCCACTCACGGAGTGTTCGAAGAATCCGTAAAAGAAATCTGTCAAATCGTTCACTCTCGCGGCGGACAGGTTTATATGGACGGAGCGAACATGAACGCTCAAGTCGGATTAACAAGTCCGGGAGAAATCGGAGCGGATGTTTGTCATCTCAACTTACATAAAACTTTTTGCATACCTCACGGAGGAGGAGGTCCCGGCGTAGGTCCGATCGGAGTCGCAAAACATCTCGTTCCATTTTTACCCGGACACGTACTAGTAGATAATACGACCGGTAACGAACACGGAGCGGTTTCTGCGGCGCCTTGGGGGAGTGCGAGTATCCTTTTGATTTCTTGGATTTACATCGCTCTGATGGGATCCGAAGGCCTTACGAATGCGACTCGGATTTCGATTCTAAACGCGAACTACATCGCAAAACGTTTGGAAAAAGCTTATCCGATTCTCTACAAAGGAAAGAACGGTTTTGTCGCTCACGAATGTATTCTCGATGTAAGGCCGTTTAAAAAAACCGCAGGAATCGAAGTGGAAGACGTTGCAAAAAGATTGATCGATTACGGTTTTCACGCGCCTACTATGTCTTTTCCCGTTCCGGGAACGTTGATGATCGAACCGACAGAATCCGAATCTTTGGAAGAATTGGATCGTTTCTGCGAAGCGATGTTGCTCATCCATCAGGAAATTCTGGACGTTCAAAACGGCGCTCTGGACAAAACTGATAACCCGTTGAAGAACTCTCCGCATACCGCGGCAATGGTGACTTCCGATCGTTGGGATCATTTGTATCCGAGAGAACGCGCGGCGTATCCCGCTTCTTGGCTGAGAGATCATAAATTCTGGCCTTATGTGGGAAGAGTGGATAACGTGTACGGGGATCGGAATTTAGTTTGTTCTTGTCTTCCGATCGAAAGTTATCAGTGATTTGTTAAACGAAGTCGATAACAAAAACCATGAAACATTCGAAATTTATTCTATTCAACATTTGGACGATAATCGTTTGTTGACGACCCAATCGGGTTTCTGCTGAGAAAAACGTTTGTCCGACAGGAACATTTTTCTCTCTAAAACACTACTGGTTATCGGGAAGAGCGGCCGTCCGATGCTTTATTCCGAAGCGGACAAATATTGCTCGGATCGGGGAATGAACATTCCTGAAGTTACATTTATAGACAATGAGGGAAAGGAAAACTTTCCAAAAGGATTGTTCGATTATCCTCTCGTAAGCTATTTCTTTCGTTCTCAAAAGGAAGGAATGATATTGACATGGCAAACAAACAAGGGACGACGAAATCAGCATGGCATTTGTGCGCTGCGTTTTCGTCCCCCAAAATGCAAACCACAGATCACTCAGTAAAACGGCAGAAGGTCAAAGCCTTTGTCGGAAGCCCTACAATATTCCGATGGCCAGAAATAAAATAGTTAACGTGAGTTCGGCGTAACAAATGCGAAAGCGATTATTATGTTGCAATCCGTAGAGAGGACCCACAAGTCACTGTTTGGTGAGCAATTTGAACATAAATCCGATTTCCATGGCTCTGATAAAGCCTTTAAAAATGATAAGAGGTCCCGGGGGCGAGTCTGAATTACGGCCCAGATGTCCACCT
Organism: Leptospira weilii; assembly: GCF_006874765.1. Lineage (NCBI taxonomy): Bacteria > Pseudomonadati > Spirochaetota > Leptospiria > Leptospirales > Leptospiraceae > Leptospira > Leptospira weilii. The sequence continues at coordinate 3,671,276 of NZ_CP040840.1, forward strand.
AATTTAGCAATCCAAAGTAAAACGGTCCCTAACTCGGGTTCTTCCTTAGGTGGTTTCGGAGATTCAAAAAGTCGACAATAAATGCCTTTCCATTCAAAAGACTCGAATAGTATAGATGCTTTTAAACCTGGAATATTTCTACCTAAGAATGTTAACATCATAACTCTCCAAGCAACAATAGCACAGACAGCGATACAAGCTTTGAATCGATTACCAAATTTAAATTGAGTGGATTCGATATTACATCCAGACTTTAAAACCTTGAAGAAAACTTCAATCCCCCAGCGACTTTTGTAAAAGGCGATCATTCTTTTTGCATCGTCCGAATTATAAATTGGAATTGTGGTTAAGAATTTCCAATCGATAGATTCTTCCTTGGGGCCATCGACCTCGGTTGCGGTTAACGCATACATATCAATATTTTCTAATTTCTTGTATTGAGGGGATTTTATCGTTAATTTTTCAAATCGAAGTTCAATTGTTGCTTCCCTTGCTTCTTTCCCTTTCTTTCTGGGAACTGTAATCGTATATATATCCGCTGGTTTTAATGTCTCAAGATAGGACCAAGAGCAACCGCCGCCTTCTATCTTCCTTTCTCGATTTGCGCGTATGAGCATATCCGGAGCGTTTTCTCCAGCGTCTACGTATTCCTGGAATAGTTCGAAAATATCGGCTTCTCTATCACAGATATATACGTATTTCGAATCGGATTCTTTTGCAAATTCACAGACGGCTCTGTATCCCTCGAACCACTTTACGCTTTCCTTCCGTCTTGATCTTGGTTGGCGCCTAATTCCGTACGGGACCACATTTTAAAATCCAGGATTCCTAAAGGGATTCCGTCAGGCGTAAACGCTATCGATGGATGCAATAATAGGCCTTGATTATATTCCGAGTTCATCGGCCCCAAGTCATCTACACGATCCCTTTTTCTATAATAGATTTCCGTTGTGTCGCTTACTGATCCCTACAAAAAAGAGTACCAAAAATATATCGATCATATCCCATTGTCATAATGCAAAGATTAGAGCGGGAAAAATTAAAGCGCTTGGAAAAGCGTAGGTTGAAGGGAATTCGTTTACTTGAGAAGGGCTATACATGTTATAGAGTAAGCAAAGAACTTGGAGTAAGTAAGCAATCGGTAATGCGTTGGCGAGATAAATATGAATCGGAAGGAATCGAAGGAGTAAAATGGAATGGCCAACGAGGTCGACCGACCAAATTGAGCATTTCAGAGAAGAAAGACTTAAAAAGAATCATCTTGAAAGGTCCGATAAGTAACGGTTATCCGAATGAACTTTGGTCAACGTATCGCGTATCGGAAATCATACGAAAAGAATTCGGAGTAACGTATCATCAAGATTATGTGGGAACTCTGTTACATCAATTAGGGTTTTCGTATCAAAAACCAAAAAGAAGAGCGTTGGAAAGAGATGAAAATGCAATTGAAACTTGGAAAACGAAAACTTGGCCCGGTATAAAAAAAAGCAGAGAATGAAGGGTTTAAGGTCATATTTTTAGATGAAAGCGGAATCAGCCAGAATCCATATACGGTAAAAACTTGGAGCTTAATCGGAAAGACACCGATCCTTCGTCACAAGATGTCTTGGAAAAAGTTATCAGTAATCGGTGCTATTTCTAAAAAAGATTTTCACTTCCAGATCATAACAGGCTCTGTTAAAAGCCAGGATCTTATTTATTTTTTAAATATACTTCTAAAGGAAAATCGCAAAAAGATTTTAATAGTCTGGGAAATCTATCTGCCCATAAAAGCAAAGCAATGAATGAATTTTTAAAAGAGAATGAGAAAAGGCTTCGAGTGGAATTTTTGCCTCCTTATGCTCCGGAATTAAATCCGCAAGAATATATCTGGTGTCGTTGGAAGAAAAACTATATGGCTAATTTTTGTCCGGAGAATCTTAGCCAATTGATTCAAAGAACTTAGAACCGGTCTCAAAACTCCTTGTACTTTGAGAGTGTAATACTATAATTGTGAAATGGACAAATATTATTCAGAGATTCCCGAGGGACTTTGGAAACAAATAGCCCCTTTGATCCCAAAAGAGAAGTCAAAGCCGAAAGGTGGTCGCAATCGCGTTCCAACAAGAGTCGTAATGGCAGGTATCATCTATCGAATGAAAACAGGCTGTCAGTGGCGCGCAATTCCGAATGACTTTGGGTCGGGTCAAACTTGTCACAGAAGATTTCAAGAATGGGAACGAGCGGGAGTATTCAAAAAGATTTATAAATCTATTTTAAAATATTATGATGTGAAGAATAAGATAGCTTGGGATTGGGCTTCGATGGATTCCGCAATGGTCAAGGCTCCCAAAGGGGGAGTTTAACCGGGAAAAATCCTACAGACCGTGCCAAATTGGGAGTTAAACGGCATATTCTTACGGATGGAAACGGAATTCCATTGGCAATTACGTTGAGCGGAGCGAACGTTCATGATAAACGCAATGTAAAAGATACATTGAATTCCATCTTGGTTTTTTCCGGAAGAAAAAGAAAAAAAACAAAACACCTTTGTTTAGATAAAGGTTATGACTTCAAAGATATAGAAGCATTGATCAAAAGAAGAAACATTCGACTTCATATTCGGAAAAAAGGTGAAAAACCTCTCATTGGTAAATACAAAGGAAAACCTAAACGTTGGGTCGTTGAAAGAACAAATAATTGGCATAATCGATTCAGAGCTATTTTGATTCGCTGGGAAAGAAAAGCAGAAAACTATCTGGCTTCTCTTTATCTTGCAAGCTCAATCATTGTTTTTAACTTTTTTAATAGGTAGTTTTGAGACCGGTTCTAAATCTACTTTAAGAATATTGAAATCAGATACCTTCAGTTTCGATAGTTATTGGAGACAAGCTGGTATTTAGGTACCATTTTTTATAGGGATCAGTAGGAGCAATTAAGGACTTTAAATGTCTAGCTTTTTCTGATATTTGTGGGTAAGGTGATGCTAGAGAGGCACCCACAAATTAAGAAGGCTTTTGGATAATAGGGATCAAAAACTGATATTTTTCAAGTGTTCCGACAAGAATGATACTTTTGACTTGCAAGAAGTATGATTTTTTGATAGAGAAAAATCTCCCGAGTCTTTCCACCTATTTCGCGACCCGTAGAGAGCGAAATAGAGTTTATTCTCCCCCACCCAAAAATAAGGGGAAACTCAGGCACAACGCTTCCTAAGGGGCGCGTTGTGGGAGCCTGTTTCACAGAGGATTTGTCGTAATTCCGACAGATTTATCTTCGGATCCGAGTATTTGGTGGGGTTGGTTATGTTAGAGAGTAACACTTTAATTTCTTATTCGCCAAAACTTTCAACCGCCGAACTCACGTTATTTTAGATCGATAGCAGCCTTTAGAGATTTTGCACAAGTCCTTTAAACCTAAAACTTAATAAAACCCATCGATACGTTTACCGATCAAACCAAAAAAATTGTTTTCAACATTTCCAAAAATTCCATCGCAAATCGAATGCCAATCTAAGAATATTTTATGCCGAAAACTGCGGATCTTGATTTCAGGGTCCGTGCCTGATCGATTCCACTGCCCCGCCTTAGTAGTCACGCCGTCACTCAACAGAAAAAGAAGAAACAAGGACGGCATAATGCAAAAAATCAAACTGAAACGTGTCTTAAAGCGTAAAAGCATTGGTATAAAAAGAATTAAGAATACATAATAGACAAAAAAGAAAAGAAACAGATTTCGATGATCGTTCGGAGTGATCGAAGCATCACTGGGAATATTCAATGGCCCTAAAATAAAAAAGAAAAGGATATGCCATTTCATTCTTCTTAAGATCAATCCTACAATCGTTATGAAATTTTGTTCATGGTTAACGACCAAGCCTATCGCCATAGATCGGAACGACAAAAGAAAAAAATATATAATTTGCCATCCAACCGGCAAACATACAAGATCCTCCCCGTCTATATTCCAAAGGGACGACTTAAATCAGCAAAAAAAATCTAAAATCAGATTAAACGATATAAGAACAGCAATAATCGCTGATCGTTTTCACATCCATTTGAAATCTAGATTTTGCGGGAACCTCAAAGGATTGGCCGCCTTTGATTTCCTTCCAAGAATCCTCACCCGGAAGTTTTACGAGTAAATCCCCGTCCAAGATTTCCATAATTTCCTTTTCGTCGGTTCCGAAATCGTATTGACCCGGCATTAAAATCCCCAAAGTCTTTTTGCTTCCGTCCTGGAACAGAACGGTTCTACTTGTCACCTTTCCGTCGTAATAAACATTCGCCTTTTTAACAATCGTTACATTTTCAAATTGTTTCATGTGGTCTCCACGTTTTATTCCGTTTAAAAAATAAGTTGAAATCTATTTCTGCAAGACTTTCAAAAGAAAACGTGAAGGATACAATTTTACAGTTCGTTGAAAAATTCAAATCTGAAAATATCAGAGCTTATCCCAAACCTGTCTCGCGCCAATAGAAGCGAGACGCTGAGTTTTATCGAGCGCCAATAGAAACAAAGCGCTTTCATTTCACAAAACGTGGGAATTCCATTGATTGTGTCCCATAAACTTTTTAACGAACTTTATTGTTAGAACACTTCCGTAGGAGCTCCTACATCTGAAGTTTTAGGACAGGCCCCGAATCAAATAGGTTTGGCAAATTCTCTTTCATTAGACATTACTTATATTTCTAAATATCTTTGAATTTTCTTTTTGGGATTTTATAAAAACTCCGTAACGCGCTCTAAACAAAATTAATACCGATCGAGTATTTCTAATCTGGAAAAAATAAGATGCAAAAGATACTTCGAAAAAATATCCATTGAAATAATATTTGATATAAGCACTACTGCCAACAAAAATTGTTGGCCCTGTAAAAAAGGAACGCAAGGAACTTCAAAATTCAATTGGTCTGAGTTTTTGTTGTACGAAAAGGACTCATTTTCGAAAGATTTTTCGAAAACGTCAATAGGCTTGCCACCGTTTTTCCTCTACTCGCAAAAAGATTTCCTTACGGTTTCCAATAAAAGAAAACCGACAAAAATCGTTAAAATTCTTTTCATACGCTTTACCTTTTTCAATTTTTTGCATTTTCCACAAAAACGAAATAAATTCTCATCGTGAAATTCAATCGATTGCTATTTATTTTTAAAAATATATATTCATTTTTTATTATATATTTCTTAAGGAGCACGGGAAAATCAGATATGATCTTGGTTCGTTTCGATTTCAAATTCGATCTTAAGGTATGTTCATTGAATATTCATGCCAGATTCTAATACAAATCGATTTTATTTTTGCAAAAGATTTTTTATTTGAGGATCATTTTGATCGAATATATCGTTGAATATTTTATTATGAAATCTTTTACAAAATGAAATTATAAGCTTGATAAGACTCATCAATCGGCAATTTTATCTAAAAGATTTCTATTTTTAGGTTCAATATAGATTCCGTTATATTATAAAAATTTAAAAAGCCGATTCCGGCCTGACTTGGAGTTTGAAAAAAATGGAATTGATTCAGGAAATTTTAGACAACACAGAGGATAAAATCAGTTTCGTGGAATTTATTCCTTATCCCGTGTTGCTCTCGAGAGTGAAAGGAAATCAATTCCAAACTCTTTATCTGAATCGAAGTTTCCGAGAAATCATAGGCTATAAAGTTAAGGAAATCCCCACTATAGAAGATTGGTTTGTACAAGCCTATCCGGACGAGAATTATAGAGAGAAGGTCAAATTAGATTGGCTGACCGAAGTCGGTGAGATAAGAAAAAGCGAAAAACATAGCATTGTAATGAAGACAAAAATTCGGACCAAATCGAACGGAGAAAGATGGTTCCACCTACGGAGCACAGAGTTCGGAGAGTTAAATGCGTTTGCATTTCAGGATATTCACGATCTTGAAACTTTGAATTTAGAGCTAATTCGCAGCAATTCCTTCAAATCTCAATTACTATCTATTCTTGCGCATGACTTAAGAACGCCTCTGATACAGATCATTTCTTTGATTTCTCTGTTTAAAAATGAGGAAATTCCTTCCATCGATCTTTATCAGCATCTTTCAAAATTAAACCTTCAAACCCATCTTACGATCGACTTGATTGACAACACGTTGAATTGGGTGAAAACGAACTCGAAAAATATCGTAACGAACAAAATTTCCTTCGATCCGATCCCGATCATGGAGGAAATCACGATGCTTTATAACGATTGCATCCGACTTAAATGTCTTCAAGTTAATCTGGAGTTTGACGAGAATTTTAAAGTATTCAGTGATGTGAATATTTTCAAAATGATTGTTCGTAACTTATTCGTAAATGCGCTTAAATTCTCAAATTCCGGTGGAAAGATTTTTCTAAGAGGAACAATTTTTCCGGATTGTCAACGTATTTCAGTAGTCGACGAAGGTATAGGAATATCCGCCGAGGAATTAGAAAAGATTTTTTCCAAAGAATTCTATTCCTCAATCGGAACTCTCAATGAAAACGGATCCGGGCTCGGAATTAAACTTTGTAGAGACTTTGCTCAGTTGATCGATGCAGAATTTTGCCTGAAAAGTGAAAAGTACAGAGGAACTTGTGCGAGTTTGGTTTTTAAGTGATGGATTAATAAAAGTTTGTCCCAAACCCGTCGAACGCCAATAGAAGTGAGACGCCCGAGTTCCATAATCTAACGCAGAAATCAAGAAGGCTTTTGGGATAAGGATCAAAAACTGATATTTTCCAAATGTTCCGAAAAGAATGAGGATTTTTACTTGCAAAAAATATGATTTTCTAATAGAGAAAAATCTTTCGAGTCTTCCAACCTCCTCTTCCCGCCAACCAAAATCAGGGAAACTCGGGCACAACGCTTTCTAAACTCAGTAAAAACCTTCCTATGGGTCGGTGTTTAGGGCGCGTTGAAGAAACTCAACGCAGAGCTTTCCTAAACTCAAATCTCGCTCCCGAAGGGTCGCGAGATAGGTCGCTCTGCGGGGCGTAAGTTTCACAGAAGATTTGTCGTAATTCCGACAGGATCCAAATACTTGTGGGGTTGGTTATGGTTGAGTTCCGAGCGCCAATAGGAATTCCCATTGATTGTGTCCCATGAACTTTTTAACGGACTTTATTGTTGGACTATTCTCGTAGGAGTTCCTACATCTGAGGTTTTTTGGACAAGACTCTAAGTAAAATTCATCAACATACTTCAAAACTTCAATAAAGTAAAAAGAAATATCCGAAGTTTGCAATTAAAATAACGCGAGTTCGGCGATTGAAAATGAGAAAGAATTTTCTAAAAGTAGAAATTCCTACAATTCCAGAATTTGTTCGTAAAATCGTGATTTGTGTTAGCTCCCACATTTTAAGAATAGATTTACAAAGTTCAGATTCCAACTCTTTGCAGAAAACTGAATCATGTATTTCAACCGCCGAACTCACGCTAAAATAATGACCAACGGCTGATTTGAAGATCGAGATGAATTTAAAAAATTTATTTTCGATAACTTATCCGTAAACCTCAATATAATCTCTGACACTTCGAAAAAGAAACAAACAAGAAAGCGGGAACTGTATAGGACACGACGCTTTGAGAGAAATCAACCGAAGTAATCTACTTGAACAGAACATAGAGTACCATTGGAATAATGCGACTACATTCATTTTGCTTTTGATGAAAAGAGAATTTCCCCCGAAAAATGGGATATTATCGTACATAATAAAAATGAAATCAAAAATAATTCGTAAAACATAATATTATGAAGAATTCAAAAGATGAAACAGTGGTACGTTACTGATCCCTATAAAATAGGGACCGTTAATTCGAGCACAAACCCCACGTTTAGACGCAGAATTTTAGACACTCTATTATGTAGAGATGAGTAGTAAAATCAGATAAATCACAGATGTTACCATCAAAAAAAAATAGCTATATCTAAAATATTTTTCCAAATTGAAAGAAGAGGTATAACGGATTATATTCTACTTTCCAAAAGATCTTTAAGTTAGGAATATCCGTTTAGGAAAAATGGGCCGAAAGATAGGAAAAAGAAAAATATTGATAACGCTTTCACGACCAACAAAAGGGAAAACATTTAAGTTCTGATGAATTCAGATCCAATATTTCTTTCTCCAACTTTTGCGTATATTCCGTTTTTTATTTCCTCGTCATATTACCACTTTTAGATCTGAGTGGAATAAAACGGCTCGTTCCATTTTTTCAAAGTGGCGGAAGGAAAGCATCCAACCGATCGTCCGGGCCCCAAATATCTTCTCCTTCTTTCTTAATTAGATTGATCCAAACAGGTAGATTATTACCGTTTAATTTCACAACTTCTTGAAGTTTTTTATTTTCATAAGGAGTTTTGGGAGAGGCATATACATAATTGCCAAGGTCTGAGTAGTGAAGGCATGCGCCAACCCCGTCACTCCAACGACCTTTACGATTGGTTACGACCCACTTTCCAGTTTTCCTCTCCCTGCATGCAAATTGATGCCAGATATCGCAGTGACAAGTGGACCAACTTCCATCCGTCCACAATGTTCTTGATCCTCTGCATTGCGCGGCTCACCTTGACCCCATGACCAAACCGGTTGTTTCGCAAAATCGACATCAAACTGATCAATTCCAAAAACGTTTACTTCGCAAACAAGCATAGATCGAATATCACTATTTGTGAATGAACTTTGGATCTTTCCATGACCGTTTGAACTATCCGCGACACGGACCATCGCTGACTGATAAAGTGTTCTGGGAAAAACACAATCGCGATTGCGAAATAACTTTGGCGAAAGTTGCATGCTCGGCACCTCCTTTGTTCCCCCGAAGAACTGTGCTTTGAAATATTTACTCCATTCTTCCGAGCCTTGACCGCTCTGACAGCTGTCGCTCATAAGGAGAATCCTTTGACCTGCGTTAACCATATCTTTCAATTTCGGCATATCTGCGGAGGAAGGTTGTTTTGAACAACTTCCAGAATAACGATATAACCATGAACCTAAGGAATCTTTCAAAACCTTAAGAACTTCGGGATAATGTCCGTCTAAATGATCCTTTATATAAATGAGCAAGACTTCACTTCTATTATTGGGTTTGGAAATCCAATCACGAATTTCCTCCAAACCCTGGTGAAAAGTACGATCGGAAGTTTTACAGCCAGAGTGATTTGCCGCACCGCCGCAAAGAAGAAGTTCTTTGGCGCCTTTTTTACTCCCTGTAGTCCAATGAACTTCCAATTCGAAGTAACGCGCACCTAAACGAAGTTGATCACCAATGGTATATTTCTGGTTCGTAGAAAAGGAGGCACTTTTTGTGTAAGCGCTACTGCTGTAAGAATTACGAGTTCCATAAAAAGTGCCCGAGTTATCGGAAGGTTCATATCAACTTGGGTTTTTCTTTGCAAACTAAGAACCTCATTCTCGTGTGATTTCTCGAAAATATCGATTGGATTTTGCACCACTTTCCCGCGATGTGCATGAAGATTCCCCACAGCTCCCAAAAAGAGAAAACCGATGAATATCGTCAGAATTTTTTTCATAATTTTCGCCTCATACAATATTGTTTGTTATCTTTTTACAGAGGGAAAGATTCACAACTCAAAACGACAAAAAAATACATCAAATAGACTTATTTTTGACTCATTTACTACTCGGACGCGTGAATGAGACTCAAAAATAAGCGGTCGATTTTGCAAAAGTACAGCGGTTCTCAAAAATTAAGTCAAATCGGGAAATCCCGACTTTTTAAAGGAAGATTCTAATTTTCGAAATAAGTTGTCATAGTATTCTATTCTTGCGTTCGAGTAGTAATCCCTATTGAAAATTAAAAAACGTGAGTTCGGTATAACAAAATGCGAAAGCGATTCTATGTTTCGGCCTGAACGCGATCGTTAGAGAGCCATAACCTTACCCACAAGTAATAGGACCTCAAGATCAATTTGTCGGAATTACGACAAAATCCCCCGTGAAACTTAGTTCCCACAACGCGCCTAAACACCGACCCATAGGAAGGTGTGTTTACTGAGTTTAGGAAGCGTTGTGCCTGAGTTTCCCTTATTTTTGGGTGGGGATGACGAGCTCTGCTGAAGAGCGAGGCGCTGAGTTTGGAGGCGGAAAGATTCGGGAAATTTTTCTCTATCAGAAAATTATACTTTTTGCAAGTAAAAAGCCTCATTCTTGTCGGAACGTTTGAAAAATATCAGTTTTTGATCCTTATTATCCCAAAAGCCTTTTTAATTTGTGGGTAACGTTATGCTAGAGAGCGTTTTGCTGAGTTAACGGCGCCTCTTATTCATCTCTACATAATAGAGTGTCTAAAATTCTTCGTCTAAACGTGGAATTTACGCTCAAATTAACGGTACTCTATTTTATAGGGATCAGTAGGAAGTCGTAACACTTTAGTTTCTTATTCGCCCAAACTTTCTTAGGCGAACTCACGTTAAAAAGGATAATTTATGATAAATTTGTAACTTCTATCAAAATGACACAATGAGGAGAAAGCGATAGGAATTGTAAAAAGTTCATGTAATTGAAGGAAAAGTTTTAAGTTGGGAAAATAATTTTCTCAAACATCATTCTCTTAAAAATTTTGAGTATAAGATTTCTTTGAAAATTGCAAAAATTTTTAAGACACTCCATAAGAATCTGTCCCAAAAGAAACTCAATGTCTCACTCTCAAGGATCGTTTCTGCAGGTTTTACTCATCTCTACATACTAGAGTGTCCAAAATTCTGCGTCTAAAAGCGGAATTTATGCTCAAATAACGGTATTCTATTTTATAAGGATGAGCAAGACGCGCTCTTTGTAAATCTATTTTTAAAATGTGGGAACTAGAACAAATTCTAAAAGTAGGAACTCCTACTTTTAGAAAATTCTTTCTCATTTTCGATCGCCGAACTTCTGTTAGGTTATGAATTTCCCCCTTTGACTTTGGAAATAAAATCACCGACGGCTTTCAGAATCTCACCGGTTTTAAACCAGGACATTAAAATGATACCCGAGGTAATAAATAGGCCGTAAACGCTAATTCCTCCGAATCCTTCCGAGATTTTTGCATCTGGAAAGGATTTTAAAGTATAAAGACCTAGAAATAAAAATAAGAGGCCTAGAAAAAAGGCACGATTTGAAATACGAAAAAGATTTTTTTCAACTACGATATAGTTTTCTAAACTTTTCTCCAACCCTTTTGCTTGGGAAGAATCAGGATGAACCGCTAATATATCTTTTGCTTTGAGTGTTTGTTTCATAAACTTTTACCTAGAAAAAATTTTTTTGGCCATGTTTTGGTTTAAAACCGCATAACAAAAACCGGAAAACTTCGGATTCTTAATCCGAGCTTGTATAGATGCCTCCTTAAAAACTGAAATGAATTCAATCCACTCAGGCTCATCCCAAGTGATTTTTGTGACCGTATAACCTAGAGAGGAAACCCCTACGGAATCTTTTTGGACGTTTTGAGCATGAATGTTTAAACCCACTTGATCGTAATACAAAGGATCAAGTTCATTCCGGACGCGATCCTCGTTTACGTCCCTGCGATAATAAAATGGGGAAGCTTGTACAAATGCTTTGTGACCTCGATGAAAACCAATTTTAACCAAATAAAGGCCTTCTTCGGTTCTAGCTTCGCCATCTTTAATACCGTATTTGAGAAGGGTTTCCTTAGAAACTTTACCGGGATCCATTGTCGCGACCCTGCTTCCCCAAGATTTAGCGCCTGGATAGATATTAAAAAGAATATCGTTGAAATAGTCAAAAGAATTGTCGTTTAACAAAACTTCGTTATTAATGATACTAATACCTCTAACACCGATCAATACGAAATCGGTTTTAAATTCAAGTGTCGGCCACTTCTTTTTAGATTGAAAAAACTTAGATTCGGTTTCTTCAATCAAAGTCTGAACAAAATGATCGCATTTCATATTCACGATCTTAAATCCGTGCTTTTATCAATAGAATTGTTGAAAAATTAACTTCTCTATCCATTTCTGCTTCATTGAAATGGGCGTTTGAAGCGGTTTTGTTAATCTGAATCATGGAATTTTTCAACAACTCTATTGAAATAATTTTTTTCAGCTCCGTAAAAGGAAACTAAAACTTCGCTTATAAAAACATTCCATTGTCTTTTTAAAAAATATCAAGACGGATTTTTTATAGTAAAAAATGAAAATATAAACTTAAAACTAAATCAACTGATAGGCATCACTTAAGGAAGCCTTTTCCTCTAAAGCAACGACTAACGCAAATTGTTCGGATTCTTGCAGCTACGATCTTGCTTTCTGTTTCCGGGAAGCGATGTGCCAAGCTGCTTCCGTTAAAATTATTCTAAGCCCGGGACTTCCCATTTTTGTGATCCCTATTTGTTTTCTTTTGGAATCGTATTTTTCGGAAACAAGTCCAAGAAAGCTCATAAAAGAAGTCCGCTGTTTTAAATCTCCTGAAATCACAGACTTCGCAGAGTAAAAAACATCGCCGTTAAATCATCCACTCCTCGAAAACATCTTACTCATCTTTGCATGATAATAGAGTGTCCAAAATCTGCATTTGAATGCGGATTTGTGTTCAAATGAACAACATTTTATTTACAGCGCGTCCAAAAACCTAACTCTACTTTATCAGAAAGACAAGCTGCAAGGTTCTGTCCCTGCCGCGGCAATTCATAGAGAGTCGTGGTACTGAGTTTTTTGGGACAGAATCTTATAGGGATCAGTAATTGTTTCTTTATGAATATCCATCTGCATATATTTTTCTTTTCACTTTAGTTCCTTCTGTTGGCTTTCTTGTTTGTGGTAAATGCTTGCGGTTTTCAAGCCCAGATTTTGTCTAAATTCCAAACTTTTTTATAAATTTCCCAGAATTTTGATTACATATAATATTGAAACTTACCCCAAAGATAGGATGTAATATCCCGAAATAAATTCTCATTTTAAATGGAAGATTTTCGCCCTACTTTGTTGTATCTTACATGAAGTTATTTAAAATCAATCCGCGACTGATCCTTTTTTTTCTTCTTTTCGGCTGCAAGAATTCAAACGAAGAACCCCCTTTACTTTTAGCGGGAACTCTTCTAGCAATCGCACAACAAACCGAGATTCAAGACTTAATCTCCGGTCCGGTGTTAATCGATCAAGAAACAGAACTTACAAACTACAAATTTAAAATTTATAATCCGACTCAAAAATTCATTCTTGAAGCTTATTTCTCGAAACCAGCAGGAATGGGACCGTTTCCTCTGATCGTCATGATGCACGGATGTGCAGGCGCACATTCGAGTAGTGATGTCACAAAACCCCCCGCGTCTCTTTATACGGAATGGGCTAACCGAGGAAAAAATTTAGGATATTCTACTCTCTTAGTCGATAGCTTTACAACAAGAAGCGCAGGACAAAATCAATGTAACAACGGCGCCAATGTAGGAACATCGGAAGTTACGGACAGACCGACGGATGCATATGCAGCTTTAAGTTACGTAAAAAGGTCCAAAGTTATCAACAATGATAAAATCGTTTTACTGGGATGGTCTCATGGAGGAAGCAGCGTATTTTCCACTGTGGATACTAATTCGACGACCCAATACCGCTCGGGAAATCCGAGACCGTTTAAAGCGGTGATTTCCTTTTATCCTGGGTGTGGACTCAACAACGCATTCGGCGGAATTTCTGCAAGCCAATATCTTCCGTATACTCATATTAAAATTCTTGCGGCCGGAGCGGACCCGCTTCATACAGTAGGTTATTGTAATACGAGAGTTTCAAGAGCTCAAACCTTAGGCGCAAACGCCGCAACGAACAACTCGATCTCGATGACCGTATATCCGAATACACATCATAGCTTTGACGAGGCTCAAAGTATTTCTTCCAAATTCGACAATAACGATGTGACCGCAAAACCGAACGCGGACCAAGAAGCAGTTAATTTCTTTCAATTGCACAATCCATAAGAAAAGCTTAATCTTGTCCCGGGAAGATTGAAATTCGCTTTTAAGCAATTTTTCTGCGGGACATTCATAAATTCCCGTAAAAAGAAAAATCTAACTTAGAACAGCCATAATTTTTTTGATCCGATAAACGTTTTCGCAAAAAAAGAAATCGATACAGTTAAAATAAAAGTTTCAAAACTCAACACTTCAATAAAGAATTGAATTGTTGCATACAATTTCGATTCTATTAAAAATCTATCCCAAAACCTGCGAAAGCGACCTAAACACCGACCCATAGGAGGTGTTTACTGAGTTCAAGAAAGCTCTGCGCTGAGTTTTATCGAGCGCCATAGAAACGAGACGTTCTATTTTTTCGAACGATCTGAAACGCAATTCCATAACGCGCGTCTCACTGAGTTCAGAGAATGATCAATTGAAATAGGTGCCTCATTTTCTACGGATCATTCGACAGGAGTGAAACGTTTAGTTTCACAAAAACGCTGTAGTTCCTACAAATTAGGTTTCTTTGGTGAATTGGTAGGTTTTTAAATCGTCTTTTCAATATTACACTAGTAGGAGTTCCCACATTGGACGGTTTTGGGACAAATTTTTGATATGGAAAAAAAAGATTACAGCGACGAAGTCCGTCTGCATAGATCGAAGATCATTCGTTTTTTACTTTTTATTGCCGGTTCCGTTTCTCTAATTTTAGGAATCATCGGAATTTTTACGCCGATTCTTCCGACGACCCCTTTTTTACTTTTATCCGCAGCCTGTTACGCAAGAGCTTCCCACAGATTTTACAATTGGCTCATGAACAACCGGTACTTCGGTTCTTATATCCGCGATTGGAGAATTCACAAAACAATACCTCTTAGAGCCAAAATCATCGCGATTTCCATGATTTTTTTGACGATTGGAACCAGCGTATTTTTCTTTATTCCGATTTTAGCGGTAAAAATCCTAGTTTCACTGATCGGAATGCTCGTAGTGATTTACTTGATTCGAATTCCCACAAAATCGAAAGTCTGAATTTTAGAAAAAAATTGTCGATACAAAAAAACATGGAAATCAAACACCTCGCCTTGCTTTTGAAAAAGCTTACTTCCAAACTATTCGGACCGAATATATATTTTAATTTTATAATATAACGTAAGCTCGATATAACAAAAGCGAAAGCGATTATTATGTTGCGATCTGAAACGATACCCTTAGGAAGCCATAACGTTACCCACAGATACTTGGATCCGAAGATAAACCTGTCGGAATTACGACAAATCCTCCGTGAAACGATCGGCCCCGCAGAGCGACCTATCTCGCAACCCTTCGGGAAGCGAGATTTGAGTTTAGGAGCTCTGCGCCTGATTTTTGGGCGGCGGGAAGACTCGAGAGATTTTTCTATATTATAAAATCATACTTTTTGCAAGTAACAAGCCTCATTCTTGTCGGAATATTTGGAAAATATCAGTTTTTGATCCTTATGATTCCAAAAGCCTTCTTAATTGCGGGTAAGGTTATGATAGGAGCGAGATGCTTTAGTTTCACAAGAACGCGGGTATCCCCGAACTCACGTCGTTTTATATTATTTTCGCGTTTTTAAACCGCTTATTCTCAGAAAATCTACGTGAAAGTTCCGTGTTGAAATTTTTAGAACAAGCTTTAAAGCGTACCGATTCCCGATAGGGCTTCGGCTTGTAAATTTCATAACGGAAACGGCTCGCTTCAAAAGGGCTGAAGCAAACAGGCAAAAGATAACGGCCGTGACTATGGCTCCAACTTGCTGGGAGCCAATCCCGAACTCAGTATGGAGATCGCGACGGAAACATATGAAATATCTTAGAGTCGTTTTCCTTTAAAAGCTCCGCGACATCTAAAATTTCTAGAATTTTATTTTGCTTCTCCGGCTCCTCTTGAAGCCAAGAACTCACAAAAGTTTCGAGCCTTTTATAATCCTTAATGAATGAAAGAGAGCGAATGTATTCGATCTTGTCTTCCTCTCGGGCGATTTTTAATTGAACGACGGCTTGATATGTTGCGGCCGCCGCTCGGTAGTTTCCTATATTATAATAAGCGCGAGCTAAAAATCTTTTTTCCTGAAAAGGAAGCTCCCCATATTGAGTGTAAATCTCGATTGCTTTTCTATAATCCTGATAAATCTCCATTACAAGTCTCGCATAGATCAACATATATTCCCGAGATAAGAATCCTTCCTTAACGAAATCGACACACTGAGAATAAGCCTCCGCTTTGTTGCCCAAAAGAAAATTGGATTTCAAAAGAAGAAGTTTCGCGGCTCTAAAATTCGGTTTGAGTTCGATCGTTCTTTCCGATTCGGCTTTCGCTCTAAGAAAATTTCCGGTTTCAAAATAAGCTAGGGCCAAGTTGATCCTATAGAACGGATTGTAATTGGAAAGTTCCACCGCTTTCTGAAAGTATTCCAGAGATTTTGCCCACTTGGCTTTTTGAATAAAAATCATCCCCAATAAATAATAAGATGGGTCGTGACTCGGATGAATTTGAATCGCTTTTAAAAGAAAATTTTCCGCCTGAGGATATTTTCCCTGCGCATAAAGATAAGAACCTTTTAGATAGTGATACTCCATCGAATTCTTATCCAATTTTCTAATTTTATCTATGTTGGCGGAAGCTTTGGCGAGATTATTGGCACGGATGAGATTTACGGTTTCAGTATTCAAAGCGGCGATTTGAACCCTACGACGAGCCGCCTCGGTCGGACTTAAAGAAATATTATCTTGATTGAACACGGAATCTTCGGGGAGATTTTCGTCCTCGTCGTTTGCGAAAAGAACATCCGAAAAAAAGAACAACAACAAAAGCAAATGAAAGATATGTTTCATAATCCGAACCGAATCCGAATCAAGAAAAAACGAAATAGATATACGATTTAATTTTTCTCAAAGTATTCTTCATCATTGGTCTTTTTATTGAAAAGCCGAAGTTCTTTCTCGTCTACTTTTAAGATCCTATATTCCAAATCAAAAGCGAGGTCCGCGAGATTAAAATGGATATCGTCTCCTTGAATTTTATAAGTAAGATGAAACGTATCATACATGGCAAGGCCCTGCGGAAAAATTTGGAGATGATTTCTTTTTTCCTTAGTCGGTGTGGTACATTCCCCTTTTTCGGAACACTCTTTGACTTTTATCCAATCCCCTAAAATCAACTCTTCCTTTTTTTTACAAACGACAAATAAAAACAAAATCAAAGTGAAAACGAAAAAGATTTTTTTCATAGATTCAAACATAGAGACGTGTCTCCCACTGTCCAATGAAAATCGCCCTCCCAAAGAAACAAATCAAGAGATTCCAACATTTTCAAGGATTGAACGAAAATTTATCGAATGTCCAAATATTCTTTCAAACTTAGAATTTCGAACGTATTGAGAAGATCGGGATGAATTGCGCTGATCGTACAGGAAATTCCCTCAGAACGAGCATTCTTTAAAAACCAAACGAGAGAACTGATTGAAATGGAATTCATCATAGGAATATTTCCCAAGTTGAGAACGATACTTTTCGGTTTTTTATCGATCGCGTCCATAAGCATTCTTCTGAACGTATAGTAATCATTAAAAATGGTCGTAAGATCAGGAGTGATTTCGATCGTTTCAGGTGTTTCTGACATAAAAATTCATTTCAAAGTTTCTCCATTATGCTCCGTAAACTTCGGATAAAAAAACTTTCTCTTGGAAAAAATCTCTCTTGGAAATTGCAAATTCAACCGATTTTTTGGAGGGAGAAGAAATAATGTTCGAGAAAACCCACTTCATGAAAACCCAGGATCTCCTGGAAAGAGGAATGAATAATTCCATTCTCAAAAGAAAAGTAATTTCGGACAATATCGCAAACGCCGACGTTCCTCATTTCAAAAGATCCGAAGTAATTTTCGAATCGATGATGAAGAGAGCCATCGAGTCCGAGAAAATCGAAGCTTTGAAAGAAGTACCGACTCAAATTTCGGACGAACGCCATATTCAATTTTTCAAACCGATGGATTATCGAGAGGTCCAGCCGAAAACAAACATAGATTACTTAACGACTATGAGAGCCGACGGGAATAACGTGGATGTGGAAAAGGAAGTCGTGGAAGCTTCCAATTCTCAAATGCAGTACATGATGATGACCGAAAGACTCAATCAGAACTACAGAGATCTAAAACAGGTTATGAGAATGGCTTAAAAATTCGGTTTGAATCTTTTCGCATCTATTTTAATGAGGCATAATTTTACGTTTTAGGAAGTAGCCATGGGACTTTTTTCATCAATCAACATTTCCGCAACCGGCTTATCCGCCCAAAGACTCAGGATGGATGTTATCTCCAATAACATCGCGAACTCGACCACAACTCGAAATACAAACGGGGACGGTCCATTTAGAAGAGATCGAGTCGTGATGACTCCGATCAATTTGAGGACCAGATGGAGAAGTCCGGTTTATCCGTTCGGAGTCGCCCCCGGAGAAGGCAAGGGCGTGAAGGTAATGAAAATAGAAAAGGACATGACCCCTCTTCGATTGGTTTATGATCCGACACACCCGGACGCGATTCAGATCGGGCCCAAAAAAGGATATGTGGAAATGCCTAACGTAAACATAGTCACGGAGATGACGGATATGATTTCGGCATCCAGATCTTATGAGGCAAACGTACAAATGATCAACGGATCCAAAGCGATGTTCAATAAGGCTTTGGAAATAGGTAGGGCTTAATCATGGAAATCAATTCTAATTCCTCTCTCTGGTATACGTATAACTCGGGTTATACGGGAAACAAACCCCATCCGCTCAGCCCAAAGGGGGATAACGTAAAAGTATCTACTACGGAGGAAAGACATTACAAAGACGTAAAACAACCTGTTTCTCCCGATTACGTAGCGGAAAGTTTTTCGGAGGCGATGAAGAACGCCCTAACTTCCGTAAACGATCTCCAAGTGGAAGCGGACGAGTTGACTCAAAAGATGGTTTTCGATCCGAATTCCGTAGACGCTCACGAAGTGATGATCGCTTCCGAAAAAGCAAGAGTGGCCCTAACGTTCACAAAGACAATCGCCGACGGAGTAGTCCGCGCTTATAGAGAACTCACTTCCCTAAGATAAAATTTTTGTCCCTAACCGGATAACCGAACAATTGCTTTTCAAATCTAAAATCTACGATGAAACTTTCACGGCGGCTGTGAAAGTTTTATTACTGATCTTTACATAAAGAAGTACGGCTAATTTGAACACAAATCCCACGTTTAACGCAGAATTTTGGACACTCTATTATGTAGAGATCAAGCATTGATGCCAATTTATTTGGAAAAATCGAAGAAACATTGATCGATGGAATCGACTATGAGCGAAACATTGCTCGGAGTTGTCAGATTGCGCTTTGCAAAAAAACACAGCGCGCGCAAACATTAGCTTCTTAGAAAGAGTAGATTTCATCCGAAAATTGTTGGAAGAGATTTCTAGAATCACTCCGATAGAGAGAAAAAATAAATTTTCGAATTTAAAATCTTTGCGAATGTTTAAGAAACTACGTTAGAGTTGTTGAAAAATTCCATAGCGGAGTTTAAAAAAACTACTCGAATCGCCCGTTTCGGTGAAACGCAAACAGAGGGAGAATTAATTTTTCAACAACTCTATTTCATTTTTGAGCATCTATATGCCAAATGATTGAATTATAAATTCTATCCCAACAAACAAAAAACCGCCGACCTAAAAGAAAGGTGCGACGGCTGATTTTTTAAACCTGCAGTTTGGTCGGGATTACGGTTTGATTTTCTTAATCAGTTTCAGATCCGCCTTGTTAAAAACGGTAATCTGAATGCTGCCCGAACTTTCTTCCTTACCGGTGACATAAATTTTTTCACCATAAAAAGTAACGTTCGAATTCGGGCTGATCTCCTCCGAAGACTTGGCCTGTTTTTTCAGATCCTTGCCGAAACGCGAAAGATAATATTTTTCCTCAACTTCTTCAAAAGCGTAGATTTCATCACCTTTTACGATCATAGGAGATCTCCAGAAAATATTGTCCGCCGCCGAAAGAGTCGGCTTTAAAGTTTCCTGATCGATCAAAATCAACTTATGATTGGAAGAGTGGCCGTCTTCAAAGCCTATGACCAAAGCTTTTCCATCCACGATCTCGAAAGTCCTACCGCAGATCTTGTTGAAGTCTCCTCTAAAAATCGTGTCGTCCTTGGTGGGATCCAAAACCTGAAGCTCGTTATTATAATGTCCTTTATCCAGATATTTCAGAGTTTTTAAGAAAAGAATTTTTCCTCCGACCACGTTTTTATCGAATTCTTCTTTTTTCTTTTCTTCTTCCTTTTTGATTTCCAACTCCTTCTTAGTTTCCGCGAGTTCTTTCTTTAACTCCGCCTCCGATTTCTTGTTAGAAGACTGATTATCACTTCCCGATTTACTATTGCCGGAATCGCCCTTAGAATCGGATTTAGAGGAGCTTGAGGAACTGGAAGAAGTAGAAGGATTGGTTTTATTATTTTTCCTTTCTTCGTCTTTTTTAACGACTTCTTTTTCCTTTTCTTTTAACTTTTGCTCTTCTTTCTGAGCGGATTGCTTTTCTTTTTGAATCTGCTCTTTTTCTTTTTTCTTTTCTGCGATCTGAGTTTTATTTTTTACAGGATCTTTATTGAGCTCTTGGAGTTCCTTATCGGTTTTTATTTCCCTATCGGAAATTTCTTTTTGTTTGTTCTGGTTTTCTTCTTTTCTGCGCTTTACTTCTTCTAATTCTTTCTTGTTTTTTTCGTTCTGAAGATCGCCGAACTTATCCTTTTCGGACTGCCCTTCCTTTTTCTTATCCAACTCCTTATTGACCTCGTCTTCCAATTCGTCCGTATGAACGTCCTTACCGAGAACGTCTTCGACAAGGGGAATCAAAATCTGAGTTTTTCCGGGCCATTCGGAATAACGTCTGGAAATTCCGATGGAATTCGGGTTTACAAACTTAATTACAGAATTGGAATATTTCCTTCCGATATAACTCCTATCTTTCCTATGAATGGCATTGTAATATAAAATATAAGTGGCGAGAATGTCGGAATTTTTGTCGTCATAGCCGAAGTTAGATTTTACGAATCCGGCTAGGATTCTTTGAATCGAATTGACATGTCCGTAATCGGAATCTTCCGAAATCGCAAAAACGTCCGCTCCGAATTTCTTTTCCTCGGGAGCGATCCTGGTTACGCTAATTCCGCCTTGTGTATGAGTTTTATCGGGTTCCTTTTTCAAAATGTCCGCAAGACCTAAACCCACTTTTTCGTTGGTTCCTCGCACTTCCTCGCCGGCTCTCGCAGAAGATCGATTGATAAACCGAACTCTCTGAGAAGATC